>JANMUE010000196.1:0-24018 GCA_031391205.1 Lysobacterales bacterium | reverse complement strand
GGAGCGGCGTAAGCCGCGAAGCTCCTGCTCTGGCCCTGAATCATCGGCAGCTGAGCAAGAGCAAGAGCATTCGCGGCTTACGCCGCTCCTACACATAGAGCGAAGGCTCTAGCGCGCGCCGCTAATACCGATGTCATCCCTTCTCTCCGCCATCGACGTCTCGCACGCCGGTGCGGACCTTCGTCGCGGTGACTCTGTATGAACGAGTGTGACCAGCAAGGCTTATACGACGCGCGCTTCGAGCACGACAGCTGCGGCTTTGGGTTGATCGCCAGTCTCGACAACACGCCCTCGCGACAGCTGGTCGAATCCGCACTCAAGGCACTGGATCGCATGTCGCATCGCGGCGCCGTGGGTGCCGACGGCAAGAGTGGTGACGGCTGCGGCATCCTGATGCAGCGCCCGGAAAAATTTCTGCGCCATGTCGCCACCCAGGCCGGTATTCGACTGGGTCAGGTGTTTGCCGCGGGCAATGTGTTCCTGTCACGCAAGCCAGAATTTGCTGAAACCGCGCGTACGGTGCTGGCCGAAGAATTGGCACGCGTCGAGGTGCACGTGGCCGGCTGGCGTGTGCTGCCAGTGGATATCGATGCCTGCGGCGCACTCGCTGCCGAATCGCTGCCGTTGATGGAACAGGTGTTCGTGATGCCGGCCGCAGCGATGGATCAGTCCAGCTTCCAGCGTTCGCTCTTCCTGGCACGGCGTCGTGCCGAACTGCGCCTGAGCGGCGATCGCGATTTCTATGTGGTCACCTTGTCGGCGCATTCCATCGGCTACAAGGCCATGGTGCTGCCGGCGGCGCTGCGCCAGTTCTATCCGGACCTGACGCATTCGCTGATCGCCGCGGGTTTCGCCACCTTCCACCAGCGCTTCTCGACCAATACCGCGCCGCAGTGGCGGCTGGCGCAGCCGTTCCGGCTGTTGGCGCACAACGGCGAGATCAACACCATCGAAGGCAATCGCCACTGGGCCGAGGCGCGCGGTGCCAAATGGCGCACGCCGGCCATCGATCTGCGCGAGCTGCAGCCGCTGGTGTCGCTGGATGGCTCGGACTCGATGAGCCTGGACAATATGCTGGAGGTGCTGCTCGCCGGCGGCCTCGACCTGTTGCATGCAATGCGCATTCTGATTCCACCGGCCACCGGCGCGCTGGAAGCCCGCGACCCCGATCTCGCTGCGTTCTATGACTACCACTCGCTGTCGGTCGATCCCTGGGATGGCCCGGCCGGTATCGTGTTGTGCGATGGACGCTATGCGGCTTGCACCGCCGATCGCAACGGCCTGCGTCCAGCACGCTGGATGCTGACACGTGATCGGCATCTGGTGATCGCGTCCGAGACCGGTACCTACGACATCGCGCCTGCCGACATCACCGCAAAGGGCAAGCTCGGTCCTGGCGAGATGATCGCCGTCGATCTCTACAGCGGCGAGCTGTTGAACAGTGACGCCATCGACGCGGTGAATCGCGCGCGCGCACCGTTCAAGCGCTGGCTCAAGCAGGGCCTGAAGTATCTGATCTCGGATCTGATCGATCCGGCGCTCGCGGCCGAGCCCTTCGACGCGCCTACGCTGCAGCGCTTCCAGAAGCTGTTTCATCTGACCCGCGAAGAACGCGAAGATGTGCTGCGCGTGATTGCCGAGACCGAACAGGAAGCCATCGGATCGATGGGCGACGACACGCCACTCGCCGTGCTGTCGACGCAAACGCGATCGCTCTACGACTATTTCCGCCAGGCCTTCGCCCAGGTCACCAATCCACCGATCGATCCGCTGCGCGAGCAGTGCGTGATGAGCCTGGTCACCCAGATCGGACGCGAGGGCAATGTCTTCGAGATGGCACCGGAGAACGCGCGCCAGGTGATGCTGAATTCACCGATCCTGTCACAGCGCAAGCTGCGTCAGCTGCTGGCGCTGGAAGAGTTCTCCAGTGCGCATGAGCGGTTCGATCTGTATTTTCCGGTGGATGGCAATGTAGGAGCGGCGTCAGCCGCGATTCCACAAGCTGCGGCATCGTTAGGAATCGCGGCTCACGCCGCTCCTGCAACAGCGCTTCAATCCGCACTGCACGCCCTCTGCCTCGCCGTCGAAGCCTCCGTCCGCGCCGGCACCGTCATCGTGCTGCTGTCCGATCGCTATCCGCAAAAGGGCGTGGCACCGATCCATGCGCTGCTCGCCACCGGTGCGGTACATCAGCATCTGGTGCGCGCCGGGCTGCGCTGCGAATGCAATCTGATCATCGAGACCGGCACCGCCCGCGATCCGCATCATTTCGCCTGCCTGATCGGCTATGGCGCGACCGCGGTGTATCCATATCTGGCCTATCAGACCCTGCTCGATCTGGGCCGGACAAAAGTCGTGAAGGCAAAACGCAGCGGTGAGCGCGCTGAACTCGGCCGCAGCTATCGCCGCGGCATCAAGAAGGGTTTGCTCAAGATCATTTCAAAAATGGGCATCAGTACCATCGGCAGTTATCGCGGTGCGCGCCTGTTCGAGATCATCGGGCTGCAGCGCGAAGTGGTGGACCTGTGCTTTGCGCACACGCCCAGCCGCATCGGCGGCGCCGGGTTTACCGAGCTGGAACAGGATGCCCGCGATGCCAGCGTACGCGCCTTCGACGATACTGCCAGCATTGAGGCGGGCGGTCTGCTCAAATATCGCCATGGCGGCGAATACCATATGTTCAATCCGGACGTGGTGCAGTCGCTGCAGCGCGCGGTGATGACCGGCGACTATGCCGATTATCAGGTCTATGCCAATCACGTGAATCATCGCCCGCCGTCGACGCTGCGCGATCTGCTGGCGTTTCGTCCGGGGCAGGTCGCCGTGGCGATCGACGAGGTCGAATCGATCGAGAAGCTTCTGCCGCGCTTTGATTCGGCCGGCATGTCGCTGGGTGCATTGTCACCCGAGGCGCATGAGGCGCTGGCCATCGCGATGAATCGTCTCGGCGGCCGCTCCAACTCCGGCGAAGGCGGCGAAGATCCGGAACGCTACGGCACCGAAAAGAGTTCCAAGATCAAGCAGGTCGCCTCCGGACGATTTGGCGTGACACCCGAGTACCTGATCAATGCCGAAGTGCTGCAGATCAAAGTCGCGCAGGGCGCCAAACCCGGTGAGGGCGGCCAGCTACCCGGCCACAAGGTCAACGACCTGATTGCGCGGCTGCGTTATGCGCGCCCCGGCATCGGCCTGATCTCGCCGCCGCCGCATCACGATATCTACTCCATCGAAGATCTCGTCGAACTGATCTTCGATCTGAAGGAAATCAATCCTGAGGCGCTGGTGTCGGTGAAACTGGTTTCGCATGCCGGTATCGGCACGATTGCGGCAGGCGTGGCCAAGGCCTATGCCGATCTGATCACCATCTCCGGCTATGACGGCGGCACCGGCGCCAGCCCGATCTCGTCGATCAAATACGCCGGCACTCCATGGGAACTCGGTCTTGCCGAGGCGCAGCAGACGCTGCGCCGCAACGGCCTGCGCGGCAAAGTGCGGGTGCAGGTCGATGGTGGCCTGAAGACCGGGCTCGACGTCATCAAGGCGGCGATTCTTGGTGCCGAAAGTTTTGGCTTCGGCACCGGGCCGATGATCGCGCTGGGCTGCAAATATCTGCGCATCTGTCACCTCAACAACTGCGCCACCGGCGTCGCCACCCAGGACGAACGCCTGCGCGAGCATTACTTCACCGGCCTGCCCGAGCGCGTGATGAACTACTTCCGCTTTGTCGCGATGGAAACGCGCGAATGGATGGCGACGCTCGGCGTACGTTCGCTGGAGGAACTGATCGGCCGCACCGATCTCTTGCAGCAGATCGACGGTGTCAGTGATCGCCAGAATCGCCTCGACCTGACGCCGCTGCTGTCGGACACCGCACTGATCAGCGAGGCGCAGCATTGCATGGCCGGCACGCGCAACATGCCGCGCGACCCGGCGACGCTGGCGCGGCGCATGGAAGCGGATATGCGCTGCGCCATCGAAGGCAAGCATGGCGGCGAGTACTTCTACGACATCCGCAATGCCGATCGTGCTGTGGGTGCGCGCGTATCGGGCTTGATCGCACGTCTGCATGGCAACCATGGCATGGCGGAAAAACCCGTGATCGCACGCTTCAAGGGCGCCTGCGGCCAGAGCTTCGGCGCCTGGAATGCCGGCGGCCTGCATCTGCATCTGGAAGGCGATGCCAACGACTATGTCGGCAAGGGCATGGCCGATGGAAAGATCGTGATTACGCCGCCGCGCGAAGCGCGCTACATCGCCCGCGACACGCCGATCATGGGCAACACCTGTCTGTATGGTGCCACCGGTGGTGAGCTGTACGCGGCTGGCCGCGCTGGCGAACGATTCGCAGTGCGCAACTCCGGTGCGACCACGGTGGTCGAAGGCGCCGGCGATCATTGCTGCGAATACATGACCGGCGGCATGGTGGTGGTGCTGGGTCGCACCGGCATGAATTTCGGTGCCGGCTTCACCGGCGGTTTCGCCTATGTGCTGGACATGGACCGCGATTTCGTCGATCGCTACAACCACGAACTGATCGATATTCTCCGACTATCGCCCGAGGGCATGGAGAACCATCTGCAGCATCTGCGCCGTCTGGTGATGAAGCATGTGTTCGAAACCGACAGCGCCTGGGGTAGAACGCTGCTCACCGACTACCGCGATTTCCTCGGCAAGTTCTGGCTGGTCAAGCCCAAAGCTGCCAGTCTGGATTCGTTGATCGAAACCTTGCGGAGGGCGGCATGATGGCGGTTGTAGGGTGGGTGGAACCCACCATTGCTCAATTTTCGAGAATGGTGGGTTGCACCCACCCTACGGGATGCCATCATGGCAAGTAAGCCCTTCCAATTCATGGATGTCCCGCGCAAGACTCCACGCGAAGTGCCGGTCAAGGTGCGCGTGCTCGGCTGGGGCGAGATCTACGGCCAATACGATGCACCGGCCGCCGCCGAGCAGGCCGACCGCTGCCTGGACTGCGGCAATCCGTACTGCGAGTGGAAATGCCCGGTGCACAACGACATCCCGAATTGGCTGTCGCTGGTGCAGGAAGGACGCCTGTTCGAAGCGGCCGAGCTCGCGCACGAAACCAATCCGCTGCCCGAAATCTGTGGCCGAGTCTGCCCGCAGGACCGGCTCTGCGAAGGTGCCTGCACGATCAATGTCGGCTTCGAAGCGGTGACGATCGGTTCGATCGAGAAATACATTGTCGACGAAGCCTTCAAGCAGGGCTGGCGCCCGGATTTATCGAACGTGAAACCCAGCGGCAAACGCGTCGCGGTCATTGGTGCGGGACCGGCCGGGCTGAGTTGCGCAGATCGACTCGCGCGTTACGGCATCGAAGCGCATGTTTTCGATCGCTACGAAGAAATCGGCGGCCTGCTGACCTTCGGCATTCCGCCGTTCAAGCTGGAGAAACAGGTCATCGCCACACGCCGCAGTGTGCTGGAAGCGATGGGCGTGAAATTCCATCTCGGTGTCGAGATCGGTCGCGATATCAGCATCGACGATCTGCTGCGCGACTATGACGCGGTGTTTCTTGGAAGCGGTGCGTATCGCTATGTCGATGCGAAATTACCGGGGCAGCAGCTGCCTGGGGTGATTCCGGCGCTGCCGTTTCTCGTCGCCAATGGGCGGCGGGTATTGCATGGTGACCACCTTGTGGGAGCGGCCTCCGATGTACATGGACGTACGAGTGCCGTCGCCGGCTGGACCGGCCCCACACCCGATCTCGACCTCAAAGGCAAACATGTCGTGGTGCTCGGCGGTGGCGATACCGGCATGGACTGCGTGCGCACCTCGGTTCGTCTGGGCGCGACCAGCGTGACCTGCGTCTATCGCCGCGATGAGGCGGCCATGCCGGGTTCGCGTCGCGAAGTGAAAAACGCCCGCGACGAGGGCGTGCAGTTTCTGTTCAATCGTCAGCCGCTGGCGATCGAAGGCGGCGCCACGGTCACTGGCTTGCGTGTCGTCGAAACCGCAGCCAGCAAAGGCGCGCGCAGCGAGTCCGTGCAGTTCGTTGAGGGCAGCGAGGCAGTCATCGCTGCCGATGTCGTGATTCTGGCCTTCGGCTTTCGCGCCGATCCGCCCACCTGGCTGGATGCGCTTGCCCCCGACCGTGAATCCGATCAGCGTCTGCGCGTCGGTATCGACAAGCGCCTGCCGTTCCAGACCGCGCATGCAAAATTGTTCGCCGGTGGCGATGTGGTGCGCGGCGCCGATCTGGTTGTGACCGCGGTCTACGACGGCCGCGAGGCTGCGCGCAGTATCGCGCGCGCGGTGCTGGGCTAGCCCCAAGTCAAAGCGTAGACCCTGGCCTCAATGCCACTATTTTAAGCAGGAGCCGGCATTTGCAGGACAAGCCTGTGGCTTGCCTTTTCTACGATTTCGAGTTGTTGAGACGGCACGCGACACGCGTGCCACAAGATATTGCCTTAAGTAGCGACATTGGGTCCTGGCTCACCGCATGGGGTTCACCGCGTCTTTACGGCACTGAGTCGTTGCTGCAATTCGGTCGGCGCGAAGCCGTTGATTCGTGTTGTGCCAATCAGGAACGTCGGCACCGTCTGCACCTTCAGTTCATCGGCAATTTCGCGTGCCCGTGGCGATTGATCGACCGTCAGCTCACGATAGGCAATGCCCTCTGCTGCAAGCCATTCACGCGCACCGGCGCAGGCCGGGCAGGTGCTGCTGGCGATCATCACCAAGGGGTCGGCAGAAATTTCGGGAATCGTGCCAGGAACGAACTTCTCGATCAGTGGCTGCTGGTTCCATTGTTTCCAACCACTGCCGAGCAACTGGCCGGCTAGTGCGGCGGTCAGGGCGATCAACGCCAATAGCGCGGCATCGCGCGCCAGACTACGAAGCTTTGGATTATTCATGACATCGGCCTCCAGCACCCGAGCACGGCATCGTGCCGAATGCTTGCTCCATTTACGATAAGGAGCGACGACGTGGTGACGCCGTCGCTCCGAGCGAAACGATTGCCGGTCAGGCAAACGGATTCGGACAGCCGTTGCGACGCAGGCAGCGCTCGTAATGCATCGTGCAGTAGTCGTTCTGGTAGCCGCCGCAGGCCCACCAGGCGGTGTCGCACTTGGTGCAGGCATCTTCGGTGGCGCTGACCATCGAGCTGATCCCAACGGTGAAGGCAAATACGGCGAACATCAGTTTCTTGCGCAGTTTCATGATTTCTCTCTCCGGTGATTGATGAGGCGCGCCGCCGCAGATCGCGGTGGCACTACCAGCACATCGTCCGCTGCAGGATTGTCGGCGGACGAGACGATCGACTCGACGCATCGCTGCGGCGTAAGTCTCTCGGTTTGAGTTACTCGGAGGAATCAACGAAACTCGATCAGCCGTCGCCAGCGATGCGAGCGGAGAAGTCTGCCTCAGACTGATGGGGGTGGGGCTCGCGGCCTATGGCATCGCTGATGCAGCTGCGACATACAGACAGACCAGCATTCGATAGCTGCAATCAGTTACAGCGGCACGCTACCTTGCGGCGGCGGGTTTGCCCGACAGTGAACCATGGCGACCGCTGCGCCGGGGGCTGCGTTCGGGGCAGTGACGGTAACGGTAACCGTGCCGTACCCTTGGTCGCAAGCTGCCGTGGCATAGGCGCTATGCACGTCCGGCGTCTCCAGAGGCGGAAGACTGCCGCTTACCGACCAGGAATAGCTGTAGCGATCACCCTCTGCCTGTGGCCAGGCCTCACACCAGATGTCGTCTTCCTGCGATACACAGATCAGGTCTGCGATCACCGGCTCGGTGGGTGGCGTGCAGCGTCCACCGCCGCCGCCGCGTGGGCAGTCCTTCAGCCAGCTGATGGTCTTGGGCGGCGGGCAAACGCCACTGGTACCGCGCACGTCGCAGCGCGGATCGGGAGCTACCGCCAACAAGTTCGACGACAGCAGCGCAATAGCGAGGGTAAAGCACCGGCGGTTACTTGAGTTCATGAATATCCTTTCTGTATCTGTTTGCACGCTGCAAGACCTGCCAGCGCATTGAAATCCGCTACTGATGCGCGAAACGAATGCCGCCACGAGTCGTGTATCCGGTCGACCGGACAAAGACCTGGTTAGTCGGCGGGGGATCAGCACCACATCCACGCCTGACTCGCGAACTCTTCGAAACCTCTACTCGTCAAACCTGGGCGAACTCGATCAACGCTGCTTGCGCGGGCCTATTGATCGAATCATCCCGATAAGCGATCACCTGTCGACTTCAAACCTGGGCCAGGCGCAACCATTCCGCCACGCGGGCACACCGAGGAGTCGATGCGAGCAACGGCAACGACTTGGTTGCATCAGGTTTGGGGGCACACTCTAGCTCAACATAGAGCGCCTTGAGCGTGTTGAGATAGTCATTCCGGTTTTCCGGACTGGACGCCTGCAGACCGCTCCAGCCACCGGGCGGCGCCAGTAGCTCGAATGCTTCCTGTGGGCGGCCGAGTTGCTGCAAGAACCTTCCCAGGTAGAGACGATAGTAGACCACGATCTCGGCCTGCGGCCCGTGGCGGCTCGCCGCCAATTGCAGAACCTGTCGATAGCGCTGTTCGGCTTCGACCGCTGTCTTCGCGTCGAGTTGCAGAGTGTAGGCAAGATTGAATGCCGCACGCAGCGCATTGGGATGATCCTGCCCCAGAGATCGTTGCCAAACCTGCAGCGCCTTTCGGTACGCGATCACCGCCTCCTGGTTGCGCCCCAGCGCATCGAGGGATCGCCCCAGTGCAGTTCGGGCGAACGCCGATTCGGGTGTATCGGCGCCATAGGCGCGTTCAATTTCATCGACCAGCGCGAGCGCTTCGCTCAGAGATTCTTCCCTCTTGCCTGATTCACGCAACGGCGCGACGCGGCGCATGCGAGCGCGCGTGATTTGCGGATGCGACGCAGGCAGTTCGGCACGTTGCCAGAGCAAAGTGGCGTCGAGAACCTGCAAAGCCTTAGCATCGTCGCGCGCCAATCGATAGGCCTCAGCCAGCATCAGCCGCGCACTGTTGGCCAACTCCAGCGATGGCGGCTGGCCGTCGAGTCTGTGTACGCTTTGCTCAAGCATAACGATGGCTTCAGCGGTGTTGCCAGTGAAGGCCAGTATGCCCCCCTGGGCAATGTCCCATTCGATCGGGGCGTCGTCGCTCAATGCGCGTGCCTGGTTCAGCCTTTGCTGCGCCTGTTCGAGCTGATCGCTTCCCGACAGTGCGCGCGCATGCAGAATCAGCAGTCGCTGCAGAATACGCGGCGACCTGCCCGCGCGCTGTTCCGCCTGAACTGCGCGTTCCAGCAATTCGGCCGCCTCGCTCGAGCGGCCGACCGACAGATCCACATCGGCGATGGTCTCCGCCAGAGCGGCGTAGAGTTCCGGACGCTTGTCGAAAACCAGATCGACACGTGCGCGCGCGGCATCCAGAATTTGTCGGGCACTGATCTCCGCTCCCGAAGCGCGGATCGGATCGGCGGCGGCGAAGGCGTCTTTGAGGATACCCAGCGATTGCTGAGAAAGATCGCGCTCATGCTTCAACGCGGCGTTCTGGCGCAGCAACGTGACCATTGCCAGTGCCAGCATAACGGCTGTCACGCTTACCACACCCGCCGACAATCGATGGCGGCCGACAAACTTGCGGATTCTATAGAGCGAATGTCCGCTGCCCGCCTGCACGGGACGACCGTCCAGATAGCGGGCCAACTCGTCTTCCAATTGCTCCACTGAGGCATAGCGTTCGCTGGCGGCCTTGCGCAGGCAACGCAGTACGACACCATCCAGATCACCGCGTAGTTGCCGCGGATTGATCAACTGCGGTGCCTTGCCCCGCGCCCGCGAACTGGGCGCAGCGGGCGGCACGGTGGTGATCAATCGTTCGATCTGGCCGGCACTCAAACCTTCCAACTCGAAGGGCCCAATGCCAGCCAGCAGCTCATACAGCAACAGGCCCAGCGCGTAAACGTCGCAGCCGACACCGATTGGGCCGCCCAGTAACTGTTCCGGTGCGGCGTAGCGGGGTGAAAAAAACCGCTGAGCGGTGGCGGTGAGCTCGGCCATTGCAGTGGTCGGTACTTCCAGCGATTTGGCGATGCCGAAGTCCAGTAGCTTGACCACGCCCTGGTGGTTCACCAGGATGTTGCCAGGCTTGAGGTCGCGGTGCACGATCAGGTTGCGGTGCGCATACGACACTGCAGCACAGACATCGCGAAACAGCAGCAGACGCGCGCGCAGACCCAACTGCGCGCGTTTGCAGTATTCGGTGATGGGACTGCCGGCGACGTAGTCCATGACGAAGTACGGCATGCCGTCGGCCAGTTCCGCGGCGTCGATCAATCGCGCGATGTTGGCGTGATCGAGCGTTGCCAGGGTCTGCCGTTCCAGCTGGAAGCGCCGCAGAGTATTGGTATCGAGTAACTCACGACGCACGAATTTGATCGCCACTTGCTGCACGATGGTGCCGTCATCGCGCTCGGCGCGGTAGACATTGCCCATGCCGCCATGGCCCAGGGATTCGCGTAGGCGATAGGGGCCAACCTGACTGCCTTCAAGTGACGCGCTGGGAGCGAGTTGAGCAACCAGGGTATCGATGCCGGCGACAGGTGTACGCGCAGTCATGTTTCTCAGGCGCGCATCGACGTTCAGCAATTTCATCAGTCTTTCGAGCAACGTCCGATCGTCCCCGCATTCGGCGCGCAGAAATTCCGGACGCATGCCTTCGGGCAGTTCCAATGCCGCCGCGAACAGCTGTTGCAACCTTTGCCTATTGCGGTTCATCGCGGAGTGCTCTGCATGCACCCGAGGTCAGGCGTCGCTGGCATCGACACCGAGTCTCTCGCCCAGCCAGGCGCGCGAAAATCGCCACTGGCGTCCCACCGTCGCTACCGAACTGCCGCAAACCTCGGCGATCCGATCCGTGGTCAAACCGGAAAAGAACTTGAGCTCTACCACGCGCGCGCATTCGGCATCAACTTCAGCCAGCTCCACCAACGCCTGGTCCACCGCGATCCAATCCACTGACTCATCAATTGTCGGCGTCTCGCCCTCGGTCAGCTCATCCAGGGCGATGAAGGGCAGGCCACCACCGCGCTTTCCGGCGCTGCGTTGACGCAGATAGTCGACGACAACACGACGGATCACGGTGGCCGCAATAGCATAGAAATGATCGCGGTTCTGCCAGTCCACCGACTGCTGTCCGTGCAAACGAGCGTAGGCTTCGTGCGCCAGCTCGGTCGACTGAAGCGTCAATACACCGGCGTTGCGCCGTACCTGGGCGCGGGCGAGCTCAAGCAGCGTGGGATAGACCTGATTGAGCAATTCGCTTTCCACCGAACGATCGCCAGACTTCCAGCGTTCAAGCAGAGCGGTGATGTTCATAACGGGCACACTCATGGAACTCCCAGACGGCAGGCAGGGTGCAGAGTCTAACCAGCCAGAAAGGGTCACGGCGGCATACGGCACCCCGGTGAGCGAAAGCGCCAGGGACCCGTTGAACAAATCGCACGTGCCCGGTCCGAGTCCGAAGACCAGCGTCGCTGTTAAGAACCTGGGTGTGGCAAACAATAAGCTGTGTGGCGAAGACAAAGCGGTGACTTATTCAGACCTGTCCTACGGAGTTGCCGGGTGTGTGCCGGAAGCCGCCAGCGTCCGTGGCAACCGTACGCTAATACCCGTGTCTCATGTGCCGGAAACCGACATCGAACAGCGCGTCAGCGCTCTACCACCGGCAAGTGCGAAGTATTCAGCCAGAAGCGCGAAAGGCTCTGCACCATTTCAAGCAGCGCCATATAGCTGCCGGGTTTGCTGATGAAGGAATTGGCACCGTGCTGATAGCTGCGGGCGATGTCATCCGGTGAGCGCGATGTGCTGAGCACGATGACCGGAATATACTTGAGCGCGGGATCGCCTTTGATTTCGCGCAGGGCTTCACGGCCGTCCTTGCGAGGCATGTTCAAATCCAGAAGGATCAGGCCCGGCGTCGGATAGGCGATGGTATCGACGAATTGGCCTTCGCGGCGCAGGTAACTCATCAACTCCTCGCCGTCGACCGCGAAACGCAGCGGATTGTGCAGGCCACTCTCGCGGAAGGCATCGCGGATCATCATGCGATCGTCGTCGTCGTCGTCGACGATCAGTACGGTGGTTTGCTCAGCATTCGGACCCATGCGCGTCACCTTTGCGTCAGAGCATAGCGGGTCGATGCGTCGCGGCACATCCAGATGCGGAATCATGATTGCTCCGCTACCGGCTCAGTATGCCGCTGCCACTGTGGTAACAGAATACTGAATGTCACGCCACTATCGCTGGCATCGGTGACCTCGATCTGACCGCGGTGGCGCTCCACGATGCGCCGCACGATGGCCAGCCCGATACCGGTGCCCTCATAGTTCTCGCGCGAGTGCAGGCGCTGGAACGGTACGAAAATGCGCGCTGCATGCTTGAAGTCGAAGCCTATGCCATTGTCCTTGATGACAATCCGGTAGGCCGGCCGACCTTGCTCGGTGCGCGCAGGCTCGGCTTCGACACGTATCTGCGGAGCACGTTCGGGGTGACGGAATTTCAGCGAGTTGGAGAGCAGATTCTGGAACAGCTGACGCAGCTGCGTATAGTCTCCCTCCAGCGCCGGCATGATGCCGACGTCGATACGCGCGCCGCTCGATTCGATGCGCTCGTACAGGTCTTCGATCACCGTCGCCAGCAGGGGACCCAGTTCGACCACTACGAAGGACTTGCCACGGGAATCGATGCGCGAGTATTCGAGCAGATCGTCAATCAAGGTCTGCATGCGTGCCGCTGCCGCCGCGGAACGCTGCAGATAGTCTCTGGCCTGTTCATCCAATGCCGGCGCCAGGCGGGAAATCAACCGATCCGAAAACGCGCGGATCTTGCGCAGGGGCTCTTGCAGGTCGTGTGATGCGACGAAGGCGAAGTCCTGAAGTTCACGATTGCGGCTGTTGAGATCACTCAATGCCTGCTGCAGCCGTTCTTCAGCGCGGCGACGCTCGGTGATGTCGGACATGATCGACAGAATGGAACGCGGCTGTTCATTGGTGTCGCGCACCAGGGTGCAGCGGACCTCGGCCACGATCGCACTTCCATCCTTGCGTCGTTCGTTGAACTCACCGTTCCATTCGCCCCGATCCAGAACGCACTGCATCGGTGTGCGCGCCTCGGCCGGCGAAATCTGCAACAGCTTGTCCATCGGCCGCCCAAGCGCCTCATCCGCAGTCCACCCGTAGAGACGCCGCGCTCCTTGATTCCAGTAGACGATCTCATGGCCGGGAACCCGGTGCACAACGATGGCGTCCTGGGCCTGATCGAGCAACGAAGCCTGCTCGCGGATATGCGCATCGGATTCCAGACGTTCCAGCTCCGCAGCTGCGCGTGCGGCGAAAATCTTCAGCGTTGAAGTGACGAATTGCGTCCGCTCCAACGGCCGGCGATACAGCACATACAGCAATCCGATCGGCCTGCCCTGTGAGTTGTCCAGGCGCCGGCCAACATAGGCCTGCACCGCCATGTCGCGTAGCATCGGATCGCCCGGGTACTGGTCGGCAACCTGATCGGGCACCACGCACTGTCCCAGGTGCAACAGACTGGCACAGGGCGTTCCCTCGATCTGGTAGTCGAAGTTCGCTACGACGGCGCCGTTGTCGACCGCCATGATGCTGGAAGCCAATCCTGGAGTGACGGAGTCCAGGCGTACGACATAGCCACAATCGGCGGCCACCGCCTCGGTCATGCTGCGGGTCAATTGTTCGAAGAAAGCGGTTCCGGTACCGGCCGACACACCCGCCGCGACCTTCATCAAGGCATTCTGCAGCAGCTTTCGTTCATGCTGTGAACGCAGATTGTTGATGCCGAACGCCAAGTCGTCGGCGAGTTGCTGCAACAGCTCGATTTCTTCGTCGCTGACAGACTGGACTTCGGCCATGTACAGGCCAAGTAGTCCAAAAGTACGTTCGGCATCGCGCAGCGGCAGGCAGATCACCCCCCGGTAGCC
Organism: Lysobacterales bacterium; assembly: GCA_031391205.1. GTDB lineage: Bacteria > Pseudomonadota > Gammaproteobacteria > Xanthomonadales > Ahniellaceae > 0-14-3-00-62-12. The sequence continues at coordinate 10,043 of JANMUE010000196.1, read as the reverse complement.
GCATTCGACGGCGCGCGCATGCCAATGGAATTGTGCGGACTCGATGGTGATATCGGTCGCCACGGTAGCGCGGCCACTGCGAATGGTTCTGCCACCCGGACCCATTCCGGTCGGTACACCCTCGGACCATGTCAGCGTGATGTCAGACAGATATCCGGCTTCATCGCCAGCTTGGGCCACCGGGGTAATTGTGTGTGCGGCATCGTTGTGCGCATAGCCGACCCAGGCCATCCGATAACCGCCCACGTCGACCGCGATTTGACAGATCTCGCCGAGCAGCGTGGATTCGTCAGTGGCGCGCACCTGTGCCTCGATGCAGCGACTGAGCAGACGCTGCGCACGGCTGACGCGGCTCAGTTCACGCTCGGCGCGCAGGCGTTCGGTGATGTCGTGCGCCAGCACCAGCCGCGCCATCTGACCGTTGAAGACGATGCGATCGGAAGTGATTTCGACATCGATGGTGCTGCCGTCCTTGCGCCGGTGCTGCCAGATGCCCAGACGCCGTTTCCCGTCGATGGACGTTGAAAGGAGTTTCTCCAGTTGAGTTACCTGCTGCGGCGCGCGGATGTCGCGAATGCTCATCGCCTGGAATTCTTCGGCGCTGTAGCCGTAATGCTCTATGGCCGCGTCGTTGACCGCGACGAAGGCCAGCGTGGCGATATCGTAGACCCACATCGGATGCGGATTGCTGTTGAACAACAGACGATACTGTGCCTCTGATTCGCGCAGCGCGATCGCGTCACGGTGCCGCTGCAGTATGGTGCTGAAAGACTCGGACAGGGTCTGCAGATTGGCGACCTCGCGTGCGGTGAACGCGCCGGCGCGCTCCGAGACCACTTCGATCACGCCGCTGACCGTTTCGCCAATACGCAGCGGCGCGACGATCAGCGAACGCACCCCGATCTTGCGACAGGCGGCGAGGTTCACCTGCACATTCGTCTCTGCGTCAGAACAGTGCAATACCTTGCCGCCGGTCAGCACTGCTGGCGAGAGACTGTCGGCCAGCGCTGTGCGCATGCCGATATGCTGAGCCAGGGTTCCGGTGGCGGCGCGATAGACCAGCTCGCTACCTTCGACCAGTTCTACGGCACATCCGCAGGCTTCGGTCAGCGCACGGGTTCTGATGGCGACCAAGGTCATCGCCGCCTGCAGGCTGAGACTGGGAGCGCTCAGTTCCTCTTGAATCTGCACCAGCGCGATACGCGTCTGTTCGGCGCGCTGCGCTTCCAATGCTGCCAGCCTGGATTCGGTTACATCGCGAAAATAAACCGCCAGCCCTTCATCGGATGGATAGGCGCGGACCTCTGCCCACAGATTCAACGGCTCATAGCGATGCTCGAACTCGACGGTGCAGCGCTCGGCGACGGCGCGGCGATACTCGAGCTCCGACGTGCTGCCTATCGCTTCCGGAAACAGTTCCCATACATTCATGCCGAGCAGTTGCAAGCGCGAATGGTGCAGCAGACGTTCGGCCTCGGGATTGACGTAGGTGAAACGCCATTCGGTATCGATCGTGAAGAACGCATCAGTGATGCTTTCCAGCGTCGTCGTCAGGCGGTCGACGAGGCGCAGCATCTGCGCTTCGGAGCGTTTGCGCTCGGAGATATCCTGGAATGCGCCCTGAATCCGAACGACCGCGCCATTGGCCGCGCGTACCGCCTCGCCCATGGTACGCACCCATGTCCGGCGCCCGGTCGAAGTCAGAATCTCGACTTCCAGATCGTAGGGCGTGCCATCTTCCAAGCAGCGCCTGAAAGCGATGGCGATGGTGTCGACCCATTCCGGCGCATACAACCCGAGTGCCGTGTCTATGGACAGCACCGTACCCGGCGGCAACTCGCGGATCGCGCAGACGACATCGGAAAGCGTGAGGCGACGCGTCGCGATATCGAAGCTCCAGCCGCCGATGCGTGCCGTATCGCCTGCGATACGCAGCAACTCCTCGCTGCGACGCAGGCGCTCTTCTGCGGCACGGCGCTCGGACACATCCTGTGCGGTACCGGCAATGCGCACCGCTTTTCCAGATTCGTCGAGGAAGACCTGGCCGCGGGTATGAATACTGCGTTCCTCTCCGCTGGCCAGAATCACCCGGTATTCGAACTCGCAAGGTGCGCCGCTCTCCAGCGAACGGGCCAATGACGCGCGTACACTGGAACGATCGTCGGCGTGCACGGAATCGAAGAAAGCCTGCGTCGACAGCACATCCGCGAACGAGCCCAGCGGCAGCCCCAGGTTGCGGTAGATTTCCTGCGACCAGCGCAGCTGGTTGCTGGCGATGTCCCACTGCCAGTTGCCCAATCTTGCAATACGCTGTGCTTCGATCAAGCTCGATTCACTGGCGCGCAAGGCCGCCTGCGCAACCTCGCGCTGGCTGGCTTTCTCCAGCGATTCCAGCGCATAAGAAAGTTCGGAGGCGATCGCCACCATCAGATCGACTTCGTCGTCCTGGAAATATTCGACTTCGGTCGCGAACAGCACCAGTGCACCAATCACCACGTCGCCAATCTTGAGTGGAAATGAGGCAGTGGCGCGAAAGCCCCACTGTTGCGCACCCGGCTGCCAGGGAAGCATGCGTGGATCATTGTCGATGTCGTTGCAGACATCATGCCGGCCGGTATGCAACGCCGTGCCGATGGTGCCCAGGCTGCGCTCACCATGCATCTTGACGGTCAGCTCCTGAGCGTATTCGACACCCACGCCAGCGCTTGCGGCGGGATAGACCTCACCCGTCGCAGCATCGACTTCGGCGACCACCACGAGCCGCAGTCCCCCGGATTCCACCGCGATGCGACAGGCTGCCGCGTACAGTTGCTGGCGATCGGTGGTGACCACGATTGCCTCGCCGATCCGACGCAAAACCGAATAGAGACGATTCAAGCGCTGCAGACGAATCTCGGACTGCTTGCGTTGCGTGATGCGCTCGATGACGGTGATGAAATACGCCGGCTCGCCGCGGGCGTCGCGCACCAGGGTGGTGTTGAGATGAATCCACAATTCGCTGCCGTCCCGGCGACGGCAGCGTTTCTCGGCGCTGTAGGTGCTGCTTTCACCGGCAAGCATGGCGAGGCGCGCCTGGTCGCTTGCCGCCAGATCTTCAGGCGCCGTCAGGTCACTCATGCCGAGCAGCAGTAATTCCTCGCGGGAATAACCGGTGATTTCGCAGAAGCGATCGTTGACCTCGACCAAGCCACCGGCGGGCGCAACATGGGCGATGCCTACCGCAGCCTGTTCAAAGGTCAGGCGAAAGCGCGTCGAGTCGTCCACAGAATCACCCGGCGTCGCGGGTTCGTCGCTATCGTCGATCAGGGTGACCGCGACACGTTCGCGCAGCTCCGCACCCAGGCCGAACACGTCGATACGTGTCGTCGATGTGGCGCTGCCGGGAAGATTCAGTGTAAACGACGCAACGATACCGTCCAACACCGAACGTATGCCGGCGGCGAGCTGGAACGCTGCCGTCGACGGCCCCCGCTCGACGCGATCGCACACCGCAAGGAAGTTGGCGCCGACCCGGGTCTCGCGCGCCGTGCCAAATAATCCGCCCAGGGCGTATTGCTTACGCCACGCCGAACTGGCATGCACGATCACCCCGTCCGCATCCAGCAAGGCGCAGGCCAGCGCTGCCGGGTGCGTGGACTCGTGCGTGAGCGCCTGCACCGAGTCGGTTTCAGCCCTGCCTGCAGCGCCGGAAATCATCGCACGCAGTTGCTGCTCGGTTTCGAGCAGACGCCGCACCAGCAGCGCAATCTGGTCGGCGGGCGTGTTGGTCAAGGCGTGGCTTCCGCGGATTGCGCGCGCGGCGCCGCCCGCGCCGATTCCTTGCGACGGAAGCCCGGTCGATAACCGTTGTTGCACGCAAAGTAAATCGGCATAGGAATACCCCATTCCACCGCGGATGGCAGTTTCTGGCTGCCATACAGCCCTTGCCAACAGTATGCGCGCGCTGGCGGCGATCCGCTTAAGTGTTTACACGTATTTCGAGACAAACTGGCAGCCCCTAGCATTCAGTCCATGGCGAGGGGGCGAAGGGTGAACCCTGCGCAGGCGTTCGCTGCTGCATCCTGATGATTGCCCATTATCGAGGTAAATCGCCATGCCCAGAATCATGATCGTAGACGATGACCAAAATGTTCTGCGCAACCTCAGTCGCTGCATCCACTTCATGCCGACGTCCATGCTGCGCGGCGAAGCGCTGGTAGAGACCTTCGAGAAGCCCCAGCTGGCGCTGGCGCGCGCCGCCGAATGCGGTTTTGATCTGATCATTGCCGATTACCTGATGCCGGCCATGCATGGCATTGCCTTCATGCAGAAAATGCGCGCGATGTATCCGCATACGCCGCGCATTCTGCTGAGCGGCTTCGCCGGAATCCTGGATGCCATGGAGGCGGTAAAACGCATCGGCCCGGTCGAACTGATCGCCATGCCATGGCACGACGAACAACTGCAGCTGACGATTGCGCGCCTGCTGCGTAACGAGCGCGGCTTCCGACTGGAACCGTTGCCCGAGCCGCGTCGACCCGCGCAGCGCGCTGTGTTTGCCGCAGCGCGTTGATGCCAGAGCCCATCCGCAACGTCGTGGATAGACGCAATGGTGCCAGAAGCATCTGCGCACTGACCTTCCGGCCCATGCCGCGATGATCGTCTGCGGTGTACGGCCATTGCTGCCTCCTGTAGCCCGCAGGTGCAGTCTGGAATACCGCGGCCATCTGCAGCCGTCGATGGCTTATGGTCAGGGATCTGCCGATCCGCGACTGCCTCTGAGTCAGTAGCGAAAAACAGCAGGTTGACCAGCTCCGCCGTTGAAAGCCAGGGTGTGGCGAGCACCAAGCGATGTGGCGGAGACAAATGGTAACTTTTTCAGAGGTTTCTTAGGTGTTTGCACGTATTTCCGTGTGGTTGGGGTCAACCTAGCATTTGGTCCACGGAGGCAGCATTGCAGTGAAACGCAACACGCTGCCCAACTTCGACAACGCAGACAAAGGTAGAGCGCCATGGCCAGAATCATGCTCGTAGACGACGATCGCAATGTGTTGCGCTCCCTGGGTCGCACCATTCACTTCATGCCAACCTCCATGCTGCACAGCGAGGCAGTGGTCGAGACATTTGAAAAACCCGAACAGGCGTTGGCCCGCGCGGCCGAGTGTGAATTCGATCTGATCATCGCCGACTATCTGATGCCGACCATGCACGGCGTGGCCTTCATGCAGAAGATGATCGACCTCAATCCGCATACTCCACGCATTCTGCTGAGCGGCTTCGCCGGAATCCTGGAAGCCATGGAAGCGGTCAAGCGCATCGCCCCGGTCGAGCTGATGGCCAAGCCCTGGGACGACGAACAGCTGCGACGGACTATCGCCAGGCTGTTGCAGAGCCGGCGCAGCCCACGTCTGGTGCCATTGTCCGCAGCGCGACTGATGACGCCGTCGATGAGCTTCGCTGCCGCACGTTGAAAACCGAGGTATGCCTTGCCGGAGGACGGACACAGGGATGTCTTACGTGTCCGTAGAGCACAGATGCAACATCCGGGGATCTGCTCTAGAGTGAAATGGACTTCGCTCTCCACCGGATCCGTTGATGCTCCGTCGCTTCGCCCGGCGCCGATCGCCGATTCACGGTCATGGCATATTTGCGCTGCGCGTGCTCGCCGGCGATGTCCGACTGATGGAATATCGTGGCCGCCGAGTTAGCGCCACCGAAGTGGCCCGCCGCTTCGGCAATACTGCCGCCAGCGGCCATACTTTCCTGTTCGCGTTGAATGCGCACTATTACATCGACGGCGCTGACGGCGGCAATCTGGCACGCTGGATCAATCACAGCTGCAATCCCAACTGCGAAGCGATGACCTACGTCAATATCGATGGCATCGAGGAACGCGATCGCGTCTACATCCAGACCCTGCGCCCGATCAGTTCCGGTGAAGAGCTGAGCTTCGACTATGCGATCGAGTTGAGTGGGGATATCGATGACGCCGCGGTACAGGCGTGGCGTTGCCGCTGCGGTGCCGCGAATTGCCGTGGCACGATGGTGGGGTAATGGCGTAGGTCGGATTCCCCGACCTACGACTCCTCACTCGCCTCCGCCATCCGCACAACACCCAATGCGTCGCCGCGTCTATCGAAGATGCAGTAGCGGCCGCTCATCAGCGGCAGGCCGGGAATCGATTGCCTGGGCCAGTCGGGCAACTGGCTCGTCAGCAGGAACCAGCTCTGACCGGCGCGCAGCGCATGGCGTTGCCAGTAGTGGGCTGCGTTGCAGGTGAGCCTGGTTTCGCTGCCGTCGGGTGATTCCAGATAGAAGTGCAGGTCGGGCCAGCGCCGGATATCGATGACGCTGTTCGGAAGGCCCTGCTGATCGGCCATGGCCTTCCGGAAACTATCGATCAGAGCGGTGAAGCACGTGTCCAGCAAGATGAAGCTGCAGCGGCTGTCGATGATGGCGTTGCTGGCATTCCCGTCTGCGCTGCCCATGCGCAGGCAGTTTGTTGGCTGGCGGTGAGCGCAGCGAACCCCAGTAAACGCGCATGCTTGCTGGGGTTCACTGCGCTCTCCGGCCCGGCGTCACCGCCGGGCGTTCGGCTCGTCTGACGATGCCAGAGGGCATCGTCAAAGCGACTCACCTCACCCACCAGCCTACGACGTGCCGGCCCTCCAATCCAAACTCGACCTGTCTCAGCCGTTGAGACGGCAATCGGTCATGCATCAGCGCTCCCTTGCCACGAGCGATGCCCATGTCCGCCCTGCAATCCGAGCTCAGCCTGCCTGCCGCCGAAACTGCCATCGATTCGCGGCGTATCGATACCGCGCAACTCGCCACACGCCTGATGACGAAGTATGCCGGACGCATCACCGGCCACCAGCTGCTGCGTGGACGCGAGGGTCGCTATGCGGCGCTGCCCGAATCGTTGCCCGAGCCGCTGCGACGCGCACTGCAGGCGCGCGGTGTCGATCAGCTGTACAGCCATCAGGCCCAGGCGTGGTCGGCGGTGCAGCACGGTGAAGACGTGGTGGTGGTCACGCCGACCGCATCGGGAAAAAGTCTTTGCTACACCCTCCCGGTGGTGGCGGCTGCGATGACGCGCACCAGCAAGGCGCTGTACCTGTTTCCGACCAAGGCGCTGGCCCAGGACCAGGTCAGCGAGTTGCTGGAGCTCAATCGCGCCGGCGATCTGGGCGTGCGTGCCTTCACCTTCGACGGCGACACGCCCGGCGATGCGCGTCAGGCAATACGTCTTCATGGCGATGTTGTAGTCAGCAATCCGGACATGCTGCACCAGGGCATCTTGCCGCATCACACCAAGTGGGCGCAGTTTTTCGAGAGCCTCGAATTCATCGTCATCGATGAGATACACACCTATCGAGGCGTCTTCGGCTCGCATGTGGCCAATGTGCTGCGCCGGTTGCTACGCGTCTGTGCGTTCTATGGCGCCAGGCCGCGGTTCATCCTGTGCTCGGCTACGATCGGCAATCCCAAGGCGCATGCCGAGGCGCTGATCGGCCGCGACGTTACCGCCATCACCGAGAGCGGCGCGCCCACCGGCGACAAGCACGTGCTGCTGTGGAATCCGCCGGTGGTGAATCCCGATCTGGGACTGCGCGCCTCGGCGCGTTCGCAGTCCAACCGCATCGCGCGCATCGCCATCAAGGCCGGGCTGAAGACCCTGGTGTTCGCGCAGTCGCGCACCATGGTCGAGGTGTTGACCAAATACTTGAAGGATGTGTTTGATCACGATCCGCGCAAGCCGGCGCGCATTCGCGCCTATCGCGGCGGCTATCTGCCGACCGAACGCCGCGATGCCGAGAAGGCGATGCGCGCCGGTCATATCGACGGCATCGTCAGCACTTCGGCGCTGGAACTGGGCGTTGATATCGGCAGCCTGGACGTCGTCGTACTCAATGGCTATCCCGGTTCGATCGCTGCGACCTGGCAGCGCTTCGGCCGTGCCGGACGGCGTCAGCAGGCGGCGCTCGGCGTGCTGGTGGCGAGCAGCGATCCGCTCGATCAGTATCTGATCCGGCATCCGGAATTCTTTGCTGAGGCCCCACCGGAGCAGGCGCGCATTCATGCCGATCAACCGCTGATCCTGCTCGACCATATCCGCTGCGCGGCATTCGAGCTGCCGTTTCTCCAGGGCGAAGCCTTCGGGCCAGTATCGGCCGATCCGTATCTGGAGGTACTCGGCGAGAGCGGTGTGCTGCATCGCGAGGACCAGCGCTGGGAATGGATCGCCGACAGCTACCCGGCCAATGCGGTATCGCTGCGCTCGGTCGCCGACGGAAATTTCGTCGTTGTCGATCGCAGCAATGGCCGTCAGACCATCATTGCCGAGGTCGATTATTCCGCCGCGGCGCTGACCTTGTACGAAGGCGCTATCCACATGATCCAGGCCACGCCCTACCAGGTTGAACGACTTGACTGGGAAGGCCGTAAGGCCTTCGTCACACGCACCCATGTCGACTACTACACCGATGCCATCGACTACACCAAGTTGAAAATGCTGGAGCGCTTCGATGGCGTGATCGCCGGCCAGGGCAGCGCGCAGCATGGCGAGGTGCATGTGCTCAGGCGCGTGTCGGGCTACAAGAAAATCCGCTACTACAGCCATGAGAACATCGGCTACGGGCCGGTCAATCTACCGGATCAGGAGCTGCACACGACGGCGATGTGGTGGCAGCTGCCGCAGACCGCGCTGGATGCAGCGTTCGCCTGCCGTCAGGACGCGCTCGATGGGTTTCTCTCCGCGGCGTATGCGTTGCACGTCGTCGCCAGCGTCGCGGTAATGGCCGAGGCGCGCGATCTGCAGAAGGCAGTGGGCAGCGGCGATGGCGCCTGGTTCGTCGCCGCCGACGGGCGCGGGCGCGGGCAGCTGCGTTCCGCCGAGGGCAGCCTGGTCGATATCGGCAAGACCGAGCGCTTCTTGCCGACGGTGTACCTGTACGACAATTTCCCGGGCGGTGTGGGGCTCAGCGATCCGCTGTGGCGGCGCCAGGCCGAGCTGGTGCAGCGTGCCTCGGAACTGGTCGAGCGCTGCGACTGCCGTGCCGGATGCCCGGCCTGTGTCGGTCCGGTGCTGGCCGCGGATGAGGACGCGCATCTGACACCGCGTGCTCTGGGCCTGCAGGTGTTGCGCATGCTGGCCGCGGCATGAGCCGGCTTGCCGATCAGCTGGCATTGCTGGGACGTCAGGCGGGTGCTGCAGCGAATCCGTCACCGGCGAAGATGTCGATTCTGCCCGCCACCGCAGCAGTCGCCAATACCGAGCTCCAGACGCTGCGCCGCTTGCTCGGAATGCGCCAGCGCGTCACGCTGCCGCGCGCTGAGGTCGATGGTCGGCTGCCCGGTATCGAGATCGCGCCGGGGCTGCGCTACGTCGAGCGTCATCTCGAGCAAGCACCGATGCCCGAGGAACTGAGCACCGAATTTGCCGGGTTCGAATCCATCGCGCGCAACCAGCTCATGCACTTCGATACTGAAACCACCGGACTCAGCGGCGGTACCGGAACCCGCGCCTTCATGATCGGCATCGCGGATTGGCCCGATGAGCGTCTGCGCGTACGTCAGCTCTATCTCGCCACCATGGCGGCAGAGCCGGCGATGCTGCGCGCCTTTGCTGAATGGCTGAAGCCGGAACAGATCCTGGTCAGCTACAACGGCCGCTGCTACGACGCGCCGCTGCTGGCGACGCGTTATCGCCTTGCACGTCTGGCCAACCCGCTGCAGGGCATGCGCCATCTGGATCTGCTGTTTCCGGTGCGACGGCGTTATCGCGGTGTCTGGGAGAATTGCCGACTGTCGACGATAGAGCGCAATCTGTTGGGTGTGCTGCGCGACGATGACCTGCCTGGTTCCGAGGCACCACGCGCCTGGCGCGATTATCTGACCCGCGGCGATGCCCGCGATCTGCGCCGCGTGCTGGCGCATAACGATCAGGATGTCGTCACCCTGGCGCAGTTGTTGCAGCGGCTGTTGTAGAGCGGGGCTTGCTCCGCTGCTTTTGCTTCATGTCTCCGATGGCGATCAAAGATCAAGAGCAGCGGAGCAAGCCC
>JANMUE010000194.1:0-1519 GCA_031391205.1 Lysobacterales bacterium | reverse complement strand
GTGCCTGTGCCACACATGCACCTGCTCTGCGAGGACGAGAGCGTGATCGGGCAGGCGTTCTATGTCATGGAGCACGTCGAAGGGCGCATCATGCCGGATGCGCGATTGCTCGATGCGCCGCGCAGTGAACGCCGCGCCCTGTGCTTGGAACTCGTCACCGTGTTGGCACGGCTACACAGCGTCGACTACCACGCTGTTGGGCTCGAAGGATTTGGTCGTCCGGAAGGTTATCTTGCACGCCAGCTCGCGCGCTGGTCCACGCAGTACAGCGCCTCGCGTGTCGAGGACAACGCCGACATGGATCAACTCATTCCCTGGCTCGAAGCCAACCTGCCCACCACCGATGAAGCAGGCATCGTGCATGGCGATTACCGCAGCTATAACGTGATCGTCGCGCGTGATGAATCGCGCATCCTGGCGGTGCTCGATTGGGAGCTCGCCACCATCGGCCATCCACTGGCAGATCTCGCCTATTGCTGTTTGCCGTACCACTTGGCAGCGGACGATCCGCGCGGCTTTCACGGCGCCAGTCCCGATGAGCTTGGCATCCCATCGGAAGCAGAAATGACGGCAGCCTATTGCCGTGCGGCGGGCCGCTCCGAGTTGCCGCATTGGCGCTATTTCCTGGTCTTCTCGCTGTTTCGCAGTGCAGCGATTCGTGCCGGCGTTTACAAGCGTGCGTTCGAAGGCACCGCCGCGAGCGCTCAAGCGCTTGAGAAAGGGCAGCACTATCGCGGCAGCGCAGCCAGCGCGTGGCAGCTCGCACAGTCGCAGTAACAGCCGTGACAGGCCTTTTTGATCTGACCGGCAAAGTAGCGGTTATCACCGGCTCGAGCAGAGGTATCGGGCGTGCGATTGCCGAGCGTATGGCCGAGCACGGCGCCAAGGTAGTGATCTCCTCGCGCAAGATTGACGCCTGCGAAGCAGTTGCCGCGCACATCCGCGCACGCGGCGGCGAAGCCTTCGTGCAAGCCTGCGATATTTCCCGCAAACAAGATCTGCAAGCATTGGTGGCTGCAACGCTGGCTCAGTGGGGCCGCATCGATATTCTCGTCTGCAATGCAGCCGCAAATTCTTACTTTGGACCGCTCGCCAAGATCTCCGACGAGGCCATGGAGAAGACGCTGGCGACCAATGTGAAAGGCATTGTCTGGCTCTGCAACTTGGTGTTGCCGCAGATGGCCGAACGACGCGACGGCGTAGTCGTGATCGTTTCTTCGATCGGCGGCTTCATCGGCTCAGACGTGATCGGCTTCTACAACCTGTCAAAGGCTGCCGAACAATCGCTCGCTCGCAGCCTCGCCTATGAATGGGGCGAGCAGAACATTCGCGTCAACTGCATTGCGCCAGGGCTGGTGCGCACCGACTTCTCGCGCGCGCTATGGGAAAACGAAGCGCTGCTCGCCAAACGCCTGGGCGCCTCAGCGCTCAAGCGCATGGGCGATGCCGACGAGATTGCGGGCACCGCAATTTATCTTGCCTCGCCGGCCGGGGCGTTTGTCACCGGGCAAACCATCGT
>JANMUE010000151.1:0-29065 GCA_031391205.1 Lysobacterales bacterium | reverse complement strand
GCGTCCCGCCGCGGTGCTGTTGCTCCGATGACCGGTGGAGCAAGAGCATCGCGGCGGGACGCCGCTCCCACAACGCCGCTCCCACATGAACGCCATCAACGAAAATCGCGCGACCGCGTATCCAGCTGCTCGAGCAATTCGTTCCAGTTGTGCAGGCGGTGCGCGATCAGGTGGGTGACGCCATTGGCCTTCTGCACTTCACCATCGATGGCGAGCAGCCGCGATTCCAGCAGTACGCGGCGTTGACGCTCGAACACGTGCGTCCACACGATGGCGTTGAGCCAGCCGCTCTCGTCTTCCAGCGTAACGAAGGTGACGCCCGAGGCGGTGCCGGGGCGTTGTCGCATGGTGACCAATCCGGCGGCACGTACGACGCTGCCATGCGTCTGTGCCAGTACATCGTTGCCGCGCAATGCGCGTTTGCGTTGCAACTGCGGGCGCAACAATTGCAGCGGATGTTTGCCCAGGGTGTAGCCGAGGGCGGCATAGTCGTAGTGCACATCGGCGGTGGCATCCGGCGGGCGCAACTGAATATCCGGGTCGACAATGAGGCTGCCTTCCAGCACTGCCGGCATGCGCTCGACACCGTTGACTTGCCAGCGCGCGCGATGACGGTGACCGCCGAGCGCGCGCAGCGCGCCGCCTTCGGCGAGGCGATTCAGATCGAAGCGATCGAGCTCGGCGCGTTCGGCGAGTTCTTGCACGCTGTCGAAGGCGCGATTGTTGCGCGCACCGACCAGGCGCTGCGCGGAGGCTTCGCGCATGCCGCGGATTTCGCGCAGGCCGAGGCGGATGGCGGGTTGGGATTGTCGTTTCGATGCTTCGGGATCTTTCTGTTCCGGCGTAGTCGGCCATTGTTTCTTTCGCAGTTGCATCGCGTTACTGCCGGGACTGCGTGGCGTTTTCTCCAGCGACGAATCCCAGTCGCTGTAGCGCACATCGACCGGCAGCACTTCGACATCGGCGCGGCGCACATCCTGGATGATCTGGCCGCTGCTGTAGAACCCCATCGGGGTCGAGTTGAGCAGGGCGCAGGCGAAAGCGGCCGGTTCGTTACATTTCAGCCAGCTCGATGCATAGGCTAACAGCGCGAAGCTGGCGGCATGCGATTCGGGAAAGCCGTAGCTGCCGAACCCCTTGATCTGCTCGAAGATCTGCAGGATGAATTCCTCGCGGTACCCATTGCGGCGCATCCCGGTGAATATCCGCTCATAGAGGTGTTCGAGGCCGCCGTGGCGCTTCCACGCGGCCATCGAACGACGCAGGTGATCGGCCTCCGCGGGCGTGAAATCGGCGGCGACGATGACCAGCTTCATCACCTGCTCCTGGAAGATCGGAATGCCGAGCGTGCGGCCGAGTACGTCTTCCAGCTCGGCGCTCTCGTACCGAACGGTTTCTTCGCCGCTGCGCCGGCGCAGATAGGGATGCACCATGCCGCCCTGAATCGGGCCCGGCCGCACAATCGCGACCTGGATGACCAGGTCATAGAACTTGCGTGGTTTGAGTCGCGGCAGCATAGACATCTGGGCGCGCGATTCGATCTGGAACACGCCGACGGTATCGGCAGCGCAGATCATGTCGTAGGTAGTGGCATCGTCCTGTTCGATGCTTGCCAGCTGATGGCGTATGCCGCGCAGTTTGTCGATCAGGTCGAAGCAGCGACGGATGCAGGTCAGCATGCCGAGCGCCAGCACGTCGACTTTGAGCAGGCCGACATCGTCGAGGTCATCCTTGTCCCACTGGATGATGGTGCGGTCGGGCATTGCCGCGTTCTCGACCGGTACCAGGGTCGATAGATTGTGTTCGGAAATCATGAAGCCGCCGACGTGCTGGGACAGGTGGCGCGGAAAGCTGCGGATCTGCCGCACCAAACCCAGCAACCGGCGGATCTGCGGTGCCTCGGGATCGAAACCATGTTCCTTCAGGCGATCGTTGATGTCGCGCAGTCCGTCCCACCAGCTCAACGAACTGGCGATCGCCTCGACCTGGTCGAGCGAGAAGCCAAGCGCCTTGCCGACATCGCGGATCGCCGATTTGCCGCGGTAGCTGATCACGGTGGCGGTGAGGGCGGCGCGCTCGCGGCCGTATTTTTGGTAGATGTACTGGATCACTTCCTCGCGGCGCTCGTGTTCGAAATCGACATCGATGTCGGGCGGTTCGTCGCGTTCGCGCGAGATGAAGCGTTCGAACAGCAGGTTGCCATGCACCGGGTCGACCTCGGTGATGCCAAGCGCGAAGCACACTGCCGAATTGGCTGCCGAGCCGCGCCCCTGGCAGAGGATGTGCAGGCTGCGCGCATGGCGCACGATGTCGCGCACAGTCAGAAAATAGCATTCGTATCGCTTGAAGACGATGAGGGCCAGCTCCTTGTCGATCTGCTTTCTTACTTGCATCGGCGTGCCTTGCGGCCAGCGCCCGGCTTCGCCTTCGCGCGTGAGGTTGCGCAGCTGCGTGCGCGAACTGCATCCGCCCGGCACCAGTTCGAAGGGATAGCGATAGTGCGCCTTGAGTTCGCCCAGGTCGAAGTGGCAGCGTTCGGCGATGCGCAGCGACTCGGCAAGCAGCTCGGGCGGATACAGGTCGGCGAGATCATCGCGGGCACGCAGGCAGCGCTCGCCGCTGGCCATCAGTTCGGTGCCGGCTTCGGCGACACTGCAACCCAGGCGGATCGCGGTGAGTACATCGTGCAGGGCGCGTCGTTGGCGCAGGTGCATGTGTACATCGCCGGTGGCGACCAGAGGCAGGTCCAGCCGCTTGCCCAGGTCGATCAGGCTGGCCAGTTTCTCGGCATCGTGGCCCTCGCGATGCAGTTCGACAGCAATCCACAGACGATCGACGAAATGCTGCTTGAGTGCTTCGAGATGGGAGGACGAAGCATCGATGTGCGGCGTGCCGATCCACAGACAGAGCACGCTGCCGCGGGTTTGCCAGAGATCGGCGAGGCTGGTGCTGTACTCACCTTTGGGCGAGCGTCGCCGTGCCTGGGTGATCAGCTGACACAGGTCGGTATAGCCCTGATGATCGCAGGCGAGCAGGATCAATTTGATGCCTTCGGTCAGCAGGATCTCGATGCCGATGATCAGTTTCAGTCCGCAAGCTTTTGCTGCTTTCCACGCACGCACGATGCCGGCCATCGAGCATTCATCGGTGATGGCAAGGGCGTGATAGCCAAGTTCCTTGGCGCGCTCGGCCAGTTCCTCGGCGCTGGATGCGCCGCGTTGGAAACTGAAGTTGCTGAGGCAGTGCAGTTCGGCGTAGGCGGGTGGTGGTTGCTTTTGTAGAGCGGGGTTTGATCCGCTGCCTTTGATGTTGATCACAGAGAGCGAAGAGCAGCGGAGCAAGCCCCGCTCTACAAAGGCAGCGCTCATCCGAACACCCCATGCAGATACCACGCTGGCGATTTACCCAGGGTCTGGAATACCCAGACGCGGCGCCCGTGGCGGTCTTCGGCGATGAAATAGTCGCGGCGGCAATCGCCACCGTCCCACCAGCCGCTCTCGATGCGCTCGGGGCCGCTGAGCAGGTTCAGGCTGCGGTCGTCGACCGGTTGCGGCGTGGCCAGCAGCCAGTTGGGTCTGGTCGGTGCTGCGTGCATAGGTGCATGCGTCGATTCGGCTTTGCCGCCACGGCTGTACGTGGGTGCGGATTCATTCGCCGAGAGCTGCATTGCAGAGGACTTCGATGCCAGCTCTGGCCGATGCTCGTTGTGCAATTCGATGGCGCTGACGGCCTCATCGCCAAGACGCGCGCGCAGACGTTCCAGCAGGCGTTCGGGCGTATCCTTGCTGTCGACCAGATCGCTGAGCAGATCCTGCTGTGCCGGTGCATAGGACAGCAGGCGCGGCGCGCTCAGCGTCAGCTCGATGGTGGCCTCGGGCAGGGCGAAGCGATCGAGCCGTTCGCGCATCAGTTCGAACAAGGTGTCGGCGTCGCGTTCGATATGCAGCAGGCCAATCGGCAGCACACTGGGCGCGTGGTCTTCATGCGTGAAGTGCACTTCAAAATGCTGTACGCCGGCGTCCTGGGCGATCAGAAACAGACCAAGATCGCGCAGCATGCGCTTCAGCGGAAACAACAGGCTTTGCGTATTGCTGAGCGGCGCCGGCATTTCCATGCGACGCAGAAACTGCCGTGGTGGCTGATACAGCGCGCGGCGGTCGGCGAGCGCGCCGCTGAGACGGTCCAGGCAGTTCATGTCGTCGCGACCGATGCGCCGTGCCAGTGCATCGCGTGGCAGCCGAATCACTTCGCCGAGGTTGCGCAGGCCGCTGCCGGTGAGGAGTTCGCGGCTGTGTTCGGACAGCGTCGACAGTGCCAGCGGTGCGCTGTCGATCAGGCGCATCAGTGCTTGGCGCGACAGCACATGCGTACCATCGCCCATGCGTGCTGCGAGTTCAGCGGCAGACGGTGTGGGCGCGATACCGATCTGTGCATGGAGTTCGAGTTCGGTCAGCAGCTCGCGTACCGCCTCGACGACGCCGGCACCGCCGCCGAACAGCTTGCGGCTGGCGGCGGCCTCGATCAATACATCCTGCGGTGCGCGCACACTGACTTCGGCGCTGATGCGATACAGGCAGGCGGCCAGTCGCTGCAGTGCATCGGCCTCGCCTTCGATGCTGCGCAGGCGAATCTGCAGATCCGGACAGACTGCTTGCGCAGCGCTTTGCTTTTGTCCGGCATGCACGCCGGCATTCTGTGCCAGTACATTGGTCGCATGCACGCTGCGCCGCTGCGCCGGACCTTCGACGATGGCAATGGGCTGCGTATCGATCGACTCGCCATGCGCGGCCAGATCGAGCGCGAGTCGGGGCAGATGCAGGGCGAGCCAGAGCATGGCCTAGTGTCGTGAATCATAAATGTCGAGACGAAAAACGGCGTCTTTTTCCGCAGGGCGGCGTTGCTCGTCGTTGCCATCGCGCCCACTATGTCGCCTCCTCGCGCCTTGCCCTGCGAAAAAATCCATCCCTTTTATCTTGTCCCGATATTTATGATTCACGACACTAGCCGCGCTCGTTACGTAGATGATGCAGCGCGGTCTGATCCGCAGGTCGGGCATCGCGCAGCATCGGCGCATTGCGCAGGATCGTGCACTTGGCGCCGCCGGTGCGGCCACGGCATTTGATCAGCTCGATCTGCCACAGATCGCCCTGCGGGCGCAGGTGCAGGCGGATCGGTGCATGCGAGGCATGCGCCAGTTCGGCTTCGGGGCGGAAACACAGCCCCAATGTGGCTGTCGATTCGGCGGCCAACTGCAGGCGGCGCAGCGCATTCGCATCGATATCCTGCGGCCATAACAGCACCGCACTGCAGACGCCGGAACGCAGGCTTTGCTCGGC
Organism: Lysobacterales bacterium; assembly: GCA_031391205.1. Classification (GTDB taxonomy): domain Bacteria; phylum Pseudomonadota; class Gammaproteobacteria; order Xanthomonadales; family Ahniellaceae; genus 0-14-3-00-62-12. Next base: position 23,729 of record JANMUE010000151.1, on the reverse strand, counting down.
TGCCCAAAGACGCTGGCGTTCGCTGCCGGTACTGATCCACCACAGCCGCGACAACGCGATGCCGGCATGGCGCCAGCCCGGGGCATAGGGCAGGAAGGGCGGGTCGATCAGCGCGATGGCGGGATCGTGCGTTGGTTTGCTGGAAGCGGGTCGTTTTGCCGTGCGCGTTTTGTTTTGCGTCGTGCTCTGAGCTTTGTGTGCAGCATCCGGAGTTTTGCTGCCACGGTTCTGCCACAGCGGAAAAAACAACGCGCACTCGCCACTGCCGGGCGCCGCGATGCCGACTTCGATCAGGCTGCCGAGTGGCCAGCCACCACCGGGCAACAATGCATCGAGCACGGGCCAGCCACTGCTGACGACGCGACGCCCGTCATACGACACCTGCTGCCGTCCACGCCAGAGTGCGGCGGTGGACAGAATGTCCTCGATGACGGGAATGGGTCGCATGGGGAGTCCGGATGGTTCCAGCTCATGCAGAAAAACCTGGGCCTTGCCGCAATACACCCACCGCCAGACCTTCGATGCGGAACTCGCGGGTGCTGTCCACTTCGATCGGTTGAAAGGCGGGATTCTCGGGCAGCAGTTGAATGCGCCCGGCGCGCTGCTGGAAACGTTTGACGGTGACCTCATCATCGATGCGCGCGACGACGACCTGTCCGTTTTCAGCGGTGGCCTGCCTATGCACTGCCAGCCAGTCGCCATCCAGTATGCCGATGTCGCGCATGCTTTCGCCGTGCACGCGCAGCAGGTAATCGGCGCGCGGACGGAACAGTGCGGCATCGACCTGCACCTGGCGTTCGATATGTTCGCTGGCGAGAATCGGATTGCCTGCGGCCACGCGCCCGATCAAAGGCAGCCAAGCCGCGCCCGAACGCAGGGCGGAGTACCCCTGCGCCCGGGTTGGCCCGGTCATCCGAATCCCCCGCGAAGCGCCGGCCTGCAGCTCGACCATGCCCTTGGCGGCGAGCGCGCGCAGATGCTGCTCGGCGGCCGAGCGCGAGGCGAAACCAAAGTGCTCGGCGATATCGCCGCGTGTGGGGGCGGCGCCCTCACGCAGCCGCGCCGCGATGAAGTCGAGGATGTCCTGCTGGCGGCGGGTGAGTTCGGTGCTCATACTGCACAAATGTACAGTATTTTTGAGCGCGTGGGTAGTGTCAGTAAACTTGTTTGTGGGTCCGACCTATGGTCGGACGCTCTTCCCCGGTCACTCGATTAAGCAAGAAGCGTCCGCGCGCAGCGCGGACCCACAAAGACATTTGTTCCTACATGCGCGGCGGCAACGCAGTCACTGCGCCGCGCAATTACCAATGCGTTGCAACGGAATCGTTCCGATACGCCCGGCGAAGGCGCCCGCCACATCACTGTCGTCGAAGCGGTAACTCAGCTGCGACTGGTTGCAGCCTTGAAAACTCCAGGTCGCCTCGCCCACGCGTACGGTGTTGCGGCTGCCGTTCTGGTCGAAAACACCACCGATGGTGCGATAGATCGGCAACGTCACCGTCCCATTGGCGGCGGTCGACAGGTCTCCCTGTAGCGTGAACCAGTGCTGTGCCTGGGCATCGTCGGCGGCAGCCTGCGGATCGAAGGTGAACCAGCCGGCGATGATGGTGCCGTTGCCAAGCTCAGGACGTATGGCCGCCTCGATACCCTGGCCGCTGGTCTCGGGCTGGTACCAGGTGCCGCTGTGGCGACTGCTGATGCCGTTGCGTTCGCTGATCGGCGCGGACACCGGTGACTGTCCAAGCGTGGCGCAGGTGCCCGTGTGCGGCGTCAGCAGGCGCAGCGGAATCGAGCCCGCACTGCCCTGCAACTCACCTGAAGTGATTCGATATTCGAGATTGGCGCTGCCGCAGGAATCGAACCGCAGCGTGGCATCGCCGATGCGTGTGCTGACGACGCGCGGTGTGTTGTCAAATGCGCCGCCGCCGGCGACATAGATGCCAAGGTCGGCCTGGGTGCCATCGGTATTGGCCTGGCCCTGCAGTGTGAACCAGCGCAGCCCGGCGCGGCTGTTGTCGCCGGAAAGATCGCTGGTGTGCCAGGTGCCGAACCAGGTGCGGCTTTCGGGCAGATAGTCGAACAACACACCCTGGCCAGATGTCTTGCTCTGATACCAGGCACCCTCGAGCACTTCCTGGTCGGCGCGCGCCTGAGCACCGAATAGATCGCGCTCGCGGCGGGTGACGGTTGGCAACAGCGTGGTACCGGCGGTGTCCATGCGCACGCGGTCGATCTGGCAGCGCTGCGCCGCACACGGGAAATCGGTGCGCGCGATCACAGCGCCGTCATTGAGGCGAATTTTCTGCACATTGAAATCCAGCAAGTCCGTCGTCCACCACAGCGCATGGCTGCCGCCGGCATCGAGGATGATTTCTCCTGCTGAGGTGGCGTATTCGTAGCTTGGCGACGGCAGCGTGATGGTGTGTTGCCAGGCGATGGCGCCGCTGGCTAGCGTGATGCCGTAAAGGCTGGACTCTCCCGGCGTAACGTATTGCGCATCACGGTGTGTGGCGACAAGGATCTGGTTGCCGGCCAGCCTGAGGTTGGCATGCTGCGATATGCCGTTGAAGGCGCGGCGGTAGCCCAGCGTGCCGTCTGCATTGAGCCTATGCAGTGTCAGCGGTGTGTTGTCGCCGAATGCGAGCAGCAGCGCCGAGCCGTCGCCGAGAACCACGGCGGCGGGCTGCCCGTTGGGCAATCTTGCCGGTCTGTGTCCTGTCTCGAGTTGCCAGGTCACTGACGGTGTGTTCGCCTGCGTGAGGCGTGCTTCGCGGCGGATCGACTGGATGTTCGTGCCGGATATCGAGTCGAAATACAACTCGTATCCAGACGGGTGATAAAGCCCGGGCGCGAGCATAGCCGCGGTATACGCGCTCTGCGGCAGCAGCGAAAAATCGCTGCCGAGCACCGCGACCGGCGCCGCACCGCCAAGGAAGCGATACATCAGAACGCGATTGTCGGTATCGAGCGAAAGCGCGTCGTAGCTGCCCACAGGAAGCTCTTTGCGTGCCAGTAGACGGCCATCGGTAGCGTCATGGCAGTACACGATGTTGCTGGATTCGGGGCAATAGCAAAGGCGCGTTGCAGTAGCGGCAATCAGCCTGGGATTGAGCAAGTTGTAGTTGCGGACGAAGCGGATATCCTGCGGCGCCGGTACCGACCACTGCACGCTGCCATCGCGCGCGATGCGGCTGATGGTAGCGCCGACCGGCGATCCCTCGAGCGTGCTGGTGCGTTGCACGATGTAGCTGGTGCCGTCGTCAGTAGTGGTGCCCATGACGCGCGCCAGCGCTACGCGAGCAACGGAGAACGGCTGTAGCGGCGTAACGGTGCCGGCCGCATCCACGCGATAAAGTTGCTCGCCATCGGCGATCGTGACGCTGCCGCCGGTCGGCGTAGTGGCGATGAAAGCGTGGTGCGTGATGGTGTCCGGTAGCACAATCCGGGTTTCGCTGGTGGGTGTCAGCTTGTGCAGTTCAGTTGGAAGAGATGTACCCAGGGCGTCGAACCGTTGCGCAATCATCCACAGTGCGCCGTCGCTATCTTCGGTGAGGGTATCCCCATCAAGCCCAGTGAAGTCGTTCCGTCTGGGCGCAGACAGCTGCTGTCCGGTCGCGGAATAGAAGTGCACAACCTGCCAATAGCTGGAGATCGGAATGCTGTGCGACGTCACGATCATGATGCCGCTGGACGTTGTCGCGATGAAGTTAAGCGATCCGATGGCGTCGATCGGGTACGGAGCTTGCGGCTGCGTGGTGTTGCCGGCGGCATCGTGGTGCATCACGACGAGCTGATTGCTGCCGTTGATCGCCACCGTCAGAGCGTGTTCGTCGTTCAGCACCGCAGCGCGGAAGTTGTCGTATTCGGTTGCGCTCGCGGACGGGCCCGTCCAGGTCGAGAGCACGTTGCCGCTGCGCGACAGCTGCACGCTGACTATGAGGGGCGCATCGGGCGTGCCGCCGATACCCACCACCAGCGCGCGCTGACCGGACGGCGATACCGCAAGCGACTTGATCAGACGCAGTCCCAGCTCTGCCGCGCTGTGTGTGAAGGCAATCTGCCCATCCGCAGCCAATTTGTGCAGACGCTGCGCGTTGCGGTCGAAATACCACACTGCGCCGCTGTCGTCGGCGACGAAATCGGTATCGTGAAGACTGGTGCCGGTGGCCGCGTAGGGCTCGAAGTACCAAAGGAATCTGCCTGCGACGTCCAAGCGGACAAAGCTGCCGAAGCTGCTCAGCAGCACCCCGCCATCGTGCAGATTGCGCAGCACCTCGCTGCCGGTATATGCGGCATCGGTGATCCGTGTCAGCACTTCGCCAGCGGGCGACAGGCGCGTCATCCGACCTCGGTCTTCGAGCAGCCAGCCGGGCCGGTCGGCTATGGGCGCGGCATCGAGATAGTGGGCAGCCGGACCGATGGCGGACGTGGTATCGCCGTTCCAGGTCACGTCCCATTCGGTCGCCGCAAGCGGCAAGGCGATCAGGCAGAGGGAGGCAAGAGCAGAAATCCGTTGAAGATAGTTGCGCATAAATACTCCAGATCGATTGCCGGACACAGGTTTCGGCACCAGGGTGTCTACCTTTAACGCGCAAAACAGCGCGAAAGATGCTCATTCGCATCTACAATAACATTTCGAGCAACGGTAGATACCCGACGGAATGCCCGCGTACAGCGAAATTGCGGCAACCCAGTTGCCCTTTTAGGTACGGGTCTTTCACCCGCACGCCATTGATTTTAGTCGCAATTGCCGGAGAGCCAGAGCGTGCGCAAGCAAGACCCGCACCTATGACCGTAAGGAAGTTCCCTTACGGATGACCGAAGGGTTCTCAACAGCGAAGCTGGTCAATCCCTTGGGACAACAGCGGCTCATGGCGTGGGACAGGCCCCCAGCCGCTGCAACGGAATGGTGCCGCCAAGGCCGGAGAATTCATTCCCTATGCCGGTGTCGGTGAACTGATAGCTCAGTTCGGAATGATTGCAGTCGATGAAGCGCCAGGTGGCTTCGCCCAGGCGTTGGGTGTCGTGGGTTCCGTACCCATCGAAACTGCCACCGAGGGTCTGGAAGATCGGTAGCGTCACCGCGGCATTGCTGGCGCCTGACAGGCTGCCCTGCAATGTGAACCAGTGGTAGGGACTGTCGGAGTTTCCCGGGCGTAGTATCGGATCGTAGGTGAACCAGCCGGCGAAGACGACGCCGCCGGATGCGCCCGGCCGAATGCTGGCCGAAAATCCCTGGCCGCTGGTTTCCGGGTTGTACCAGGTGCCGCTGAAGCGGCTGCTGATGCCGTTGAACTCGGTAGCCGGCAACGGCGCCAGCGGCTGACCAATACCGGCGCACTGCGACGAAGCCGGTGTCAACGCCTGCAGCGGAATCGAGCCGGAGATGAAGGTGGAGAACTCGAGCTCGATCCGGTAATTGAGCGTGGCAGCCCCGCAGGAATCGAAGGTCAGCGTGGCATCGCCGACGCGGTTGCTGGCAGTACGCGGTGTGTCATTGAATTTACCGGCGCCTGATGCGTACACACCCAGGTCCACCTGGCGGCCATCCGCGCTGACCGCGCCCTGCAGCGTATACCAGTACAGGCCGGATCGCGTGGGAATGCTGCCACCGAACGGGTCGAACGGCCAATGGAAATGCCAGGTGCCGAACCAGGTGCGTTGCTCCGGAAAGTAGTCGAACAAGATGCCCTGGCCGGAAATCTGCGGCTGATACCAGGTGCCTTCCAGCGCTTCCTGATCGGCGCGTACGTGCCCGGTATACAGAGCCCGCTCGCGACGGTTCATGTCGGGCAGGAGCGTGACGCCAAAAGCATCGCTGCGCACATTGTCGATATGGCAGGGCGCATGCGCGCAGGGGAAGTCGGTGCGTGCGACTTCGACGCCATCGGCAAGCCGGATGCGGCGCGCATTGAAATCCACGCCATCCACCGTCCACCACACGCCATGCGTGCCGCCGGGCTCGGCGACGAACTGCGAAAGGCTTGGCGCCTCGGCGTAGCCTCGGGAATGCAACTTCTGCCAGCGCTCGCTGCCATCCTGCAGCGACAACGCGTTCAGCACCTGGTAGCTGGAATCGAGGCTTCGGGTGAAGACGATGAGGTCACCCAGTACCTGTGCGCTGATCTGGTCGTAGTCATCGTATTGGCCCAACGTTTTCTGATAGCCGAGGCTGCCGTCGGCATTCAGTCGATGCAGCAGCACCCGGCTGCCCACGCTTGGTATATCGCGCAGCAGGGCCAGTGCCGATCCGTCATTGAAGACGAATACGGCGGGCTGGCCATCGGGCAGAATCGCGGACTCGCCGCTGACCTGCCAGGTCAACGCCGGCGTGGTCGACGGTGTATGGCGTGATTCGCGTCGTATGCCATTGATCGACGTCGCTGTGACGTTGTCGAAATGAAGTTCGTAGCCGGCGCTGCTGTACAGGCGTGGCGCCAGCATCGCTGCGGTGTAGCTCGATGATGGAAGCACACCGTTGCTGGCATCCAGCACCAGTGCCGGCGCGGCACCGCTCAGGTGTCTACGCAGCAGGATCTGATCGTCGCTATTCAGATCCAGCGAATCGTAAGCCGGCGTGGGCAGCTCGGTCTGCGACTGCAATGCGCCATCGGCGGAGGCATGGCAATAGAGGAAGCGGGTGTCGCGGATGTAGAAGCAGACCCTGCGGCCATTGGCAGCGATCTGGATTCGGTTGGCCTGCGCCGCGGCGCCGGTGGGAAATTGCACATGGGGCGAAACCTGTTTCGACCAGACGACGGCACCGTCGCGCGCGATCCGGGAGATCGTCACGCCGTCCGGAGAGGGGCTGGTGAGCCAATGGCGGTCCACAACGTAACTGTTGCCTGCCGCATCCGTGGTCGCCATCGCACGCACCATCGTGGGCAGCGCGAACGGGGCGGTGGCATCCCATTCGCTGGCGAAGACCGGGTTTGCCAAAAGCAGCAAAAGACCAGCGGCGGCAGACGATTTGAACAGGGAAGTATGCATTTGAGCTCCCGCGGGAAAGATACGAATGACGGAGTATAGGCTCAGCCTATAAACGCATACTCGGCAAAGAGCAGGAAATCGGCTCATTTATTCTGCGCGCCACGTCGAAAAATCCGATTACATATCGAATTTGCGCAGCGGATAGCCGCGCGACTGGTATTCCTTCCAGCGCACGCGCGAGCCTTCGCGCTCGGCCGGATCGGCGGCAACCACTTCCTTTACCGCCTGAAAACCACCTGCGGGGCAGGTATCGCGCAGATTGATCACCAGGGTGCGCATCGGCGCATCGAATTCGGGTGCTACCAGCAGGATAGCGGTGATTTCGTCGTCCTCGCCCTCGCCGGCAATCTGGTGCGGCAGGAAAGCGTCGGGGTCGAACTCCCACAGCAGTTCGTCGAGCTGTTCGGCTTGTTCGCGCGAGCGGCAGTGGATCAAGGTCGGCAATTGGGCCTCGAAGGCCTTCTTCGCCAGCTCGCAGACCAGCAGCAGCGGGTTCTCACGAAAGCGTGGTTTGTCGATGAGATAGAAATCGGCATTGGGCATGTCAGCTATCCAGCAGGCACCGCAGTGAATCGGGAATCGTCATCGGTTTCAAGGCGCTGACGCGGGCACCACCGGTATTGCCCAGCGGCACCCAGATGCGCGAAAACAGCGCCGCAGCCGCGAGCCGCGTGGTCTGGCCCAGCACCTCGCGCCAATCGCGCCTGGCGAAGCCGTTGCGCCACATGCGCCAGTGCACGCGGCAATGCCAGAGCGTCAGACGCTGACTCAGCACATGCGCCTCTTCGAGCTGCGCGAAGGCATCCAGATGACGACCCTCAAGCTCCAGGGCTTGCGCGTGCTGCAGACGATCGCGCAGTGCCGCGATGAGCGTCGCGCGCGGCATAGTCTTAGCCCGCGCGGTCCATCAGCCATTGCACCAGCAATTGCACCGGCCGTCCGGTGGCGCCGCCTTTGCGGCCCTCGTCCCAGGCGGTGCCGGCGATATCCAGATGCGCCCAGCGCACATCGTTGGCGAAGCGCGCCAGGAAGCAGCCTGCGGTGATTGCGCCTGCGGTCTTGCCGCCGATATTGGCCATGTCGGCGAAACCGGTGTCGAGCTGGCTCTGATAGTCGTCCCAGATCGGCAAACGCCAGGCGCGGTCGTGTACGTATTCGCCGGCCTTGAGCAATTCTTCGGCGAGCGTATCGTCGTGTGTCATCAGGCCATGCGCATGCTTGCCGAGCGCCACCACGCAGGCACCGGTGAGTGTGGCGATGTCCACCAACGTGTGCGGCTTGAAGCGCTTGGCGTAGCTGATGGCATCGCAGAGGATCAGTCGGCCCTCGGCATCGGTATTGAGGATTTCGATCGTCTGACCGGACATCGAAGTGAGCACATCGCCAGGCCGATAGGCATCGCCATCGGGCATGTTCTCCACTGCCGGCACGACACCGATCACATTGAGCGGCAGGCCCATTTCGGCAACTGCGTGCAAGGTGCCGAACACCGAACCGCCGCCGCACATGTCGAACTTCATTTCGTCCATGCCGGCACCAGGCTTGATACTGATGCCGCCGGTATCGAAGGTGATGCCCTTGCCGACCAGCACATACGGTGCTGCTTCGGCATCGGCAGCGCCCAGATATTTCATGATGATCAGGCGCGGTGCATTGGCGCTGCCACGGGCTACGCCGAGCAGGGCGCCCATGCCGAGCCTTTCCATCTCGTCGCGTTCCAGAATCTCGGTGCTGAAATTGGGCAGGGATGTGCTCAGGCGCAGCGCGGTTTCCGCCAGATACTTCGGCGTGCAGATGTTGGGCGGCAGGTTTCCGAGTTCGCGCGTCAGCTCGACGCCACCGGCAATCGCCATGCCGGCACGCAGCGAAGTCGCCGCATCGGCGGCGATGCGTAGATTGCGGATGCCGATTTCGCCCGGCTTGCGCCCACGCGTGGTCACATAGCGGTAAGCGTGGTGGTTGAAGGTCACCACCTGCTGATTGAGACACCATTCGGCGCTGCGCCGCAGTACGTTGACCTCGCCCAGATAGCTGGCGACATCGCCGGCATTGCCAGTCTTTACGGCTTTCGCCGCCTCGTTCAAGGCTTTCAGATAGCGCGGCGCATCCAGCGCCGAGGCTTCGCCCAGCCCGACCAGCATGACGCGTGGTGTCGTCACAGCGGCGAGATCGAAGATTCGGGTGATCGCAGCCAGCTTGCCGGAGGCATCGCCGCGTTCGTACAGGCGCTTGATGGCGCCACCGCAGGCACTGTCCAGCGCCTGTGCCGATGGCGACAGCAGACCTTGATCGAAAATGCCTACGACGACGACATCGGCCAGGATTTCGGTGCTGGGTTGCTGCGTGAGCGAAACAGAAAGTGTCATGGGTTACCTGAATCGAAAGGGGAGTCCGCACGATGCCATCGAGGCAAGGCCGCGCGCATCGGCTAGACTGCGCCCGCCGCGCTTCGCGGCGACGCGTGCCTGGCTAATTCTGCGCACCGGTTCAACATTCTAGCAGTGACATCCGGGTGTCCGTGTTTCGTCTTATTGACCGCTATCTAGTCCGCGAGCTCTATCTCGCCTTCTTCGCAGTGTGCGCCGTGCTCGGGCTGGTGCTGGTGGGGGGCGTGCTGACCGATGTGCTCAATCGCATCGCCAGCGGCAGGATTCCGGCGTCACTGTTGCTCAGCCAGTTGGGGTTACGCTCACTCGATGCGTTGGCATTGATCCTGCCGCTGGCGGCGTTTCTGGCCGTGTTGATCTGCTATGGACGCCTCTACCGGGATAGCGAAATCGCGGTGCTGTCGGCGTCCGGACTGCGTCTGAGCGGCCTCGTCCGTCCGATGTGGTTTCTTGCGCTGCCGGTCTTCGTCTTGCTCGCCCTGGTGTCGTTCTGGGGAAGTCCGATGGCGCTGGATCGCGCCGATACCCTGGTGCGCGAAGCCAATCGCTCCCTGCTGGTGGCGGGCATGGAACCGGGGCGTTTCGTCGACATGCCGGGCAAGCTCGGTGTGATCTACGTCGGCAAGATGAGCGAGGACGGAACCCGGTTCGAGCGGCTTTTCGTGCAGCACGAGCGCGAAGGCCGTCTGGATATCGTGACCGCGGCCAGCGGCCGGCTTTATTACGATCAGGATGGTGCGCAGCGTTTTCTGTCCTTGTCCGATGGTTTTCGCGTCGAAGGCAGTCCCAGCTCTCCGGAATTTCGCACCATGCGTTTCCAGCGCAACGATATTCGTTTGCCGGAACCCGAGCAGCAGAATCGCCGCCGTGTAGAGTCGATTCGTTCGACGCAGACACTGCTGGCCAGCGATCAGGCGGCGGATGGTGCCGAGCTGCAGTGGCGGTTGGGTGTGCCGTTGACGGCGGTGCTGCTGATGTTGCTGGCGTTTCCGCTCGCCAAGTCGCCGCCGCGCGAGCCGCGCTATGGGCGCATTCTGATCGCGATCCTCGGCTATCTGCTGTATTCGAACCTGCTCGCGCTGGGGCGTGGCTGGGTGGCGATCGGTGCCATTCCGGAAAGCATCGGCCTGTGGTGGATTCATGCCCTGGTGCTGGTTCTGGCGCTGGTGTTGATGCGTATGGGTGAACGTCTGCCCAGGGGGCGAGGATGAGCCTGCTCAAGCGTGCCGACAAGATGATCGCCCAGCGCGTGCTGACTACGCTGTTGCTGGTCTGGGTGGTTCTGGTCGGGCTCGATGCCATGTCCGCGCTTGCCAATCAGGTGAAGGAACTGGGCAAGGGCAACTATGACCTGGCCGCGGCGATTACCTATATTGCCTGGACCATTCCGCGGCGCTGCTACGAATTGTTTGGCCCGGCTGCGGTGCTGGCCGGTGTGCTCGGGGTTGGCGCGCTTGCGCCTACTTCCGAGCTGACTGCGTTGCGTGCAGCGGGCTGGTCGAAACGGCGCCTTGCTGTTTCGGCCATGGTTCTGGTGGCGCTGCTCACGGTGCCGGTGGTCTGGTGGGGCAACACCGTCGGCACTGCTTCCGAGCGACGCGGCCAGGGGCTGGTCGCGGGGGCCAAATCCCAGGACATGGTGGTCACCAATAACACCGGCAACTGGGCCCGGGACGGCCAGGATCTGCTCAATGCCAAGCAGGGCAGAGTGATCGATCGCGGCATCGAATTGATCGATGTGCGCCTGTACCGGTTCGATGAGAAAGGGCGCTTGCTCAGCATCACCCACGGCGACCTCGCTACGCACGACGATCGCGTCTGGAATTTCCATGATGTGACCCAATACGAGTTCACCGAGAAAGCCGTTCTGACCACGAAGAACGCGACTTGGGCCTGGGCGTCGGAGATCGATCCGGAGCTGATGTCTCTGTCGATCGTGCACCCGCGCTACCAGAGCATTGCCGACCTGCGCGGTCACATCGAATATCGAACGCGCAACGATCTGGATGCCAGCCTGTATGAAGCGGCCTACTGGTCGCGCATGTTCTATCCGTTGAGTGTGCTGGCACCCTTGCTGCTGGCGCTGCCTCTTGTGTTTGGCACCTTGCGTTCCGGCGGTTTTGGCAAGCGACTGTTTCTGGGCGTTGTCGTCGCCATCGCGTATTTTGCGGTGCTGCAGCCCATTGCCATCAACATTGCCCGCGTGGGTGGTTACAGCCTGATCCTGGCCTACACCATTCCCCCTCTGTTGCTGATGAGTGTAGGTTGGTGGCGGTTGGGCAAGGGATAGCGGCGCGCGCAACAGTGGCACGATTTACTTCTGGGCTTCGTATGTCGGTCTAGCGCCATCCATCGGGATGGCCTGACTACGGAGACCTCGATGAACTTCGCGACTCGTTCCCTGGTGTTTCTATGCCTGCTGGCTACTCAGCCGGTACCGGCTGCCACCTTCGTGGTGAACAGTCTGTCGGATGACAACGCAGGCGACTCCAATCCCGGCGATGGCATCTGTGAGGACTTGCGCGGAGGTACGCGCTGTACCTTACGCGCGGCGATCCAGGAGGCCAACTTCGGCGCAACCTTCGACATGATTCATTTCAATGTGGGTAGCTTCTTCGTCATCAATCTGGAAAGCCCGCTACCCACAATCACCAGTACCGCGCACATCGACGGGCGCACAGAAGTGGGCTACAACAGCGCGGCAACTGACATTGCGCAGGCGCCACCGCGGGTCTATCTCAATGGCGCTGGCCTGGACGCGTTTCCTGCAGCCGATGGTTTGCGTTTCCTCAACGTCTACGGGCGCGTTGACGCACTCGGATTCATCAACTTTCCAGATAGCGGCATCGAGGCCAGAGCCGACAACGTGGACATCAACAACTGCTGGATCGGTTTGGCGGCCAATGGCGCGATTGCGGGCAATGGCCGTGGCATTTTTCTCGATCAAGTCGATAGCGCCAAGATCGGGAAATTTTTTGTCGGCAATGTTCTGCAGGGACTCGGCAACGTTATTTCCGCCAACGCTGGCGATGGCATCTATGTGCTGATTGGCGAAAACAATCTCATTGCGGGCAATCGCATCGGCACCTCGCCGGATGGCGGCCTGGACCGTGGCAATGGCGGAGATGGCATTGAGCTGCTCGGACCTGACAATCATGTTGGCACTGCTTCGAACAGTGTGCCTGTGCCCAATCGTATCGCCTACAACAACGGGCACGGTGTCAATGCCGGCGTCGGTGGGCAGCACATTCAAGCCAATGAAATCATGGCCAACAGCAACGCCGGCGTGTTTCTGGCCGGTGGCAGCAGCGACATCGGATTCAACCCAGGCACGCAGGGGAACTACATTCACGGCAATGGCGGCGCCGGGGTGCAGCTGACCGGCAGCGCGCACCGGGTGCGGAGCAACTCGATCTACCAGAATGCCGGGCGTGGGGTGGATGCCGCCAGCGGAAGTGCGCATGAAATCTCGCAAAACAACATCTACGGCAATGGCAGCGATGGCGTGCGTCTGGCCTCGAGTGCGTCTGAAGTGCGCGCCAACGAGATCGGGCGAATCAACGGTGTACTGGCTGCGAATCTTGGCAATGGGGTGTTGCTGGAGGCAGGTGGAAACCTGATGATCGGCAACCGAATTGGTGGCGCGCCGGGAAGTCAGGGTGATGGCGTTGAGGTGCGCTCTGGCAGTGCCAATGAAATCAAGACCAATCACATAGGCGTGTATCAAGATGCCAACTTCGGCAATGCCGGATTTGGTATTCGAGTTGGTGCAACGGCAACCAATACTTTAATCGAGGGCAATCATGTCGGATTCAATGGCGGCGGCATTGTGCTGTTGGGTTCTGGTACGCGTGTTTGCGCCAACAACATCGGCGGTGTAAGTACTACCGGGCTCGCTGCCGGGAACTTTGGTGAAGGCATTTATGTCGAGTCCACCGGCAATATTGTTGGTTCGGTAGCGCTCGATTGCAGTGGTAATATTATCGGCCACAATGCCAGCGCTGGCGTCATTCTGCGTGGCAGTGGCCACGTTGTAGCCGATAACAGGATCGGCTGGTTCGACGCTGGCAACGGTAGCGGCGGAATCAAGGTCGATATCGGAGCCGAGGGCAATCTGCTTGCCCGGAATGAGCTGCTGCACAATGACGGCGATGGCGTACGTCTTGTGGCAGGTGCTGGCACCAGAAACCGGATCGAGGAAAACACCTTCTTCGGCAACAGCGGTATCGGCATCGATCTGGGCGATGACGGGATTACTGCAAATGACAATTCCGACAGCGATAGTGGCCCGAACAATGTGCAAAACCATCCGCTCTGGATCGGCGCTGTGAGCAGTCCAGCGCCAGGACAGATTAGGGTGGAGTACTGGGTGAATACATTTCTGGTGCACGCGTCGTACCCGATCACTGTGCATTTCTATCGAGCAGGCTTCGGCACGAGGCAGGGATCGGAACCGCTGCATATCGACCAATACGCAACTCAGGCCGTCTCACGCTTAACGACGATCACGCTGCCACCGGGTGTCACCTCAGGGAATCTGATCGCGATTGCCATCGACGACGACGGCAATACCTCCGAGTTCGGCGAATTGCTGCCCTTCACGGTTACGCCCATGGTCGACAACGTATTCAAGAACGGATTCGAGGGGCCCTGACTGGTGTCCGTGTGTCGCAGCGAGCTGCCGCGTTCTGGATTGCTCCGTCATCGCTGAGGGAGCTGCTTTCGACAATTCGCGCAGCCGCTGCCTGAGCTTGGAGTCCAGCCCGGCGCCACGTGCTTCGAGCAGGGCGAGTGTCTCGGCGTAATGTGCATTCGCGCGATCGGAGTGGCCGCCTCGGTTCAGGTGTTCGGCAAAGGCCAGATGATTGCGCCAGGCTGCACTCCAGGCATCCACGCCAGTTTCGGCGGCCAACTTTTCGGCATGCTCAAAGAGCGTCGTCGCTTCGTCATACTTCGATGTGAGCGAGAGGAGCCTGGCGCCGATGCTCATCCGTCGCACACGCAGCGTAGCCGACATTTCTGGCAATTCGGCGGTCGCGAGGGCATCGGCCTGAGTCAGGCGTGCCGCGGCGGCGTCGGAATTGCCGAGTACCGCGGCGACATGCGCGCCGATCAACATCAGGGCATAGCGATCTTGAATGGGCCAGGAAGCCGACACGTTCCGTTGTGCCTCGCGCCACTCCTGATCGGCCTGAGCATTGGCGCCGTCTTCGGTGCGAGTGAACGCGAGATTACGCAGGGCGACGACAGTACGGCGGTCGTTGTCGCCGAACTGCTCGCGCGCCATGGCATAAGCCTGCTCGATCAACGGCAATGCATTTTCGGCGATGCCCAGATCGCGCAGCATGACGCCGCGGTTGTGCACCAATGCGGCGAAAGCCGGGGAGCCATGATCGCCTACCGCACGATAGATATTTTCGGCGACGGCCAGAGCTGCGTCGGCTTCGCCCATGCGGTTGGCGGACGACAGGGTAGTGCCGAGATTATTGTAAGCGCGGGCACGTCGGCTGGTATTGCCGGGGTGAATGCGGTCTGCGAGATCAGCCGCCTCTTGCATCTTGCGCAGGGCATCGTCGTTGCGTCCGAGTTGGCCATAGCTTGCGCCCAACATATTGGCTAACACCAGGCGGTCGGCAGGCGTAGGCATTTTCTCAGCGTAATGTCGCTCGGCGTTCAGCAGAAGATCGAGTCGGGTCTGAGGATCGCGGGTAACGGTGGACTGCGTCAGCAGCAGTTCGGCGCGTCGATCTGCGCTTCGAATCAGATCGGGGTTATCCAGTGTCGATTGGATGCGCGCATGCGCGTCGTCTACACGGCCGACATTGGTCATTGCATACGCCCAGCCCGAAAGGCTGGACGTCAGCAACGCTTCACGTCGGTCGGCGCGCAATGTGCTGGCATGGCCCATCGCGGCCTCAAACAGCCGGATGGCCTGATCGGGTTCGCCACGGGCATTGGCGAGCATGCCCTGGCGTATCCACACATCGGCGATCAACGCCGAATCGCCGGCGCGTTCGGCGCTCTTCATTGCGGTGTCGAGCAATTCGGCGGCGCGCTGGTGCTGGCCAATCGAAATGTCGATATGGCCCAGCAAGGTCGCCATTTCTGCATGCAGTTCCGGGTCGGTCAACGGGGCGTCCTGCAACGTGGCGATGCCGCGAGCGATCACCGTAGATACGGGCGGGTCCAGCGCTTCGCTGCGCTCACGGTCGCCGGCCGCAATCATGCTGAACAGAAAATCACGAGCAGCCTGGGCGCGTGCCGCCTGGCGCAGAGCTTCCTCTGCCTGTCGTGAGGCGCGTTGCGCCTGCCACAGTGCCAGTCCCAGTCCTGCCAGTAATGCGAGCGCTACGGCTGCCGTTGCAATTGCCAGGCCGCGACGTCGGCGCAGGAATGCGCGCAGACGATAACCGGTGCTGTCTGGCGTCGCGAGCACGGCGTGCTGCTGCAGCAGTCGCTCCAGGTCTTCGCCCAGAGCGCGTGCGTCGGGATAGCGTCGTGCCGCATCTTCGCGCATCGCCATGGCGATGATGTTGTTGAGGTCCTGCGGTAACGCACTGGCAGGCACGCAGAGCGTGCGCAGAATCACGCCGAGTGCATAGACATCGGTGGCGGTGGTGATCTGGCCCCCCTGCATTTGTTCCGGCGCCGCATAGCCCGGTGTCATCGCGCGCATTCCGGTGCGCGTGTCGTGATGGGTGTCATCCAGCAATTTGGCGATGCCGAAATCCAGCAGCACCGGCACGCCCTGCGCAGTGACCATGATGTTGGCGGGCTTCAAATCCCGGTGCACCATCAGGTTCCGGTGCGCATGCGCCACGGCATCGCAGATCTGGATCAGCAGCCGCGCGCATTGCCGCCAGTCCAGTTGCCGGTGTTCACAGTAGTGTTTGAGGGTCTCGCCTTCGACCAGGGTCATGGCCAGAAAGGGCGTGCCGTCGTCGGCAAATCCCCCGTCGATGAGTGCCGCGATATGCGGGTGGCGCAGCCGTGCCAGCAAGCGGCGCTCCTGCTCAAAGCGTGCACTGCCTTCCGAGCCCAGTGCTGCCAGGCTTAACAGTTTTACGGCCGCCAACTGCTCGAAATCGGCTTCGCTGCGCCGTGCCTTGTACACCACCGACATGCCGCCACGGCCTATTTCTTCGAGCAGGGTCCAGTGCCCGATGCGACGCCCGGCGAGTTGATTGCGTATCAATGGCGTCATCGGCCCGACCCGCGCGATGCGATCCAGAATCGGAAATGACGGGTCGCTTCCTTGATGCTGATGGATCAGTTGCGACAGTGCTTCATGGGTTTCTGCAGCAAGCGATTGTTTTTCCAGCCAGGCATCGCGCCCGCTTTCATCCTGGTCGAGCCAGGCTGCGAACCAGCGGTCGGCCTCGCGCCAGCGCCGGATCTGCTCAGTGTCCATTTCTATCCGTGTCCATTTTTATCCAGACCATCCTGGCCCAGTCGGACACGCAACAACGCCCGGGCGCGGTCCCAGTCGCGGGCCATGGTACGCAGTGACACACCACGCAGCTCGGCGATTTCCGGCATCGCCAGACCGGCGAAATAGCGCAGTTCCACCAGCTCACGCAGTCCCGGGTCAATCTGATTCAGCTCATCCAGGGCACGGTCGATATCCAGCAGATCGGATTCCTCGGCCACGGCATCGCAGCCATCCAGGGTGACGCGCTCCATGCCTTCGCCACGCTTGTCGGCATGCGCAATGCGACTGCGGTCGATCACGATCTGGCGCATTGCCTGCGCTGCGCAGGCAAAAAAATGCTTGCGATTGGTCAACGACAGCTGCTGCGCGCCTACCAGCTTGAGATAGGCCTCATGTACCAGTCCGGTTGCGCTGAGCGTCTCATCCGGCCCGAGCATCGCAACGCGCGCAATCGCGATGCGCTTGAGGTCGCCGTACAGGCGATCAAACACCGCAGCAAGGTCCGGCCCACCGCGGTCTTCACGTTCTGCAAGCAGCTCAGTGATCTCCGGCATCGCCCCGACCATTGCTCCGACCCGGCCAAAGTCTAGTCGCGCCCTGACCAAATGCCTATACGACAGGTCCAGGGTTTGTCGTGTTGACCGATGAGCCGAAAGCAACTCAGATTGCGAGTATGGCCTACATAACGCCAGCGAGTATTTTATGGACTTGGGAAACAGTTGTCACATTGTGTCACATTGCCCGTATATTCTGTCCGTCCAGCTGACGTTGGAATCTGCAAAACACCTGGGGACACCTTAAATAAGTTCGGAGCCTCTATAGCCCCCTGCATCAGGGAGCGAAAAACCGTAGGTTTTGAGCAGCTTCGCTGAAAAAAACGACCAGCTTTCGCTGTTGAGAGCTGTGGTGTGGCAAGCAATAAGCCGTCCTGCGAAGCAGAAGTAGTGACTTATTCAGTTCTTCCTTGTGTGTCCCCGGAGACAGAAAATCATGAGCCGACTCAATCAATTGCTCGTCGCAGCCCTGGCAACGCTGGGCACTTCGTTCGCCGCTGCTTTCAATAGCGGCAGTACTGGCGCCGACGGTGTGTTGAATCCATCTGCACCCGTTGAGATTCAGCTCCCGGAGTCGGGCGTACTGAACTATGCGTCCATCAATATTCCAACGGGGGTGACGGTCACCTTTCGGCGCAATGCGCTGAATACGCCGGTCACTCTATTGGTCGCCGGAGACGCTTTGATTGCGGGGACTTTGAGTCTGAACGGGAAACCCGCCGCGCCGAGTTTTGGCGCGGGAGACGGCAATGTTGCTGACGATGGGTTACCAGGCGAGGGTGGTCCCGGCGGTTACAGCGGTGGCGCGGGTGGCAAGGCCGATCCCTCTACGGCCCTGGGCAGCCCACGTACCGCGCAGGCCGGTATCGGGCCAGGCGGTGGCCGTCCCAATGTCACCGGTCTGACCGATGTTACCTGCTCTGGTGCCGGAGGTTCATTCGGCACCAGTGGTAGTGCCGCCTGCGGAAGCCTGGGTTCGACTTACGGCACCATTGATCTGCTGCCGCTGATCGGCGGATCGGGTGGGTCTGGCGGCGGTGGTGCGACGACTACCGGTGGTAGCGGCGGTGGTGGCGGCGGTGGCGCATTGTTGCTGGCAGTGACCGGGCGACTCACCATCAGCGGCGCCATTCGCGCGGACGGCGGCATAGGCGGCGATGTCGGTCATGCCTGGAACGGCACTGCCGGAAATGCAGGCGGCGGTGGCAGCGGTGGTGCGATTCGTCTTGTAGCTACCATTCTCGAAGGCAACGGCGCCTTGTCGGTGGTGGGTGTACGGGGTGGCAACTGGACCAGTCCAGGATCGCAAACGACCGGCGGCGCGGGCCGTCTTCGTATCGAAAGCGAAACCTGCACGCGCACGGGTTGCCCAAGCAATCTTCCCGGTCCCATTTTCGTCGCTGGCCTGCCGGCGCTGCGCATCGCCAGCGTCGCCGGTGTAGCCGCGCCAGCGGTACCGACAGGAAGCGCCGATATCGTGCTGCCTTCGGCAACACCCAACCCGGTCGAGGTGGTGATCGCTTCCAGCAATGTGCCGCTGGGAAACACGGTGTCGGTAACGCTCACACCGCCACGCGGCACACCGGTCACTTCGGTATCCACCGCGCTGCAGGGTACTGAAGCTTCAGCGACCGCTACTGCCAGCGTGTCCTTGATTGACGGGCCATCGGTATTGCTGGCGACGCTCAGCTTTTCCGTAGCGGCCTCGCAGCAGGCAGGGTTTGCCCAATACACCAATGGCGAGAAAGTGTTGCGGGTCGAGCTTGCTGCGGCGATGAACGGAACGTCGCAGACAACACTGATTACCGAGAGCGGGCGGCGCGTGGTGCTCTGACGATTCCGTCAACCTATCTCTCCGACGAAATACGCCTCCGTGCTCCCACGCCTGCGTCGCGTTGGCCACATGGTCTCCGGCATCCTGCTGGTGTTGCTGCTTGTTGGCGCGGGCGCGGCACAGCAAGGTGAACGGCCAACTGAGGCGCAGGCTCCCGCGGGATTTCCGTTTCCTGTCGAGCCTGGCGATATCTTCGCGAATGCACCCGTCGGGGTGCTCAAGTTGTCTCCTGCCGCAGCGCGCCCGTTGTTTGCCCCCGCACTTGGGGTGACCAAGACAGCGCCACCCGCGCAACCGGCAAACTATAGAATCTACTCATCGACACTCGCAGTGCACCGCGGTCCCGGTATCGACTCGATAGCGCCAAATAGGCTCGCGATCAACGCACCGGCCCAGGCAATGACAATTCACGGTCATCAACTGGGACAGGTCGTATCCGTCGCGATGCAACCCGCTACCGGCGTAAGCATCGCCTCGTTCGTCATTGCTGCCGACGGCCGCAGCATCGATGTGGTGGCCGATGTCGCCGCCGATGCCGCACCTGGCCTGCGCCGACTGAGTCTGCGCGATGCCGCCGGCAAGGAGGTTCCCGACCTGAAGCCGCTGGCTTCAGCGGTTCTGTTGTTGGCAGGGATTCCGGTGATCGAGAGCGTCACGCCCAACCTGGTCAGTCCAGGGCAATCGCTTTCCATTTTGATCCGCGGACAGAATCTGCGCGGTATTCCTACGCAACGCGAGTTCACGCCGGAGCCGCGGATCCAGTTCACGGCTGCGACGGGGCTGATCATCGGCAACGACGTTCAATCCAATGCCGAAGGTACCCAGGTGAGTTTCACGCTGTCGGTCGCCGCCGACGCTGCCCTGGTCGATCGGCTGGTGCAGGTCGTCACGGCGAGCGGTACTTCCACAGCGACACTTTCGCCTTCGAATACGCTCAGAATTGCGCCAGGTTCGCTACGCAGCATCGGCCCGTTTGCATCGCAACCGCTGCGTATCCAGCGTGGTGATACCGCAGCGGTTGCACGCACGTTCCACTCGGTTCCGGTGACGGTGGCGAAAGGCCCAACGATCACTGCGATGACACCGACATTCGTCAATCCCGGCGAGACGATCGAGTTGATCTTGAGTGGGCGCGAACTGGCCGGCACTTCGGCCGTGGAGTTTTCGCCCGCGACCGGCATCACCGCGGTTGCAGGCTCACTGACCGCTGCTGCTGAAGAGATCCGGCTTACCATCCAGTTGGCCACAGACGCGCCACGCATACCGCGCGCTGTGCGTGCTGTCATCGGCAGTCGGCGCATCGATGCGCCGACCTTGCTGGATGTGCGCGATGCGCCGCCCGAAATCACCGCGCTGACCCCGAAGTATCTGGTCCGCAATGGGCTGTCCCAGGTCATCGAGATCCAGGGCTTGCGCCTGTCGCGCACCGACGCGGCTGCACTCGTTCCCAACGCGGGTATTGTTGTCGAGACCTATCAGGCACTTTCCGAAACGCGAGCACGGCTGACCCTGCGTGCTGCCGTCGACGCTGCCGTCGGACCGCGATTGCTGCGATTGTCGACGCCCGCTGCGAGCAGTAGTGATGTGCCCGATCCCTTCAATACGCTGTTGATTACTGATGTGGCGCAAATCCGCACGCTGTTCGCGTCGCCCCAGTTGGGGATTGTAAAAACCGCCAATGTGCCGCCGCCGCTGGTGCGCATACTGGCAGCGCCGGCGTTCGGCGTAGTGCGCGGCGCTCACGCGACTTCGGTCTCTCCGGCCATCCTGCCACGCGGTACTTCGACTGCAGTGTCGATCACGGGCGTAGGACTAGACTCCGTCACCGCTCTTGAGATTGCCGCCGCCGATGGCCTGAATATCAGCGCACTGCAGTCGTCGGGCAATGGCACCTTGTTGACGGCCCAGGTCAACGTGGCTGCAGACGCGGTGAGCGGTATGCGCGGTGTGCGTCTTCGCACTGCGGGTGGCGACGTGCCTTTTGTACCGGCGTCGGCCGCCGCCATCACCATCGCTGCAAATCAACCGAATGCCCCGACCGCGAATCCCGACACCTACATCGCGATCGCGAACTCGGCACTTCAGGTGGGCATCACCGAAGGCGTGCTGAGCAACGATGTCGATCCCGAGAACGGCGTGCTGTACGCGGTGCTGCGACGCCTGCCAGCGGCGGGGGTGCTCAATCTGAGTTCGGACGGCAGCTTCGTCTACGTGCCGAATGCGGATTTCGCCGGCACCGATCGTTTCGAATACTCCGCCGGCCGCGGCGCTGTCGTCGGTATTGCCACCACGGTGACGATCAATGTGCGCGAGCCCAACGATGCCGTCAATGACTTCTACCAGGCCAGCGATAATCAGAGTCTCAACGTCGCTGCCAGCATCGGCCTGCTCGCCAACGACACGCGCACCACTGCTAATCCGCTGCTCGAGCTGGATTCTCAGCCGACCCTGGGTTCGGTCGTGGTCGTGCCGGACGGCAGCTTTGTCTACACGCCCAACGGCAGCGCCGGTACCGATCGCTTCCGCTATCGACTGATCGATGGGGCGCTGCGCTCGCTGCCTGCAGAGGTCAGCATCGCCGTCGCAGCCGTCAACGAAACCCCGATAGCCGAAGACGACTTCTATGCCGTCGATCGCAATCGCACCTTGAACGTCAGCGCTCCCGGAGTGCGTTCGAACGATAGCGATCCGGATGGCGATCCATTGACGCTGCGCATCGTTGCCGACCCGCCGATCGGCACCTTGTCGCTCAGCAACAACGGCGCCTTCAGCTACGTGCCGCCGGCCAATTTCGTGGGACAAACCCAGTTCGTTTACGAAATCATGGATCCGCAGGGACTGCATGACCAGGCAACGGTGTTGATCACCGTCAACGATCGCCTGGCACCGCAACCGGACACCTATGTGATGAACGAAGGCGAGGTGCTGTTTGTCGACGCCCCCGGCCTGCTCGCCAATGACAGCTATATCCCGCAGGGTACGCTGCGCATCGTGGTTACTCAGGCGCCGACGTTCGGCACGGTGCAGACAGCCAATGACGGCAGTTTTGTTTATCGCCCTGACGATCCGGAACGCAGCGGTGTGGTCAGCTTCCGCTACGCACTGCAGGACAACAGCATCACCTCGTCTCCGGCGGAGGTGCGCATCACCATCAATGGCGTCAACGATCCGCCGCATGTGGTGAACGAACGCTATCTGTCCGATGAAAACGCCGAGCTGATCGTGCCGGCGCCCGGCGTGCTCGAAGACGCCGAGGACATCGACAGCGCCTCGTTCACCGCCAGTCTGCATGCGCCACCGCTGCATGGCGTCGTCACGCTGCGCGCGGATGGCTCATTCAACTATGTGCCTGAGGTCAATTTCCGCGGCGCCGATACTTTCCAGTATCGCGCCACGGACACCCAGGGCGCGACCGCGGTTGCCATGGTGACCATTGATGTCACCCAGCCGCCCACCGCGACCAACGATGTTTATCTCGTGGACGTGGACACACCGTTGATCATTGACGATCCCCTGGAGGGGTTGCTGATCAATGATCATGACGCTCCGGAGCGTGACCCGTTGACTGTCTTGCCGGGCCAGGATCCAGAGCACGGCACCTTGCTGTTGAATGCCAACGGCACCTTTGAATATGTGCCCGACACCGGCTTCTCCGGCATCGACACGTTTACCTATCAGGTCACCGATGGGCGATCGAGTTCGAACATCGGCAACGTGACCTTGGCGGTGGGCATCACCAGTCTGCCGCGGGCCTATCCCGACGAATACGAAATGACCGAGGACCAGGAACTGATCGTTCCCGCCGCCGAGGGTGTGCTGGCAAACGACACGGATGCCGACACGCCCGCCGCTCAGCTCGAAGCCTATCTCGTCGGCGTCGGCTCGCCATCCTTTACGCCACTCGATGTGACCTTGAATCGGGATGGCAGCTTCCGCGTGCGCACACCGGCCAATTTCTTTGGTGAAACGTTCTTCGCTTATCAGGTGTACGACGGCACCGACATCAGCAACACCGCCATCGTCACGATCACTGTGCTGCCAGTGAATGACGGTGTTGATGCGGTCGATGATCATTACTCGGTCAGGCGCAATACCGTATTCCAGTCAGGAAATCGTCCGCTGGGAGCGAACGATCGCTTCGATCCGGATTTCGCGGTCCGCTTCGAGGTCGTGAACCCGCCGGACTTCGGGACGGTCGTGGTTAACGCGCTCAGCGGACAGATCGAGTACACGCCGCAGGCGGATTTCTCCGGCCTCGATACCTTTACCTATCGGCTGTTTCAGGTGCAGACCGGCGTGTCCGATACGGCTACCGTGACGTTGCGTACCAATGCGGCACCGACGACGCGTCCAGATACATACACCGTTCCCGAGGACGCGACCACAACGGTTTCACCCAGCCCGCTCGCTAATGACATCGACGCGGATGGCGATGTTGTTTTTTGTTTTTTTGTTTTCTGCGGATTGGTTGCCGAGTCCACGGTCAGCGACACGTAACGGCTGTCGCCGAAGCTGGTCCAGCTCAGTGCCAG
>JANMUE010000146.1:0-7999 GCA_031391205.1 Lysobacterales bacterium | reverse complement strand
CCCTGCTGCGTCGCCTCGCCATCACCGCCACCGCACTCGCGCTGTGCGTGATCATCTTCGGAGCGTTCGTGCGGCTATCCAATGCCGGGCTCAGTTGCCCCGACTGGCCGACGTGCTATGGCAAAATCACCTGGCCCGACGCGGATCATGAGATCGCGCATGCCAATGCCAACTTCGAGCGTGCGGTAGAGACGCATAAAGCCTGGCGCGAACAACTGCATCGTCATCTGGCGGCGATTCTTGGCATGCTGGTGCTGGCCATCGCGCTCGTTGCGGCACGCCAACGCGCCCGCGCCTGGCTGCCGATCGTGGCCGCGTCACTGCTGGTGGCGATATCGATTCCGCTTTACATCAAGCAACACTATGGCGCAGCGATCCTGTTCGCCGCGCTCGGTGAGCTGATTCTACTTGGGGCAGCTTGGCGCTGGCGTGGCTCCGATCATGCGCGACTGGGCAGCGTGATCCTGATGGTCATCATCTTCCAGGCCCTGCTGGGCATGTGGACAGTCACCTGGCTGCTCAAACCTGTCGTGGTGATGGCGCACCTGCTCGGTGGCCTGACCACGCTCGCGTTGCTGTCGTGGCTGAGCCTTCGCCTATGCGGCATTGGTGCAAAGCCCGAGGAAGAACTGCCTAAACAGGCATTGGTTGTTGTCGGTCTGGTTCTGCTGACGATCCAGATCGCCCTCGGTGGCTGGACCAGTGCCAACTACGCGGCCTGGTCCTGTGGCACCGATTTCCCCACCTGTCTTGGGCAATGGTGGCCCTATGCCGATTATCGCGACGGCTTTGTGTTGTGGCGTGGTATCGGCGTGGACTACGAGGGCGGCGTGCTCGATGGCCCGGCGCGGACGGCGATCCAGATGGTGCATCGCATCTTCGCTGTCCTGATCAGCGGGCATCTGCTGATGTTGAGCATCAAATTGCTGCGTCACGCGGCACTGCGCCGCCATGGTCTAGCGCTGATTGTGGCCTTGATCGCCCAGATTCTGTTTGGAATCGCCAACGTCAAACTGGGCCTGCCGCTGCAGGTGGCGGTGGCGCATAACGCTGGCGCGGCGCTGCTGTTGCTGGTGATGATGTGGCTGCTGGCGCGCATTACGCCGCGCGCGCTGCCGTGAGCACCTACAATCCGGCCATGCAAACTACATCGCTCAAACCCGCACAGTATTTCGAGCTGACCAAGCCGCGCGTGGTTGCCTTGATCGTATTCACCGCTCTCGTCGGCATGTTGCTGGCGACACCCGGCCTACCGCCGCTGAATGCCCTGGTCTGGGGCAACCTCGGCATCTGGCTGGCGGCCTCGTCGGCTGCAGCGATCAATCACCTGCTGGATCAGCGCATTGATGCGCTGATGGCGCGCACCCAACATAGACCGCTGCCGACCGGGCAACTCAATACCCGGCAGGTGCTGATCTTCGCGTTGGTGCTCGGCGTGTTGTCGATGACGATCCTGGTTGCCCTGGTCAATGTGCTGACCGCGGCGCTGACGTTTTTTTCTCTGATCGGTTATGCGGTGATCTACACCGTCTATCTCAAGCGCGCCACACCACAGAACATTGTCATCGGTGGTGCCGCGGGTGCTGCGCCGCCGGTACTGGGCTGGGCCGCCGTCACCAACGAAGTACATGCCTATGCGCTCCTGTTGTTCCTGATCATCTTCATCTGGACGCCGCCGCACTTCTGGGCGCTGGCGATATTCCGTCGCGATGACTACGCCCGTGCCCAGGTGCCGATGCTGCCGATCACCCATGGCGTTGAATACACCCGCGCGCACATTCTGTATTACACCATTCTGTTGTTCCTTATCACCCTGATGCCCTGGTTCGCCGGCATGAGCGGACTGATTTATCTGGGTGGTGCGGTAGTGCTGGGGCTGGGCTTTCTGTACTACGCCATCCGCCTGATGAACCCGCCGAACGAGCACTTCGCGATGGAGGCGTTTCGTTATTCGATCATCTACCTGATGGTGTTGTTCGCGTTTCTGCTGGTGGATCATTACCTCGCTTTGCCGCGGGTCATGTGATGCGGGTCTCCGGGCTCCGCTCCTGATGTTTGTAGAGCGGGGCTTGCTCCGCTACCTTTGATCTTTCTTCAACGTCGAAGATAAATCAAAAGCATCGGAGCAAGCCCCGCCTATGACCGAAGGGGCTTTCAACGGCGCAGCTGGTCATCCCTTGGGACAGAAGCAGCAGCGTTCTACAATCGGGCGAACCCATCGGGACAGGGGAGCCCAGCAATGCTCAACGCCTATTTCCAGCTCAGCGAACACGGCACCACGATACGCACCGAGGTGCTGGCCGGGATTTCCACGTTCCTGACGATGGCCTATATCGTCTTCGTCAATCCCGACATCCTGTCGGCAGCGGGCATGCCACGTGATTCCGTATTCGTCGCGACCTGCCTCGCGGCGGCGCTGGGTTCGCTGATCATGGGGCTCTATGCCAACTATCCGATCGCGATGGCGCCTGGCATGGGCATCAACGCCTACTTCGCCTTCGTGGTGGTCGGTGCATTGGGCTACACCTGGCAGGCGGCGTTAGGCGCAGTGTTCATCTCGGGCTGTCTGTTCATCATCGTCAGCCTGTTTCGCATTCGCGAATGGATCGTCAACGCCATTCCACGCTCGTTGAAGATCGCGATTTCGGCGGGTATCGGCCTGTTCCTGGCGCTGATCGGTCTGAAGAATGCCGGCCTGGTGACCGGCGATGCAGCGACCCTGGTCAAACTCGGTGATCTGCATGCACCTGGCGCATTGCTTGCGCTGCTCGGGTTGATGTTGATCGTTGGGCTGGAAGCTCGCCGCATCACCGGTGGCATCATCATCGGTATCCTGTTGGTGACCGTGACATCGGTGCTGCTGGGCTATTCGGAATTTGCCGGCGTGTTTGCGATGCCACCATCGATTGCGCCGACCTTCATGCAGCTGGACATCTCCGGTGCATTGGAAATCGGTCTACTCAGCGTGGTGCTGACCTTTTTCCTGGTCGAGCTTTTCGACGCCACCGGCACACTGATCGGCGTCTGCCATCGTGCCGGACTGCTCGACAAGGACGGCAAGCTGCCACGGCTGAACCGCGCGCTGCTGGCGGACTCCAGTGCGATCGCGACAGGTGCCTTGCTCGGCACATCATCGACTACCGCCTATATCGAAAGTGCTGCAGGCACGTCGGCGGGCGGCCGAACCGGTCTGACGGCCGTCGTCGTAGCGTTGCTGTTTCTGGCGGCATTATTTTTCGCACCGCTTGCCGGCACCGTGCCCGCGTATGCCACCGCGCCGGCACTGATCTATGTCGCGATCCTGATGACGCGCGGCATGGCCGAAATCGAATGGGACGACCTGACTGAATCCGCGCCAGCGGTGCTTTGTGCAGTCGCCATGCCTTTCACTTTTTCAATCGCGCACGGCATTGCTTTCGGCTTTGTCGGCTACGCAGCGATCAAGCTGCTGGCCGGTCGCGCACGCGAAGTGCCGATCGCAGTGTGGGTGATCGCTGCGGTGTTCATTGGCAAGTTCGCCTGGCTTTAGCAAATATCTAAGCAGCCCCCTGAGTCAGGGGACGAAAAACCGCAGGTTTGACCAGCTAACGCTGTTAAAAACGACCGGCTCCGCTGTTGAAGCCCAGGGTGTGCAAGCAATATGCTTGCGATGCGCGCGGCGGGAATAAATCCCGTATCGCACATCGATCTTCAATGGTCTTGGCTTGATGGCCGGAACCTGAACGGAACTCCCGCTTCGTTCGCTGCGTAACATACGGACTCATCTGCGACAGAGCAGACTGCGTTTGCGAACTGAGTGCTGGCATTTGTCAGTGTTCCCCGCAAAGTCGGCTCAAGAGGATCTGAAAAATGAAAAGCTCAAGTTTGATCGGAATCGTGCTGGGCCTTGCCCTCTCGATCGGATTCACCGGTGCTGCAGTTGCCGAGCACCGCGATTACGATGGCGATTCCCGCCGCCATTACAATGGCGATTCCCGTCAATATGACGACCGCGAGTATTCGGAGCGCTATGGCCGCTGCAACTCGTGCGGGCGCGTCGAACGGATCGAATACGCCGGCCGTGGTCGCAGCAGCGGTGGCGGTGCAGTCGCTGGCGCCATCATCGGTGGTGCGCTGGGCAATCAGGTAGGTGATGGCAATGGTCGTCGTGCCGCCACGGTTGCCGGCGCGGTTCTGGGCGGTATCGCCGGCAATAATGTCGAGCGTCGCTCATCGAATCGCCGTAACGTCTACGACATCCTGGTGCGCATGGACCGCGGACGTTCGATCTGGGTTACCCAGAGCGAGTTGCGCGGTGTACGTGAAGGATCGCGCGTGGAAGTGCGCAATGGTCGTGTACGTCTGCGTTGATTCCGCTGTACGGCAACAGCATAGTTCGTTGCACGTCCGTGCTGACGCGAGGCCTGCTTCTACTTCGATGCGCCGCCCCATCTTGGGGGCGGCGTTTGCACTTAGCAGCTTCTGCAGTGTGACTCCCGCGTCGCGCCGCACCCATGCACCGCGGGCTTCTATCCATACGCAATGGCGTGCTAATTTCATGAGATTGCCCCATGTTGTGGAGGCTCGGCGCAAGGCGCCGACACCTCAGCACGGGTTGGCTTCGTGAAAAGGACGACCAGTGAAGAGAGTGCTTAACGTCGGCGGCAACGACCGATCGATCATCGCGTTGCCCGCCGAATACGCCGGTTTCGAGCACGTATTGCTGGACATAGATCCCAGCGTCAAGCCCGATATTCTCTGCGACGCGCGGCAGTTGGCGACGCTGGATGTGGGCCAATTCGATGCTGTGCATTGCTCGCACAACCTTGAGCACTATCACCTGCACGACGTGCCCAAGGTGCTCGCAGGATTCATGCATGTGCTCAAGGACGGCGGTATCGCCCAGATCAAGGTGCCTGATATTGCTGAGGTGATGCGCATCGCCGTCGAGCGGAAGCTGGACGTGGAGGATACGATCTACCAGTCGTCGATCGGCCCAATCAGTGTGCACGACATTTTGTACGGACACGGCCGTGAAATTGAACGCAGCGGCCAGGACTTCTACGCCCACAAGACCGGCTTTACGCCCCGACTGATGTCGAAAGTCATCCATCAGGCCGGGTTTTCCCGGATGTACAGCATGGTCGGGAATCTGGAAATTCATGTCTTGGCGTTCAAGGGGCTGCCAGACCCGTCATTGCGAGCGATCTTCAAGCTGCCGCCGGATCGCTGAGGCGAAAACCCGCCGATCTGACCGGATCAAGGCCATCCAGGGACCAATTGCCTGCATTTCAGGCCGGTAAGCGCCTCGGGCAAGGTGACATTCGTCATCGCCTTGCATTGAACCTCTTGCGCGCGCACGCGAACACGCTAACTTGTGCACTCCGTGAACAACGGAGGTGCCCGATCTGCGTTGGGTGCGTTAATCGGCTAGAGGAGACGCCATGTTCGGTCGCTTGTTCAATGTATTTCGTGGGTTTTTCGCCTTGTTCGTCAAGGGCATGGAAAAAAAGAACCCGGAAGGCCTGCTGGAACTGGAGCAGGAGAACCTGCGCAAGCAGATCGCCAGCTACAACACCGGCTTGGCGGCGCATGCGGGTCTGGCCGAACGCCTGATGGGCCAGGTGCGCAAACTCGAAGCCGAAGAGACCGATGTGCGCGCGCGGACCACTGCGCATCTTCGCGCCGGCAACAAGGACGCCGCCGGTCAGCACGCCCTGCGCCTGCAGACGGTAACGCGCGAGCTGGTCGAAAACCGCAAGCAGATGGAACAGGCCGAGACGACGTATCGCGACCTGGTGCGTGCTCGCGATGTTGCCGTGCAGGCCGCGCGCGCCAAGATCGAAGGCCTCAAGGGCGCGATCAACGATATGAAGATGAAGACCGCGATGGCCGAGATGAACGAGATGGCCTCGGGCATGATCAGCTCGATTGGCGGCTCTGGCGATACGCTCAACCGCCTGCATGAAATGGTCGAAGAAGAGCGCACCAAGGCCGCCGGGCGCGCGCGCGTAGCCCGCGATGCGCTGGATCTGTCCGACGTCAATATGAAGGAAGCCGAGCAGAAGGCGCTGGCCGATCAGGCACTGGCCGATTTCGCCGCCGCCGAGGGCATCAGCATGGGCGGCGAAGCCTTGCCGGTGGCGAGTTCGCGCAGCATGGGTGCCGCCAGTGAAGCCAAGCCAGCCTCCGAATCGCAGGGCTAATCCATGCCACTGGAAAGCGACGCACCGGCCTGGGCTCAGGAACTCAAGCTCGCCTACGAAAGTGGTGCGCATGGCCAGTTCGTGCTGTACGGAAATGTCTCCGATCGCTTTCCGCTGAAGGGGCGCCTGGTCAGTTTGACTGCGTATCTGGATACGCAATTGCTGTCTGGATTCGCGCTGACGTTTCTCTACGATCCGGGCAATGGACTCAGCGTGCTGCGTGCCAGCGACGCATTTCAGCAGTGGCCGGGCGCAACGTCGGTAGGTGCAGCCACGCGCGAACCACGAGCTGCAGTCGAGCTGATCACGCGCTATCTGCGTTATCGCGCCAATCTCAGCGCCATGGGTCGTGGTGAGGTCGAACACGTCGCCTGCATCGTGCGCGGTGCCGATCAGATCCTGCCGGCCAATCGCCAGGGGGACTTTGAAACCGCGAGCCTCGCCAGCCTGGTGCGCGACTGGGCGGCAGAGCCACCCTTCACCGATATTCCGTTCGCCAGTTTTCTGATCGCCGACAATCTCAACGATCTGCATCCCCAGGTCGCCGGCAACCCGCGCGTCGCCAAGGTGCGCGTGCCGTTGCCGGAGGCCCCCGTGCTGGAGCGCGCGCTGGCGCAGATGCGGCTGGATCATCCCAAGGCTTTTGCCGACGAAGATCCGAAACAGACGGCCAATCTTCTGACCGGAGTCAGCATCAGCGCGCTGCACAGTCTGATCCGTATCCGCGAACACGAGGGCAAGGCGCTGACTGCGGCCGACTGGATTGCGACCAAGAAGCAGATGGTCGAAGCCGATTCCAGCGGTCTGGTCGAGTTCATCGAATCGAAAAAAACGCTGGAGAACTACCACGCACAGGATGCGCTCAAGGTCTGGTTGCGTCAGGACATGGCACTGTGGCGCGCATCCGATCTGCGCGCATTGCCGATGGGATATATCTTTTGCGGACCGGTTGGCACAGGCAAGACCTATCTAGTCGAATGCCTGGCCGGCGAGGCCGGAGTTCCTGTGGTCAAGTTGAAGAATTTCCGTGATCGCTGGGTGGGATCGAGCGAAGGCAATCTCGAAAAAATCTTCCGGCTGATCCGTGCGCTCGGGCGCTGCATCGTCTTCATCGACGAGGCCGATCAGACGCTCGGCAAGCGTGATGCCGGCAGTGGCGACAGTGGCCTGTCCGGACGTCTGTATTCGATGATCGCGCAGGAGATGAGCGATGGTTCGAATCGCGGCCGGCTGATCTGGATATTGGCGTCGTCGCGCCCTGATCTGATCGAAGTGGACCTAAAGCGTCCTGGCCGTATCGACGTCAAGATTCCGCTGTTGCCGACGACGACGCACGCCGAAAGCGCGGCCCTGATCAATGCCCTGCTCAAGCGTCTGGATATTGCGCCCGGTGTTGAGGCGATGGCGACCTTGTCGCTGCCGGTGCTGCTGACCCCGGGCGCTGCTGAAGCATTGGCGGTCAAGGTCTATCGTCAGGTGCGCACCGCCTCGGTCACGCCGATTGTCGCGCTGGAGGAATGTCTCAAAGGTTATCAACCGCCGGTCGCGCCTGCGGTGCTGGAACAGCAGATGCGTATCGCGATCCGCGAGGCGACGGATATGCATTTCGTGCCGGAAGCGTTGCGCCATTTGGCGATCGACGGGGGCACGCAGTGAACGTCGCCCAAACGTGGGTCCGACCAGCGGGCGGACGCATTTTACCAAAGAAAAACCCACAAAAAGCGTCCGCCCCCACGTCGGACCCACCGTTGGGCGACGTTCACTGCGTGCCCCCCTCGAGACCCAAAAGGCGCAACCCAAACGGCACCAAATAC
>JANMUE010000142.1:0-16781 GCA_031391205.1 Lysobacterales bacterium | reverse complement strand
GGCGAAACACGCGTCTGTGTAATATTTCGATGATGTTCGTTGACGACCCGAGTGGCACGTACTTAAGCGAAATGTGGGCGCTAACGCGGTTGTAGGCTGGCGGTGAACGCAGTGAACCCCAGCAGTCCTGCGTGTTTGCTGGGGTTCACAGCGGTCATCGCCAGCCTACAAACGCGAGAGCGTCCGCATTTCGGCTTAAGGTAGGTGCCATTCGAGTCGGAAGTTCAATCCACCACGAACAGCTTAGCGCCGACAAGCGTGCTTGAGCGATGCGCCTCGGCGTTGTCGGCGACCTGATAGCTCATGCCGGGTTTGAGCGTGAAGCGTCGGCCGTCCTCAAGTTCGGTGTCCAGCTCGCCTTCGATGCACAGCAGGATATGTCCCTTGCTGCACCAATGATCGGCCACGTAGCCCGGTGTGTACTCGATCATGCGTACTCGAATGTTGCCGAAGTGCTGGGTGCGCCAGAGGGCCACACCGGACTCGCCGCTATGCTCGGTCGGTTGTATGTGCGACCAGTCGGTGGTGCAGAAGGGAATGCTTGAAATTTGCATGCGAAATCCTGCTGGGTGATTGTGTCTTGGCGAAAGCCGCTTTCGATCTTGCTCGAACAATCTGCGGCCTGCAAGCTGCGGCAGTTTTCGGTAGTGACTCGGTTTGAACATTGGCAACGAACTCATTCCCCCGTAGCGCGGGAGACATGACCCGCAGGACCGGATGAGTGCGGTGCGTGTGGCGGACACCGAGCGCTATCGAACGCTTCCCTCATCCGGCCTGGCGGCCACCTTCTCCCGCAAGCGGGAGAAGGGTTCATCGCCGGAATTTCAAACTGATCGCCGCTCGGTTTCCCGCGAACCGGGGCAGGTAATGCACCTCGACGTGGCCTGTAACGCTACTCCAAGACAACCGCGATGGTCTGCAGGTCCGCGTGCTGCGATGATCGAAGCCGTCATACAACCGGGCGCGAATTCATGCAGATCGATCGTCAGTCACTGGAACAGGCGGTGAGCGCCGAGTTGTTGACCGCGGCGCAAGCGGATGCGCTGTGGAAGTTTCTGGCAAGCACCCAGCAGCATACGCCGCGTTTCACTTTTACTCATGTGCTGTATTACCTCGGCGGCACTATAGCTATTGCAGCGATGAGCCTGTTCATGACGCTGGCCTGGGAGGCGTTCGGTGACGTCGGCGGCTTCGTCATCGCCGTCGGCTATGCCGCCATCGCCACCATTGTCGGCAACGTGGTGTTACGCAACCAACAGCGCATTCCCGCCGGCATTCTGTACACATTCGCGGTTGCACTGGCACCGTTGGCCATTTACGCGTTGCAGCGCTCGCTCGGTTACTGGGAGGGTGATCTCGCCTACCGCGCGTATCACACACATATCGACTGGCGCTGGCTGCTGATGGAACTGGGCACGTTGGTGGTCGCGGCGATCTATCTCTATCGCTACCGCATGCCATTCCTGGTGATGCCGGTGGCGGTGACGCTGTGGTACATGAGCATGGACATCGTGCAGTTTCTGACCATCGATGGCGACGGCGATTGGGAATTGCGCAAACAGGTGTCGTTGCTGTTTGGCGTGGTGATGATTCTGCTGGCGTTCTGGATCGATCTGCGTACGCGCCGCAAACCGGATTTCGGGTTCTGGCTGTACCTGTTCGGTGTGCTTGCGTTCTGGGGTGGGCTGTCGTCTATGGATTCGGGCAGCGAGTGGGGACGTGCGATCTACTGCGCTATCAATGTCGCCATGATCCTGCTCGGCGCCCTGCTTGGACGCCGCGTGTTTGCCGTGTTTGGCGGGTTCGGCATCGCCGGCTATCTGGGGTATCTGTCGTACACAGTGTTCAACGACAGCATGCTGTTTCCGTTTGCACTCAGTCTGATCGGCTTCGCGATCGTCGGGCTCGGATTTGTCTGGCAGCGTGTAGAGTCGCGCGTGAGTGCGTCGCTGCGCAGCGGATTGCCGGTGTCGGTCCGGGAATTGCTTGAGGCTTCTGACTGAAATGTCGCTTTTCGATTTACTCGTCGAGTTCGGCGCACACAATCCTTGGTTGAGTCGCGGATGGTGTTACGCCTTTTCTCAGCGATGTCGTATTGAGTGTCATGATCGTTGGCAGCGGCACGGGCCGCTGTATGCTTTGGGCGATATCGTGTTCTCTTTGTTCGGGATGAGCATTCCTCTGATTTTGGTCGCAGTCATCCTCATTATTACGCCGGTGTGGATGATGGACTAGCGTCGGAGAATCAGGCGCTCATCGGATCGCCAGATTCGCCGACATCGGACGGAATGCCGTGTCGTCGGGAAATTCCGTACGCAGCGGAAGTTGCTTGGGCGACATCAGGTTGGGGGCCTTGGGCGTGGAGTCGTCGAAGGCCGCTTCTGCCGCCTTATGAGCGACCTTATGTGCGATGCGGCAGACCTGGGCGGCATCGTAGAAGGACGAGGAACGCGTCCAACGCGTATTGCCCGTTTTGGCGGTAGCGGCGATGCCCTTCCGGCCGGGGCCTGGGCCGGCGAACAAGGGCACCCAAAGCGCGTCCTTGGCGTTGACGTCGATGCAGACGAAATATTGTTGCGGCGACAGCTCGACATTGTGGTCGCCGGTGTAAGCTGCGCCTTCCTTGGCCAAGGTCTTGGGATCAAATCTCAACACCAATCCCGGTGCGTGTACATGTGGCATGGACTTCCTTCACTGAATCGCTGCGACGCAACGAGTCCGCCATGGTAGTCGCCTCGCTGAAGAATGGGGTGTTTTACCCGCAATGCGCGAGAATTCACGAAGATGGCGGTGCTGCTGCGGTCAGTTCGTGGGCGTAGGCGTTTCGTCGGAAGGTTCATTGAAGCCGGGTGCCAGCACCCGCGCCAAGGCCACGATGCGCTCTGCGGCCAGCCCACCCCAGGCCTGATCCGCCGCGGCGAGCAACTCGCCGGAAAGCTGCGGATTCCCTTGGCGATAGGCTTGTTCGGCAGCGGCGACGTCAGCGTCCACGCGCAGTGCCAATGCAGTGGAGCAGTTTGTCTGCTGCTGCAAAGCAACTTCATCCAGCGGCTGTTCAAGGCGGGTAAACACGCGTTGCAGGGTGTTGAAGTCGGGTACTTCATGGCCGATATCTCGTTCCGAGTACTTGAAAACACCGGCAACGCAGCGTTCCTTGAGCGCGCCGATGCTGCGGCGATCGACGCGCTGGTTGGGCATGTCGTGCCGGCCGGTGGAATAAACGATACGCATCCGGCGCTGGAACAGGTTCATCAGTGGCTGCGGAGGTGGCGCAAAATCTTCCTCGCCCATCACCTTGGCGCCGCCAATCAGCAACGCACCGGTGAACAGGTCTGGATAAGCGGCTGCGATGCGGATTGCGGTGCGCGAACCTCCGGAAAAACCACTGATGGTGGTGCGCGAGGGATCGACGGGATAGCGCGCCTTGACGTTTTCCAATGCATGCAGTGCCAGCGGGATTCGACGCTTGTAAACGTTCTGTTGGTTGCCTGCGCTCAGGGCTGACACATAGATGACGCCGTATCGGTTCAGGTATTTCTTCCAGTCGGCAGTCAGCGGCCAGCGTTCCAGCGGCGAAACGAATACGATCAAGCCGTACCCGCCAGCGGGGCGCGTATCGGGAACGTACAGGTCGAAGCGTTCGCTCTTCAGATCAACGGAATGGGCGGCAGCACGAATGCCCGTGAAGTCCTGAAATCGCATCAGGCGATCATGCAGGGCGGGCGAGAATATCCGGCGCGAAAACTCGTCCGATGCGGCGAGCGGCGCATATCGATCAAAGACCTGGTCGGCAAGCAGCTGTCCTGCCGACGATGCGCCGGAAGCAATCAGCAGCAGTGCCAACAATCGCGCGATACGCATAGTGGTCATCCAAAAGAAACATAGTTCGGAATCGGGTCATTGCGATCAACGAATGCAGGCTGTCGCAGTTTCAAGGCGTGCCGCTGCTGATGCCGCCGAACGCCGCCGCGGCTTGCTAACATGATGCGATATCGCCCATGCCAATGCTGTGCAGCAATTGGCCTGAAGCACGCTCGCTGCAGCCCTGGCTTTGGTAGTCTGTAGGGGTAATGCCAGCTTCGCGAATACGTCACCTTGAATAGTGCAGGCTCAATCCCGCAACGCCGCCGCTCAGGAGCAGACCATGTCCACAACGCCTCTTGCCAAAACGCATCAATTCGATCCTGAAGCGCTACGGCTGTTCGATCAATACGTCCACGGCATCATCGACCGTCGCGGGTTCCTGCATGCCGCAGCGCGCTTTTCCGCGGGATCGGTAGGGGCCGCGGCTTTGCTCGCGGCGTTGAGTCCGCAGTTTGCGATGGCACAGAAAGTCGCCCCCAGCGATGCACGTATCAAAGTGGAATCGATCGAGTTCGATTCGCCTGCCGGAAGCGGCAAGTGCCGTGGTTATCTGGCGCGTCCGGCCCATTCCGATGCCGACTTGCCGACGGTTCTGGTGGTGCATGAAAACCGTGGATTGAACCCGCACATCGAAGACATCGCCAGGCGCCTGGCACTGGAAGGTTTTATCGCGTTTGCGCCAGATGCGTTGTTTCCGCTGGGTGGATATCCCGGAGACGAGGACAAGGCGCGCACATTGTTCGCCGAACTCGACCAAACCAGGATTCGCGAAGATTTTGTCGCGGCGGCGAATCTGCTGACCCAGCGTGCCGATGGTAGTGGGCGGCTCGGTGTTGTGGGTTTCTGCTACGGCGGCGCTATGGCCAATTACCTGGCAACGCGCCTGCCGGAGTTGGGCGCAGCGGTCGCGTTCTACGGTGGTGCAGCGCCGCTGGATCAGGTGAAACAGATCAAGGCAAAACTCATGCTGATGTTTGCCGAACAGGATGAGCGCGTGAACGCCGGCTGGCCCGCCTATGAGACCGCGCTCAAGGAGGCGGGTGTGCGTTACAAAGACTATTGGTATGCCGGCGCGCAGCATGGTTTCAATAACGACACCACGCCACGCTATGACGAAGCCGCGGCTGCCAAGGCGTGGAAGCGCACGATTACGTTCTTCAAGCGCAATCTGCGCGCATAGAAGCGCTCACAGGATGTGCTGTCATGTGGAGTGCGGCAGCTTGCTGCCGCTGCTGTCGCTAGCCAGCGTGCCGCATGCGTGACGAAGAACAGCGGTTGCAAGCTGCCGCACTCCACACGGACTCGTCCCGACGATCAACGCGCCTTGGGCTTCAACGTCTGCGCGTAGCTGCAGGTGATTTGGCCTTGGCCGCCGCTGTCGCAGGTTTCGATGCGGGCTTGGCAGATTTCGACTTGGCTGCAGTCTTTGCGGCAGGCTTCGCTTTTTTTGCAGCGACTGTCGATTTTGCAGTGGGCTTCGGTTTTGCTGCCGTGCCGGCCGCGTTGGGCGAGGTGTCCGTAGGTATCAGAATCTCGAACAGACTCTGCCACAGTGCTTCGCATTGAAAGGCCACTGTTCCGCCGCCGCGCTTGTGTTGCGCGATGGTGAAGTTGATATCGCCGACGCAGACGAAATGCGATGTCTCGCCCTTGTCGGAGATCGCGAGCTTGGCGTGATCGTCCGGCTCGGGCCAGGCGATGTCGATGCCTAGTGCGCCGAGATCGACGGCCTTCATGTCCACCACCTTGTGAATCTTGTCGCTGTCGGCGGGTGGCGGTGTGGGGTCGTGTTCCCAGGTCTCGACTTCGATGTTTTCGTGCAGCGTGGGCCCGACCAAATCGTTGTAGAAGTCCAGTCCCCAGGTGCGGTTCTTGGCGATGGCCATGAACTTGGTGCCTGCCTTGGAGAGAAAGGGAATGACGACGTGCATCGGCGTGCTGCCGCTGGCGACCTGGTCCTGCATCAATTTCACGCGGGCGTCGTTGGGTTCTTTGGCGAGGTCAGCCGGCACCTTGGACGCCAGGTACACATTCGGTTGCTGTGCGACGAACATCTGCTTGGCGATTGCCTGCGCCACCGTCGCGTCCTTCAGGGTGATGCAGAGCAACGTCTGTGCGTTGGACATGCCGGTGGAAGGAAACGCATACTTGCCCTTGGGCGGAAACTTGGGCGTGGACTGGATCAACCAGAACGCCGAATTGCTTTTCAGGTCGAACGCCAGCACGCCCTTGGTATGCCCCCGCGAGCCATTGACCTTGCCATCGATCGGGTTCTCGTCGTTATAGAAGAACCAGCCCAGGTGTGTGTTGACGGCTGCACCTGCACCATAAACCTGCGCAAGGGTATTGGGCAGCGCGCCGCTTTTGTCCAGGGTATGAGGCGAGAGCTCGAGCTTCGCGTTCTTCGGTTTGCTGGAGTCGAAATAGACGTATTCGGTGCCGGTCACTTTGTTGCCGGCGATGGTCGGACCTTTCGCACCCTTGGCGGTGGTGGATTTTCCTGCAACCTTGTACATGAACCACCAGTCGATCGGCTTGTCGTTGTCATCCATTGCGCTGAGTGTCATCTTGGTTCTCCATGGGTATCGAGGGGTTGAGCGGTTGCCGGATCATGTGCGGCGTCGTTATCTGATTCAGATTCTTTGTCGGTCGTCGGTTGTGTTGTGACCGGGGTGGTGTCCAAAGTGCGGAACACTACGTCGAACAACGGCATGACCAGATTAAAATTCCGGTGCACCATCAAAGCGGGATTGTGGTGTCGCTGATGGTGTCGCGCTAAAGCGCTCAGCCAGCCCAAACCCCAGGTATAGCCCAGCCCCTGCGTGTGATAACTCAGATGCAGCAGCTCGTAGGCAAGGTAGTAGGCGATTGATGTCATTGCGACGATAGCGCCCGCTGCGGGCGATGTCAGCAGCGCAACCACAGATCCCAGCGCCATGGCGATGGACGCAAAAAAACCAATCAATACGGGCGGAAACAGCACCACATGGAAGTCGCGATAATCGCGGAAACGCATATGATCCTGTACGAAATAGCGATGGTGGCGACGGGCGTGGCGCTCAAACAGCGCACGTAGACCGGGCACCGGATGATGCATGGGGCCGCGATGTGCCCAGTACTCCACGAAGCTGGCAATCACCAGCGTGAGGGGCAGCGCCAGCCAGTCCCGCGGCGTGACAGCGCCGAGAAACCATAGCCCGATCGCGCCAATCAACCCGATTCCGGCGACGAATACGCAAATCAGATGCAATCGCCCCGAATAACGCGCGGGGACGTAAGTCGCCTGATAGTGCGCTCGATATTCTTCGATCGACGAACTCATGTCGTCCCCCAAAATCATCACGCGGAGCTATGTGCCGCCCGAATGCAGAGCGTAGTGGTTTTCGTCTGCCACGTGTCATCCTCATCGAGGCGCATACGATGTGATACCCCGCCTCGCCACAGCAGTCGGCTGCGCTAGACTGTAAACGGGCGGTCAGATTGCGGGCTTTTATGCTGCGCCGCCACAAAGCCAGCCGCGGCAATTTCATGTGGTAGAGAAAATTCGCGTCCAAGGGGAGACAGCGCCATGTCAGAACGAAATAATTTTCGTCTGGTTACTCGTAGTGATTTCGATGGTCTGGTGTGTGCCGTGCTGCTCAAGGAATTGGGCATGGTGGGCGAGGTGGCGTTCGTGCATCCCAAGGATATGCAGGATGGAAAGGTATCCATCGGCCCCAGCGACATCATCACCAACCTGCCGTATGTCGACGGTTGCCACCTGGCGTTCGATCATCACCTGAGTGAGACCCTGCGCCTGGGCACGGCGCGCCCCGCCAATCACATCATCGATCCTGGCGCGCCGTCGGCGGCCCGCGTCGTCTACGATCATTTTGGTGGAGCCGAGGTGTTCACCCGAGTTTCCGACGACATGATTGCGGCCGTCGATAAAGCCGATTCGGCGCAGTTTTCGCTCGACGAAATCCTTCATCCCAAGGATTGGGTGTTGCTCAACTATCTGATGGATGCCCGCACTGGCCTTGGGCGCTTTCGCGATTTCAGGGTTTCAAATTATCAGCTGATGATGCAGCTGATCGATTACTGCCGCGATCACAAGATCGACGAGATTCTCAACCTGCCAGACGTGAAGGAGCGCTCCGACCTGTATCGCGAGCACGCAGCCCAGGCTGAGCAGCAGTTGCGTCGCTGCGCGACCGTGCATGGCAAGCTCGTCGTGCTGGATTTGCGCGAGGAAGAGACCATATTTGCGACCAATCGCTTCATGCTTTATGCACTCAATCCAACCTGCAATATTTCGATCCATGTGATGTGGGGCGTAAAACAGCAGAACACCGTATTTGCCATCGGAAAATCCATCACCAATCGAAGCTCGATGGTCAACATCGGCGAGCTCTGCCTCAAGTACGCCGGTGGTGGCCACGCCAACGCCGGCACCTGCCAGATCGCTAATGAGGATGCGGAGCGTGTTCTGGGTGAGTTGATTGCGGCGATCACGGCTGCCGGATGAAGCAACGGCTTCGGCGTCGCTGTGACGGTTCCCGTACCAGAGCCTGCGACGTAGCAGCTCGCACGTACCTTGTTGCGAGAGGGTCAGAATGTTTCACTTGTCCCTATTGGCCCCAACATTCATCGCGGACTGGCGAATAGAAAAATGAAGTCAGTCTTAAGGTACGTTTTCTGGATGCTGCTGTGCGCTTTCGGCGCGATGATGGTTTTAGGAAAGCAGATGCCGACGGTAGACAACCCAACGTTCGGATACGCTATTTTCGGAGCGTTTTCTGGCTGGGTGATGGCGAGTATTTTTTCGGGTAGGAAGAAACCGTAACCAGTCCCGCTTTCACGGACACACGCGATTGGCCTATTGTTCGCCGAACCTGAGTGGCGCCTGCTTGGGGAATAATGCGGTGTTGCCGCAAGGGGGGTTGACCAGATCCGCTGTTGAGATCCCTGCGGTCATGGGGCTCATCGGCCAGAGCTGGTCAGTCCAATGGGACAGCAGTCGGCGTTAATCAATGCGATTCGTTTAGACGTTAAATCCTGAAGGGTTTTCACGTCGTCGACGTTTATGTATATTGAGTATCCGGTTCGACGCGGATATGTCACAACGTCGTGCTTAAAATAGCCTGCATCTCGACGCTTTGCACAGCATTGCGTCCGCAGTGTGGATGGAACCCCGAAGACTCTAAGGATGGAGATGATCTTTATGCATGCCGATCGACCCTGTGTTGCGGCTGCGTCGCGCAGCATTGCCGCTGTATTGCAAAGCAGAATGATGTTGGTGCGGTTGTGGGCGTCGATACTCTTGCTGCTGCTGCCGATGTTCGTTGCTGCGCAATCGTTCGAGACGATATGCCCGCCTCAGCAACCCCAAGTTCCGATCAATCCCGAGCCGGTCAACGGCACGCTACCGCCCGGTGTCGGGCAACTGCTGCCCGGTCGCTATTACACACCCGAGCGCAGCGGCCAGGGCTGGGATTTCTTCTGGTACGGCAACACGCTGGAGGAGGGGGGCGAAGAGGGGGAACCGGACCCCGCCGACAAACTGTTTGTTACCTTTTACAGCTACGAGAAACGTCCCGATGATGGCCCCTGGGCACCAGCCTGGTATGGGGCGACATTCGATCCGAACAACCCTGGCGATGGGCATGGCTTTACCACCGAAACGGTCGGCGGCGTGCCGGTGCGCCGGAAATGGAACGGTATACTGCATCGCTACAGCCAGGTCACCTTTGCCGGCGGCCATGGTCCGATCCGCCAGGCGATGGCCGGTAGTGGTGTGCCGGCGGCGCAGCAGATTGGTACCGTTACCGTCTATTTCGGTGCCGATGGCATCGGCAATGGCCAGCGCCCCGATCAGGTGGCGGTGCGCTGGAAGCTCAACGCTTCGTCGACACTGCATCCAGGTGCACCGGCTTCGATGCTGGAAGACTGTCTGCAGAACGCCTTGACCGGCAATCAAACTGGCACTTCCGACAATGCCGCCTATGTGGGCGTGTGGGCCTCGGAACACTCCGCCTCGGGCTGGTTCTGGACGCCCATCTTCTGGCGCTTCGATGAGGATGAGAACGAACACCATCTGCTCGCCTTCTTCGATGAACAAGGTCGTCCGAGCTGGATCGTCGCCGGCCACAACCCGCAGGTGTGCTTTGCCAACGACCATCCCACCGAGGCCTATCCGCCTGTGGCGGCCCAGCCGAATACTGCTGTGTGCGCGATGCGCGCCAAGGGTTATGCGCCCTTGGGACAACAGCGGCGACTGGAACTCCACGCAATATCAATTCCGTGTCGGCAAGCTGATTCGCGGCGCCTGGGCGACTACACCCAGTGGCATCCACCGCAGCGAGATGAGTGTGGTACGCGAAGTGGGACAGCGGCATCCCGACAACACCGAGGCGCTGGACGAATCTCCGCTGAGCGTTGCCATGGCGCCGCCCTCGGGTGGCTATCCCTCGGCGCCCTATCCACCGTTCAGCGACAGTGCCCACATAGTGTCGCAGCTCGCCGGGTTCACCCGCATCCGCATCGCCGATCGGGTGCAAAGCGGCACCAGCCCCAGTGCCGATCCGCGCAGCTGCGTGGTGTCCGATGCCAGTGCGCAACGCGCCCCTGGCCTGTGCCATCTGGGCGTGCACTTCATGACCGAGGGCGCACATCCCGGCATGGTGATCGCGCGCCGCCGCATGCGCGGCAACGGTGTGCCGGCCGATCTCCATATCGCGACCACCGGGCAGATGCGCTCGCCGGTCGGTGGCATGCCGTTCCCGGCCATCGCCCTGGCGCCGACGCACGCCGAGTCGTTGATCGTAGGCGACGTGTTTCGGTTCGAGGCTTTTGTCGACACGGCCACAGCGCAACAATATCCCACGCCCACCGCGTTGTTCAGCACCGGCGATCTGGTGGTGAAGCGCGATCAACAGTCCTGTGGAGCGCCAGGCGGCAGCAATGACCTGCTCAACCCGCCCACCGTCACGGTATTACCCGTCGCCGCCGCCGGTCAGCCCATCCAGATCAACATCACGCAGGCGGAGCTGGGCCTGCGCAAGATCTACGGCGTACGCCTGCGACTGTACAACTCCGGTAACCAGCTCTTTGCCGAACGCCTGGTCACCATGAACTTAACCGCGACGATGAACCATACCTTCACCGTCGCCGGCCTGTCGCCCAGT
This sequence comes from Lysobacterales bacterium, assembly GCA_031391205.1. Taxonomy (GTDB): domain Bacteria; phylum Pseudomonadota; class Gammaproteobacteria; order Xanthomonadales; family Ahniellaceae; genus 0-14-3-00-62-12. The sequence goes on along the minus strand of JANMUE010000142.1, from coordinate 5,751 downwards.
GTGCAATACACCGCCAAGGCCGATGTCTTCAATCACTGCAGCACCAAGACCAGCGCCCTCGTCGCGCTCAATCCGCCCGTCGTCACGCTCACCTATCCGGGCAGCAATCTGACACTCGCTGCTGCCGCAGCTGTCACTCTGAGCGCAACCGTCACCGACGACGGCAGTGTCAACGCCACATCGGTGAAGTTTGTCGTCGTCAAGGATGGCGTCACCAGCGAACTCTCCACCAGCGCCAATGGCAACACCTACAGCGCCAGCTGGACACCTACGGTGACGGGCAGCTACAGCATCACTGCCAAGGCCAGCGATACGTTGGGCCTGATCGGCATATCCGCACCGGCGCGCACGGTCACGGTTGTTGCGCCAGCAGCTGTCCCTGATGACGAGCGCGCACCCAGCACATACACCGCAGCGGCGCAAAGTCAGTACATCGCCGCAGGCCCGATCCAGGCCGGGGCCGAGGGTGGCAATGCCAATGTCAGTGTTCCGATCCGTATGCCGCCGGGCCGGCATGGCATGCAGCCCGCATTGGGCCTCGGTTACTCCAGCCGCGGTGGCAATGGCGTGGCCGGTCTGGGCTGGTCGCTGAGCGGGCTGTCGAGCATCCATCGCTGCCCCAAGACGTTCGCGCAGGACGGTGTCAATGAAGTGGTGCAGTTCGACGCGAACGACAAGCTCTGCCTCGATGGCCAGCGCCTGATCGCAATCCAGGGCAGCTATGGGCAGATCGGCGCCTACTACAAGACCGAGATCGACAGCTATGTGCTGGTCCAGCAAGTGGACGGCGCGCTGGGCACGGCCAATGCTGCCTTCATCGTGCAGTCCAAGGATGGCCGCATCCGCTATTACGGCAAGCCCGGTCCCGGCACACCTGTGGCCACGCGTAACAGCAAGGTCAATCCCGTCTCGGCGGTCGCCGGCGATCCGGTTCGTACCCTGACCTGGCTGCTGGAAGAAGATCGCGATCGTGCCGGCAACACCATCGTCTACAGCTACGCTGTGTTCGGCTCCGGCGAGCATCTGCTCAGCCAGATCTTCTACACCGGCCAGGGCGCTGCGCTGGGTAATCGCAGCGTCACGCTCAGCTATGAAGACCGCAGCACCATCGTCGACGCAACCGTGGTCAAGGACTGGTCGATCTCTTACCTGAGCCGTCGTCCCGTGCAGCAAACCCAACGGCTGCGCCAGATCGAAACCAGCGATGGCGCAAACTGGGCGCATCGCTACACATTGCGCTACGACGCCAGCAGTTATTCAAAACGCACGCTGCTGATGGGCGTTACTGAATGCGGCCGCGAAGGCCTCTCCGCCAAATGCCTGCCGGAACTTGCGTTCACGCAATGGAATACGGGGAATGGGCCGAACTTTGCCTTCAATCGCCTGCCTGAGCCCACGACCGAAAACGGCACCGAAGTCCAGGCGTTCAACCTGCCGCAGGGCAATGGCTGGACCGACAGCGAAATCGAGTCGCTGCGGCAAACCCTGGTCGGTGCGCTCAGCGCCAACGGCCGCAGCCTCAGTCAACGCGGGCAATCCGCCACCGGGTTGATGGGTGTGAGCTATGCGCTGGAATCGCTGGACGAAATGATTGCCGCGCAGGGCCTCGATCGGATCGAGGGCCGACAGCGCTACAGCAATGGGCTGCTCAATCCGCTCACCGGTGATCTCAGTCCCTTCTTCCTCGCAGAAGACGCGGATTACGATGGCGACGGCACTCGCGAAATGCTTTATGCGGCGCGTAACAGCAGCGATGAGTTCGAGAACTATCTGGTTTCCTACACCGCCACGCGTGCGATCAAGTGGATCGTGCGCGAGGATCACCTGGGTCAACTCGGTGGCAATTCGGCGGTGATGCGTCTTGGCTATTCGCTCGGCCGCCCACCATTGGACTTGAACAACGATGGACGAGCCGACTTGCTCTATTGCTACACGGTGCAAAGCTCACCTAATGCCGCACCGAGATGTGATGCCACGCCGGGGCACGGCATGTTCGTGGTCTATTGGGAAGGCGAGCCGTCGAGTACACCCACGGGGAATGCGCTGCCGAATTTCCGTAAAGTCGATATCGCGCCGTATCCCGCGTCGGTGTTCACCGATCCCGAAATGCGTTTCACTACCGCTGAGCATCGGGATGTCAACGGCGATGGCCGTACCGATTTACTTTACGAGCGAGCAGAAAATTTGGGCGGTGGCAGCACCAACTATCCCGACATGCGCTATACCTTTTTTGCCGCGTTGGCTGTTGTTCCGCCAGCAGGTTCAGCCACAGCAGGAACCGATTTTGGTTTCCGCCCTCCCATCCAACTAGCGCAGTTCGAGATCAATCAGTACGCCGTTTTCGAGGACTTCAATGGCGATGGCATCCTTGATCTTCAGATCGATCGCAAGATACCAACCTCCGCTCTAGGCTCAGGCTTCAAGCCGGAGGGCGTGCGCTTCGGTCAGGTTACGCAGAGCGCAAACGGCAACAACATCAGCTACGGCCCGCTGCTGTCCTGTATCGATCAGTTTGTGGACTCCGGGCCCAGCGACACCACGCGCCAGGCGCTGTGCCAACACGATCCGATTCTTACCTCACGCAGCGTCAAGCTCGATGCCAATGGCGACGGCCTGCAGGACTGGCTGTATTCCTTCGTGTTTGATGCCGCGATCGACGGCGCGTTCGTACCCAGGGATTCATGGATCCTGCGCTTGAACATCGGCGGACGCTACTCCAAATCGTATCGCGTGGACGCCAGCGTCGAAGCCAATCAGTTCGGCTTCACCACCGGCGATACGGTCTCGGTGTACCACCGGCCGCACTCGCTGCCCATCCGCCAGATGGATGTGAACAGCGATGGCCGTGCCGAGCTGATCGCGCCGTATGATTTTGCCGCGGTGCGTTGCGTTTTTCTCACCGTAGCTGGTGAAGAGTTCGATCCACCGCAGCCGAACCACTTCTTCAGCGCATATTTCTGCCCTGACCACATTTACGAACGGACCAACATCCACGAAGGCGGCAATGCTTCTACGCAGGCCATCGAGCCCGGTGGTGACCCCTACACCCTGTCCATGTTCACCCGCCTCTATGATTTCGACACCAGCCTCTATCGCTGGCAGTCGTTGCGTTTGGAGCAAACCGGCGTAAATACATTCGCCGCCAGCGTGTCGCGCAACGAAACCCTGATTGCGCCGACCACATTGGCCGGTTCTCAGGTGCTCGATATGTACGGCGACGGCTTGGCCGATGTCTATGGCCCGGCGCAGTGTCTCTATCGCGAGCTGGATGCGTGTTACACACCGCCAGGCCAGGGCAAACTTCCCGACGGTACGCCAATCGACAGCCTGCAAAACCAGTCGCTGATCTTCATCAGCGAAAACCGCGGCGCCGATCCCGACAACAAGGGCACCGGCGTACCACTGCTGCCCGAAATGCTGGCCGAGGTGGACAACGGCATGGGCTATCGCGCACGCTGGGACTATCTGCCGCTGTCTGCCGGCAGCATACGCAATAAGCCCGGGCAGCTGCCGCTGTACCGCGTGCCGGCACGCAACAGCAATGCCGGCTATGTCGACGCCGCGCATTTCTATTTCGCCTCCAGCATGCCCGTGGTGTCGGAGTTCTCGCGCTCCGACGGCCTGGGCAATTTCGTCACGCAGCTGTTCGGCTACGAAGAGGCGATGTATCACCATCAGGGCCGCGGCTTCCGCGGCTTCCGAAAGATACTGACCGAAGACCTGACCAGCGCGATCCGCAGCGCCACGCTCTACCATCAAAAATGGCCGCTGACCGCATTGCCCGAATGCACTACCTCGGCAACGGCTGGCGATGGTCTGGATGCGCTGCGCTGCGGTGTCTTCGGTGAGCAGACGCCCTACCTGTCGCTGGCCAGCAGTCAGTACACCTGCAACGGCAGCGCCTGTCCCGACACACCGGCGCCCGGCACGATCTATCGCGTCGACCCGGCCACCAGCTTTCAGCAGACGCGCGATTTTTTCAATCGCAGCCAGCGCATCAGCGAGTCCAGCGACACTCAGAGCTTCGATGTGCACGGCAATCTCACGGCGAAGACGCAGACGCTCACCGACTATCAGGACGGCAGTGAAGTACGCCGGCTCACGCGCAACGAGTCGCATAGCTTCACCGTGGACGCCAGTCTCGGCAGCTGGTGGCTCAACCGGCTGGTGCGCAGCGACACCTCGGTGGCGCAGCACTACGGTGCTGCACACGCGCCGCCTGCCGGCAGCGGGCTCAGTCGGGGCGTGCCGATGGTGCGCACCACGACATCGCTGTTCGGATGGGACAGCGCCACGCGTCAGGTCAATTGCACCGCACTCCTGAGCGGCAGCGTGGCGGGCACACCCGATTGCGCCAGCGTGGCCGACGCTGCACCCAGCAGTTTCGAGCGCAAGACAACCCGCAGCTTCGATGCCTGGGGCAATGCCATCAGCGAGACCACGACGGCGCGGGCGCTGATCAATGCCGAGCACCCGGACAACAACGGCGGTATTGCGCCGGTGGTCAATGCGCGCGTGTCGCAGCAGAGTTTCGCCGGCAGTGCGGGCTATTTCCCGACGCTCAGCACCGATGTATATGGCCGCTCGTCGCAGACCACATTCGATGCGCGTTTTGGTACGCCGGTGTCGGCAATCGATGCCAACGGGCTGACCACGACAATGGCCTACGATGGTCTGGGTCGGCAGGTACGGTTGACGCCGCCGGCAGCGGGCGATGCGGTGCTGGCACCGATCGCGGTGACGGCATTCGAGGACTGCGCGTCTGCGCGCTGCAGCGGCATCAATGGTGCCCAGATGCGGGTGGTGTCGGCTCAGGCCGGATCGCCGCGCAGCGTGGCCTTCATCGATGCGCTGGGGCGTACGCTGCAAACGTCGACGCAGCAGCTCGGCGGTTTATGGTCGCAGGTGGCGACGCAGTTCGATGATCGTGGCCGGGTGGTGCAGCAGAGCGAGCCCACGCTCGCGCTCTCCGATACCGGCTCGGCTTTCACTGCCGCCGCGGTGACGCTGCATCAGTACGATGCACTGGGCCGTATGACGCAGAAGGCGCAGTATCTGCCGCGCCTGGATGCGTCGGCGTTGAGCAGTCAAAGCCAGTTCCGGGTGACGCGATACACCTATGCCGGCCTCGTCACCACGATCGATGTCTGCCTGCTCGCCAATTCCTCTGCCGCCTGCGGCAGCAGCAATGCCGATGGCAGCCCGGTGCTGCGCATGCAGCGCGCCTACGACAGCAGCCAGCAGCTTCTATGGACGCTGGATGCCGAGCAGGCACTGAGCGGTGGCAGCAAGACGCGGTTCTTCCACGATGGCATGGGCAATGCGCTGGCCATCGAAGACGTGAAGGGCCTGCTGACCCGCGCCAGCTATAACAATGTCGGCCAGCGGGTGGCGATGACCGATCCCAGTCGCGGCAGCTGGACGTTCGCCTACAACGGCCTGGGCGCACTGACGCAGCAGACCGATGCGCGCGGCCTGAGCACCGCCTTCGCCTACGACAGCCTGGGACGCGCCATTCAGCGCAGTGCGCAAACGCCCAGGCGCAGCGATGGCGCGCAGATCGAGGTGCTCGATCGGCAGCGTTATGAGGTCAACTCCAGCACGCAGTATGGCGTGCTCAGGACCTCTACCCGTAATACGCCCAGCGTGCCACCATTGATCGGCGTACTGCGCCATCCCGATTTCGAGTCGGTGCGCCGCCAGCACAGCTACGATGCCTTCGGCCGCGTGCTGGAGACCACGCTGAGCATC
>JANMUE010000108.1:0-2761 GCA_031391205.1 Lysobacterales bacterium | reverse complement strand
CGAACACGCCAGTACGTGAGGCTTTTTCAAGCCGTTTTAACGCCGCAATGCACCTTGCAACGCTTTCTAACACAGTCGAACTAAGTGGAATGGCGCTTACTTAAGCCATCAATGTCAGGAAGCGTCCCTTCCCCCGTTCGACGGGGGCCGCTCCTGTGCATCCATGCACCCGCTGCATTTGCATATCCTATGCGGCAGATGGACAGATGGGGGCAAAGCTCAGATGCTGCGAGCTGTTGGAGCGTCGGAGTGCCCCCACCCCAACCCTCTGCCGTGCAGGAGGCACAACTGGTGCGAGCGCATGGATGCGCTGGAGCAGCCCCCGCAAGCGGGGGAGGGAGCTTGTACGGCTTAAGTAAGTACCATCCGGCCTAAACCAATCACAGTGATTATCGCCAAGAGGCAGAAAATGCTCGCGCAATACTTTCGCTAGCACGGCACCCATTGCGTCGGACTGACTGAGTGCCATCAAGCGAAACTTGGTTTCTACCGGCGCACCCCTCCAAAACGACTCAAGTCTCGTGTGACTGGGGTATGGGGAGGAGGCGCAAAGACACAGAAGCGGTTGCGCCCAGAATTTTTCGCTGCATACATCGCCATATCGGCATTCTTTATAAAATCCTCAAGTGCAACTAGACCATAAGCGGACACGGCGATGCCGATACTAGCGGCGATTTGAATTGAATCTTCGCCAATTTGGAAAGGGCTGGATAGCTCAACTATAAGTTTTCCAGCCACGAGCTCAGCATGCGCGGCGTGCGTGAGGTCTTGCAAAATAACTGTGAATTCGTCACCACCCAGGCGCGCAACAGTATCGGTATCCCGAACACAACTGCGAATACGCTCGCCCGCAAGCCGCAATAATTGGTCGCCCACATCGTGACCGAATCTGTCGTTGGCCGCTTTGAAATGATCGAGGTCGATAAACAACAATGCTATCGGTGCGCCCTTGCGCACGGCATGTTTTAGGTCTTGTTCTAGACGATCTAGAAACAGCTGGCGATTGGGCAGGCCAGTTACGACATCGTAGTTTGCTTTGTACCAGTTCTCATTCTCTGCGGCCTTTCGTTCAGTAATGTCACGAAAGCTGCCGGCAACGGCTTCTACTGCATCGTCGTTATCGAACACTGGGACAAAAATATAGTCGTAAAATATCTGCTGTCCGGATCGGGTCGTGTATGGCATCTCTCCATGAAAGTTCTGTTTGGTAGTGATGACTTGTAGGATCTGTTGTTGCAACTCGGTCGCCGCGGGCATTTCCAGATCGAGGAAAGTTTTGCCGACTATATCCTGAAGTGGCCGCTCGAAGAATTCTCGTAGCGCCTTGTTGGCAAACATGAACTTACCATGCAGATCAAACGTAAAACTGAAATCAGGCGAAGACGATAGAATCGTATCGAACACGCGAGTTTGCTGGTCTTTTTCAAATGAGTAACTGGTGACGGATTCTGCTATGGCCTGATCGATCGCTTCGCTAAATCGAATGAGCTCTTCAATTGCAGTGCTCGGCACGGGATTTTTGTCCTGCGCTCGTTGCCAAAGCCGTATCACGCTCGCACGCAAGGCTCTAAATTCGGCCACAGCAGAATTCAGACTGAACCCTGATGCCAAGCGGTCCGCACCATGCGTCTCGGCCGCTGTTTCTGAAACCGAAACTGGGGGATCATGGCCTTTCGATTTTTCGTCTTTTTCATGCGCTGTCTGTGGTCGGGCGATATCAACCGCAATCGCTTCCAATACTTTCTTGCCGTGATCGCGCAGCATGACTCGATCTTTCTTTTGCGCTGCCGGAACTAAGGTAGCAGCGAATTCCTCCCATTCCCTGAGGATCGTGTCGATGTTCTTCAGAATGAATTCCGACAGGGTCATGGCTATTCTAATCTCAAGCTATAACAGCTTATGCGCGGTCAGTCGGCGCGCGCATAGCTCACTTCCGTGGTCTGAAGAGTCTCCGGTTATCGAGGGTAGTTGAGAATGATATTGACCCGACGATTTTCCTGCTGTCCCTCTAGACTGGTGTTGTAGGCGAAACGTCGAGTCTGGCCGAACCCTTCTAAGGTATCTCGCATATCCATTGGCTGTGTTCATTTACTTCTCGTCCGATCCGGATACTCGTCGAGGGAATCGAACGAGCTTGGGTTGGTAAGGGTGCCGATATAATTGGCGAATACTTCCGTGCGGATGGGACGCTATTTACTATTTATGCATTGTCAATGCCTTGCCATGAAAGCATCTGTTCGGTGGCCCACATTGGGCTTGGTTTGCGCTGAACGTCTTTTGTTTATGGTGCTCCCATGCTTTGCGGCACCAATGCAGGCGTCGCTAGTGCCTGTACAACTTACGTCGAAATCGGTTCCGACGGGAGACGTCATTGAACTCAGCGCGAGAGCCTTCACGTTCGCTACCCTCTAACAACGCGCTCTAGCGAGGGTCTGATTTACTTGTCATTTCGAACGCAGTGAGAAATCTTGCTTCGTCTGGATGCCAGACTATCAATCACTTGCAAGATTTCTCCCTTCGGGAAGTCTGAATATCCAACGGCTGTCATTTCGACCGAAGGGAGAAATCTTGCAAGTGCTTGATCTGGTGCATATGCAGAAAAGAAGGATTTCTCACTGCATTCGAAATGACAAGTAAATCAGATCTCCCTTCGGTCGAAATGACAGTGGCAAGTTAATCAGAGGTTCCTTACTCATAAGGAAGGGTCGAACGCTGGCTGGCTGGCGTGGCCTCGCGCTTGAGCTTGCGCATTGCCTGCTGC
>JANMUE010000105.1:0-2960 GCA_031391205.1 Lysobacterales bacterium | reverse complement strand
TTCACGCAGCGGCGGCAAAGTGCGGCTGCAAGTGATCGATCCGCTACCGTTTTCCGAGGACGAAGACCGCGCCTCTGGCTTCGGCCTGCAGGCAGTTCCATCGGGCGCGGCGGGCGAAACGATTTATTTTGGCTTAGCCGGAACCAACTCTACCGACGGTCAGTCGGTGATTCCGTTCTTCCAGCCAGACAAGGAAGCCTTCCTCGAATACGACGTGGTCAAACTGATTCACAGCCTGGTGGTTGGCAAGAAGCCGGTGGTCGGCGTCATTACCGGTATCAGCATGTCCGGCGGTTTCGACGCGGCGACACGGCAGACGCGCGATGCCTGGTCGGTGTATCAGGAACTGAGTGACATGTTCGATGTACGCCTGATCAACGGCGAGGCTACGACCCGTATCGACGACGAAATCGAAGCGTTGATCGTGGTGCATCCAAAAGGTTGGAGCGACGATCTGCTGTATGCCATCGATCAGTTCGTGCTGCGCGGTGGACGGCTTGCCATATTCGTCGACCCGCATGCCGAGATGGACCCCTCCGGCAATGAATCCGAAGATCCGAACATGGCGCGCTTCGCGAGCAAATCATCCGATTTGCCGGCGTTGTTCAAGGCTTGGGGCGTCGAGTACGACCCGACCAAGCTGGTGTTCGATGCCGGCAACGCGCTGCCGATCCAGGTGTCGCCATCGGCACCGCCGGTACGGCATCTCGCGATTCTGGGCCTGGGCAAACCCAGCCTCAACCGCGACGAGCGCGCCACGGCTCAGCTCACCAACCTCAATTTCTCGACCGCCGGACAATTCACGCTGGCCGAGGGCTCGCCGTTGAAGCTGGTGCCGCTGGTGCAGTCCAGTGGCGACTCGATGCTGGAGCCGGTGGACCGCGTCAAGTTCGAGATGGACCCGGCGCGGCTCTACGATGGCTTCAAGGCTGGCGGTCAGCATCTGGTGCTCGCTGGCCGTCTCGATGGCAAGCTCAAGACCGCATTCCCGCAGCGCACGGGTGCCGAACATCTGGCCGAGTCCAAAGTCGAGGCGCATATCCTGCTGGTTGCCGATACCGATGTACTGACCGATCGTCTCTGGGTGCAAGTGCAGAATTTCTTCGGACAGAAGATCACTAATGCCTTTGCCAACAACGGCGACTTCGTGATCAATGCGATCGATAATCTGGCCGGCTCCAGTGCGCTGATCAGCATCCGCGGCCGCGCCACTTCGGCGCGCCCGTTCACCACCGTGGAGGCGATCAAGCGTCGCGCCGATCAGAATTTCCGCCTCAAGGAACAGGAATTGCAGCAGGAGCTCGACGAGACCGAGCGCAAGCTCACCGAACTGCAAAGCGGCAAGGACGCAGCCAGCGCGATGATCATGTCGGCCGCGCAGCAGGCCGAAGTGCTGAAGTTCCAGGAGCAGAAGGTGCGCATCCGCAAGGACCTGCGTCAGGTGCGCCGGCAACTGGATGCCGACATCGAGCGTCTGGGTAGCCGGTTGAAACTGATCAATATCGCACTCGTGCCGCTGTTGCTGACCTTCGCTGCGGTGGGATTCCACTACTGGCGCAGGCGTCGCGTCGCTGCCTTGTAAGGACGAAGTCATGAATCAACATCAATGGGTAAAACTGTTGGCCGCTACGGCGGCTGTCGTCGGCCTGGCGTACTGGGTCAACGCCGGTCGCGAACCCCAGGTATCGGAAGAGACTCGTGGTGCGCCGCTGATCGCAGGCATGAAAGCGTCGGTCAATGACGTCAGCACCCTGCGCATCGTCGGTGCCGGCGATCAAACCCAGATCACACTGAATAAGTCCGAAACCGGATGGACGGTTGCCGAACGTGATGGCTATAGCGCCGATATAGAAAAGGTGCGCGAGTATCTGTTGCGTCTGGCCGATGCCAGCCTGATCGAGGCCAAGACTTCGAACGAATCGCTCTACACCAAACTTGGTGTGGAAGCGGTCAGCGTTGCCGAGGCCAAAGGCATGCGCTTGGAAATCGAAGGCTTGAAGACGCCGGTCAAACTGATCGTCGGCAACTACAACGGTCAGGGTGCCGGCGGCACCTTCGTGCGGCGCAATGACGAAAAGCAGAGCTGGCTGGCGAAGGGTACGTTGACGCCGGAGAAGCTGGCCAACAACTGGCTGCAGAAAAGTTTGGCCGATATTCCCTCATCGCGTATCCAACGCGTGGAGATCGACGTGACCGGAAAGGTGCTGGTCGCGCACAAGGCCAATCCCATGGAGGCCAACTTCGTGATCGACAATGTGCCCAAAGGACGCGAGCTGAACTCCGCGTTCGAAGGCAACGGCCTCGCCTCAGTACTGTCGGGTCTGCGTTTCGAGGATGTCAAAAAGGCCGGTGTGGACGAAGTGACGCCGGCCAACGCCGTAGTCAAGACGCGTTTTCAGGCTTTCGATGGTGTAGTGGTTACTGCCCTGTCCCAGGTTCAGGGTGACAAGACCTGGATCAGCTTTTCCGCCGCGCTCGATCCGGTGATCGCAGAAGCCCATATCCTGCGAGAGCAGGAACAGGCCCGCGTCGATTTCGAAAACGCCAAGAAAGCTTATGCCGAAGCCGCAGCGGGCCAGGCCGCCGCTGAAACGAAAGAAACGGTCGAAGTTCCGGCACCGCCCAGCGAACCGCTGGCTGCCAGCGATCCAGCCAAGGACAGGGCCGAGCGCATGCAGAAGCTCGAAACTGAAGTGAGCGAGCTCAACACACGCGTCAGTGGCTGGTTGTATACGTTGCCGCCTTATACGTATTCCAACATGAGCCGCAAGATCGAAGATTTGCTGAAACCGGAAAGTGTGGAAGCCTGATCCATTGTAGGAGCGGCGGTCGTCTCTCGGCATCCTGCCTTCGACGACGCTTGTGCGTCCTGCACGGCGTGAGCCGCGATGCTCTTGCTCTGCTCTCAATGTAGGAGCGGCGTAAGCCGCGATGCTCTTGCTATATTGCCTGAGGTTCAG
>JANMUE010000558.1:0-15480 GCA_031391205.1 Lysobacterales bacterium | reverse complement strand
CACCTGTGCACGCTGTCAAAGATCTTCGCATCGCAAGGAACCTTTCGTTCCCCACCCGAGTCGTTTCCGCCTCAGCGAGCCGCGCACTATACAGCACTTTTTCTACTCGTCAACACCGCAGGCTGAAGACTTTCTGCCCTGGATGCCACCGAGTGGTTGCGCGGGTCGATGACTATACCCGGTTCACAAACGAAAGTGAACCGGGTAGGTGCATCAAAATTTCTCGATCAACCTTGCGATGACTTCAATCGAACACGACAGAACGAGCGCTTGCCCACTTGCAGCAAGTATTCGACTTCCGTTGAAAGCGTCACGGCGCGATCTTCGACCACCACGCCATCGACACGTACCGCTCGCTCGCCAATTTTTCTGGCGGCTTCCGATGAGCTGGCCGCCAGCCCTGCCGCCCTGAGCACCGCAACAATTCCTTCCTGAGATGAAGCAATCTCAATCTCTTTCAAGGGCAAATCGGCCGGAACTCCGCCGCCACGCACCGTTTCGTTCCAAAACGCAATCGCTGCCTCGGCCGCAGGCGCACCGTAAAAGCGCTCAACGAGTTCTGCTGCCAGATCAAGCTTGAGATCACGCGGATTTTTGCCCCCTTGCAGCACTGCGACACGAAGCTCGCGCAGCTGCGCGACCGAGACCCGGAACGAGAGCAACTCAAAATAACGCCACATCAGATCGTCCGATATCGACATCGTCTTGCCGAAAATCTGGTTAGGTGGCTCATTGATGCCGATGTAGTTGCCCAAGGATTTGGACATTTTGTTGACGCCATCAAGCCCTTCCAGCAACGGCATGGTGATCACAATCTGCGGTGGCTGTCCTACATCGGACTGCAGCTGACGACCGACCAACAGGTTGAACTTTTGATCGGTTCCACCAAGTTCCACATCGGACCGCAGGGCGACCGAGTCGTAGCCCTGCACGAGCGGGTAAAGAAACTCATGAATGGCAATCGGCAGCTCTCCGCGGAATCGCTTTTGAAAATCATCACGTTCCAGCATGCGCGCAACCGTATGTTTGGCGGCGAGCTTGATCATGTCGGCAGCCGTCATCCTTCCGAACCATTCCGAGTTGAAGCGCAGTTCGGTCCGACTTCGATCCAGTACCTTGAACACCTGCTCGGCGTAGGTCTTGGCGTTTTCCGCGACATCCTCGGCAGAAAGCGGCTTTCGCGTAACATTTTTTCCGGTGGGGTCACCAATCATGCCAGTGAAGTCCCCAATCAGAAAAATCACCTGGTGCCCTAAATCCTGAAACTGCCGCATTTTGTTGAGCAACACGGTGTGTCCAACATGTAGGTCGGGCGCTGTGGGGTCGAAACCCGCCTTGATGCGAAGCGGTTTGCCAAGTTTGAGGCGCGCCTCCAGCTCATCTGTCTTTATGATTTCTTCGGCTCCACGGCCGATCAGGTCCAACGCATCTTGTAATTCGCTCATCGGCTTGGTCGCAGCAGTAAAAGGAGCCCCGCATCCCGGGGCCGCCTAAAGTAGCCGAAGCAGCCATCCCTAGGCCACCCGAGAAATCCCCACCGGCCCGCGCTCAACAGGAAGATGTCGATCGGCGAAGACATTTCCGCCGACGCGCTGTCGGACTCAGAGGCGAACCAGCAAAGGTTTCGACGTTAGGTAGGCCGACTTTAATGCCAGCGCCCAGCGCGGAACACAATCCATCCCGGCACAGTGGAAATGCCAGTTTTTGGCATCGTCGTCTGCCGGGGCGGCGAAGCCAATCTCCGCTTCATCTTCGCCCAGGTCGAATCCGAAGCTGTCCAAAGCCAGCGAGAGTCCGACGCCGCGAGCTTTCAGATAGGCCTCTTTCAATGTCCACAGGTGAAGGAGCAACTGCGAGCGCCGAGACTCCGGGCAATGCTCCAAAGCGTCGCGCTCGCGCCGAGTGAAGTATGCGGCGAGTTCAGTGGCTGCGGGCATATGCGTCCCCATTTCGATATCAACCCCCACTGGCACACCAGCAAACGCCACCGCCACCATTCCGCTGGAGTGGGCGATGTTGAAATGGATGTCGGCGGCACCCGGAAAGCTGGGCTTGCCGAAGGAGTTGTAACTGAATTGGATCGAACCCGGATCGATGCCGCACCACGTTGCCAGCAGCGAGCGCAACACAATGCGTGCCGCGACGAATGCATCACGATCCTCGCGACGCCGAAAACGCGTCGCGCGCGCAAGTTCATCCGCGCTCAAGATTCGGCGCTCCGTGCCACTTTCGGCGGCGCACAAATGAGTCCCCTGCATCACCAACAACAACGACTCGCCGCCGCTCGGCGCCGAATGTCGGTGCGCACGCAACAGTTGCAATGGCGCCGCAGTGGCTGCGCTCATCTATCGGCCCAACTCGGAAGACAATTATCCGAGCCTGGCTGGATCATCAACGGCATGCTCCGGTTTTACACCTGTCGGCGCGGCGCCGAAGTACTCCGAGTAGGGATCGAGCAAACTCGCCACCACGCGTCGTTCTCCAGAAAAGGGACGGCGGCCATGCGACATCTGCATGTTGTCCAGCAGCATCACATCGCCAGAATTCCAGCGAAACCGTACCGACACATCGGCAAACGCTCTGCCCACACGCTGAAGATCCTGTTCGGGTATGGCCCCGCCATCGCCGAAATAGGCGTTACGCGGTAGGCGATCTTTGCCAAACAAGTTGATCAAGGAAGCGGCCACTTCCTCACCAACGTTGGAGACATGAAACAAATGTGCTTGATTGAAGAACACCCGCTCCCCCGTCATTGGATGCCGCGCCACGCCTTGATTGGTTTGCGCCGTGCGCAAGGTGTCTGCATCCAGCCATTCGTGTTCGATCCCATTTTGTGCGCAGAACCTGGCAAGCTCATTGCGGTCGGAGGTCTGGAACACCACATTCCAAGGGATATCAACGTAGGGCCGGTAATGGCGCACGTAACGGACCTTTCGTGCCTCAAAACGGTCCATCAGTTCATCGCCAATGGCCGCCGTCACCTTGCGCATATCGGCGATGGGCGTCTCGCCACCACTTTGGGCGGCGACCAGGCAGCAGAATGCCAGCTTGAGGGGCCAATCGCGCTGATAGGCGTTCTCGCAATGCTGCGCGATCTCCTGGTCCGCGGGATACTCGGTCGCGCTGAAAACCCCTTTGCCGACGGCGGAACGCGGCGTCGAGCGATAGGTATAGTCGAGTTTTCGCGCGGAAATCGCGCTGCTGAACCGCTCGAAGTCGTCGACCGAGCCCACATCGAAGCCACGAAACAGCAGCGCGCCGTATTCAAGCACGCGCTCCTCCAAAGCGGCGCGATTCCTGGCGACCAATGCGCTCAAATCACGTTCTGCCGTTGACGGCTGGATCACGAGTGGAGCGCGATTATTGTCGAACATCGCCGTTTCTTTCATCCCGAGCATGGAATTCTCCTGAAGTAGTCTTGCGTCGACGTTCGCCAGCGCAGGGTGATGGCGGACAGCACTCGACATGTTTTTGCAGCACGCAGAGCCTGAATTTGAATGCGGAAGGGTTCCCTCATTTCGCGCACCGTCGTCGGCATTGGCGGCGATTGCGGAACACGGATCTGGGACCTGTTCATCAGCATTAGAACCGGTACCGAATCTTGGCCAGGAACTGATCCGAGTCGCGCAGGTCCCAAGCCTCGTCGAACAGGTCGGTAGTTCCCAGCGGGTCACGCTCCTGACGCATGGCGCCGCCACGCGAATAAGCGAGGAACACATCGGACTGCGGACCGAGCAAGTATCGATAGCGCAGTTGCACGCCCAGGGTGTTGATATCGAAGTCGGCGAGGTCTTCACCCGTGGCTTGCATTTGCCCCGACGGCAGCAGCGTGTAGCCCCGACCATCGTCGGCGCGCACTGCCAGCCATTCGGTCTTCAACCTCAGCTCATGACGCAGGGCGGGAAACCAGCTCATGTTGACGCTGAGAAAATCGCCACGCCGAGCGTACCTTCCGAAAGCACGCTCGCCTTCCCAGATCAACCAATCGCCTGCCCAATCGGGCCCGAATACGATGCCAGCATTGAAAGCATCGCTCGGGTACCAGTTGGCACTTATCGACAGCTCGAGCGCAGACGCCGCCGACAACCCCCGCGGCAACCAGGTCAACACACTGCCAAAGGACCAGTCTCCATAGCGACGGCTGGCAAATTCCGCTTCCGTTCGGTGACGGGCGGACTGCAGCCAGAGCCCGTTGCCGCGCGAAATCAGATCGTTCCAGCCAGAACTGGTCAGCGTAGTGTTGAAGTTCAACGCATTGCCACTGCGCAAGCTATAGTTGTTCAGCAGCACCAATGTGCTCGGCAGGCGATCCCCGTGATCGTTGCTGCGCCCTTGCAACTCGGCAAACCAGTTGATGCTACGAAGATGGGAGTTGTCGTCCTGCACGCGATAGACATAGTCAGCTGCGATGCGCGCGTCGTTGATACTGGCTCGACGCTGATAGCCGAGATCGTTGAAGTCGAGTCGGTTCCCAAAATGTGTAGCCGACAATCGATACCGCCAGCTGTCCGATGGTGTCCAGTTGAGCAGCATCCAGGCGCCACTGTCGTTATTGCTGACGCCCTCCTGATCGATGAAGCTGCCAATCGCCTGCGCGTTCATCACGATGTTATCGCCGGGCTTCCAGCTGATATCCACCGCCTGTACCAGAGCGCTTCGGTCGAGGTAGGGCCGGTCGGTGTATGAACCCAGCCAACCGATGTTCAATGCGTCGCTAACTGGATACTGCAGGCGCGTGGCATAGAAATCGCGGCCGGCATCGCCGTGTTCCGAGGCGGCCAGCACACCGTAGCCGAGCGCGCCGAGTGACCCATTGAGCTTTATGGCCGCATCGATATCGCTTGCCCCCGAACCGTCATCCGCATCTCCGCCGATGCGGCGCGTGTGGATCAGGCGGCCAGAATCCGTAGTACCGAGATTGAAGATGCTCTGGTTCTCGGTGAAAAACGGGCGACGGTCGCTGAAGAACGTCTCGACTGCATCGAAATTGATCACCAGATCGTCGGACTCGACCTGACCGAAATCCGGATTGACCGTGGCGCTGAGCTGGAAATTCGGAGTCGGTTTCCAGAACAGATCGACACCACCGTTGTACTTGGTCTTGCCATCTATGAAATCGTTGTTCGCTGTCAGGTAGGGCCAATAGTGAAACAGTGCCTTTCGGTACTGCTGAATCTCCACCGCATCGAATCCGGAAATGAACTTGCCGCGATCCACCGAGAGCGCCGGAAATGCCTGGCGCTCGCCATTGCTGCCGAGTTGACGACTGAAGTAGACCTTGATGCTGCGTTTTTCGGTGTCCGTACTGCGCATCGGCGCCACCGTCCAGGGAATCAGCATCTCGACCTGCCAGCCCTCGCTGCTCTCGCTGACCGCCCCGCTCCAGTCCGTATCCCAGTCGAGATCGGCAGCATTCTCGTTGCTGACCACGCCATCCTGGATCGAGCCGGAGAGCCCGACGCTGAAGCTATACGCTGCGCGCCCGTCGCCGTCGAAATCGACGATAAAATTGACGCTGTCGGCGGCGTCTTCCTGATCGCGCTCCAATCTCGGTTTGACGCGGGCGAAACTGGCGGCCTGCTCCAGATCAAAACCCACCACGATTCCGTCCGGTGTGGAGAGCAACATCGCGCGTGTTGTCGTTCCCGGATCGGGCGCGCTCAACCGGTACGGCACTGCGACCTTGAAATCTTCGTAGCGCAGAGCCTGGGCCCACTCCGGCTCATCAAGCTTTCCATCTATTACAACATTGGCCAGAACCGGAGTGCACGTGCTCGCTACAAGCAAACCGAGCAACACCTCAGTGCATCGGAATCCGAAACATTTCAATTTCATAGAACCATCCAAAAGAGTGCTTCACAACTCCACGCGGAGTTGCCATCGATAGAAACAACGGTCTTGGCCCCACGACGGCGGCCACGACATCAGGTGGCGGACAGGTAGGCCAGCGTCTTGCGTTCGCCCTTGAAGGATTCCCGACCGTGCATCATCAACAGGTTGTCGATCATCAACAGATCGCCACGCTGCCAGTCGAACAGCAACTTGCATCGATCCAGCGCACGGCGCACCTCCGCCAGCGCGCCTTCCGGCAACTGCTCTCCATCGCCATATTCGCACTCATGGGGCAGGTTGCCCTTGCCAACCATCTGCTCGAACATGCCGCGGATGGCTGGATTCAACGCAGACGGGTGCCATTGCTCGGCCTGGTTGAACCACACTTCCTCGCCGGTGTCGGGATGCGTCGTACAGGCCTCGCAACGAGTAGCAACGCGCAGCGTGCCGTCGGATCGCCATTCGCAGATCGAGCCTTGTTCCGCAACAATGCTTTCTACTTCGCTACGGTCCTTGGTCTGATAAGTCGTTTGCCAGTTCTTGCCGAGCGGAATGGTCGACTGCAGATTGCGGATGTAGTTGATTTTCTTCCGGCGCAACCCCTCGGTGATTTCGGTCGGGACCGCGCGCAGTACATCGACACTGCTGGCCAGCGATGTTTGCCCACCCGCGCTTGCGGGGATGGCGCTGAAGAAAAACAGCCGCCGCGGCCAATTCGGCAGATAAGACATTTCATTGTGTAGTGAAATCACCTCCGATGCCGGGTGCTCAGTCGACGTGTAGACATCGTTGGCAACGCGACTACGCGGTGAGTTGCCGCCGGTGTAGTCGAACGCCTTGGCGCCGAGACGCTCCGAGCAGTCGCGAAAATCTTCCGCGCTACTCAATCCGAAACCGCGGAAAAGAATGCCGCCGTGACGCGCAAGCAATGTCTGGATGTCTTCGGCACTTGCGGCGAGATATTCGTGCAGCGCGCCGCGACTGGCGTCGGCACCTGGGGTAATGACCACCGGATGATGATCGGAAGTCGAAAACAACGGATTCACTTTCATAAAAGCTCCTGTGATTCTGAAATATTGCGTGCGAACACGCCGATGGAATGGATGCGGTCAGGCCCTGAGTGCCCGTACGCCGAAGGCAGCGGGTTGCGTCGTCGACTGCCGTGCCATCGCCAGTTCGGCGTCAAGCTGCTGCAAAACTGCGTCGCGCGCGTTGTTGATGAAGAAATGTCCGCCATCGAACCAGCTGACCCGACAAGGCTGAGAACCTTCCTCGGTCCAACCGTCCACCTGTCCCGGCGCCTTGTTGTTGTCGTCCCTGCCGGCAAACACGCTGATCGGCATCGGTAGTAGCGGCCCGCGCCGATAGCGATAATCCTCGGCAAGCGAAAAATCGGCGCGAATGGTGGGCAGGAACAACTGCATCAGTTCCCGGTTCTGAATCACCTCAGGTGGCGTGCCGTTGTAGTCGCCGAGCACTGCAGTGAACGCCGCGTCCGGCAACAGATGCAATTGCCTTGATGGACTTCGGTACTGCGGGGCCTGGCAACCGGAGACAAACAGACGGCATGGCAGTTTCAATCCGTGCAGATGCATATAGCGCGTCAGCTCGAATGCAACCAGCGCCCCGACGCTATGGCCGAAAAATGCAAAAGGCAGATCGTCATGGGCGGCAATCACCGGCGCCAACGCTCTGAGCAAGTCGGGCATCGAAGCAATCGGTGCTTCGCCGATACGGGCGCCGCGTCCCGGCAACTGGACCGCCGCCACCTGCACGGAGCTGTCCAGGGAATCCTGCCAACGAACAAAACTGAAGGCGTTGCCGCCTGCATACGGAAAGCAGAACAAGCGCATTTTGGAAGCGGGTGCCGGCGTGCTCACCAGCCACGGAGTCGATTGCAAAGTAGGCTTTTTCACGCGATGGTTTCCGCAACTGGATGGATTATTTTTCCGCTGCCGATTGAAGCTCTGGGCAGCAGGGTTTTTTCATTGAGGAAGGCGGCGATCGCCGCAGCGATTCGGCGCACATGCGGCTCGGCCAGCATGCCGTAATGATCGGCACCGACCCAATGCGTGGCCCCCGCCATTGGCTCGGCAATCAGGGATGTCTGCCCATAGTCGCAGGGCCCAATCGTCTCCTCATCCAACGGCTCGCCTGCCCAGAACACCTGCAATGGCACATCCACTTTTGCCGGCGCGAATCGCGACAGCAGTTTCAGATGTTGGCGGGTGATGGGGATTTGTTCCTTAAGATGCTCAAACGTCTCGACGTCGAAATCCGTCCATCCCAACGAACTCAAATAAATTGCGGCGTGCGCGAAATCCATCGCGAGGACGTCACCGACCGAGATATGTTCAAAGGACGTGGCGGCAGGCGATCGCCTTGCGGGCGACAGGCCGCGACTGCGCATTTCGGCACGCAGAGCTTCGATCGTGAGCCGGTCTTCGTCGATACCGGCATGCTCGGACATCAGATAGGCATCGACCAGCCCCAGGTACTCGACACCGATGCCGAGCTCCGTCAGATGTTTGGCAATAGCCGCCGCAAAGATACCCCCGGAAGACCAGCCCAGCAGCCGATAGGGCCCGGTCGGCTGTACCGTTCTGATGGCTGCCGCATAGGCCTCGGCCATCTCTTCGACCGTATCGAGTTGTAATGCCAGCCCGATGACTTCCGGAGACTGCACGCCGTACACCGGGTAAAGATCGACGGATTGTCCGGCCAGTGCATGGTAAAAGGAAACCTGTCCGCCAATCGGGTGAATGCAGAACAGCGGCCGGCCCTGGGATCTATTCTGCAACGGCACGATAAGGGACTTGTGCTGCGGCCCGGTACTCGCCAGTTCGGCGAGCGCGGCAATCGTCGGCGTTGAAAACACGGACGCCAGCGGCAACGAGACGCCCAGCCGTGCTTTGATCTGATGAATCAATTTGATCGCCAGCAACGAATGTCCGCCGAGCTCGAAAAAGTGATCATTGCGGCCGATCCGTTGCAGGCCGAGCAGTTCCTGCCAAACCTCGGCGAGCCGCGTCTCAGTGCTGCCGATCGGCGCCGCATACGCGCGACTCACTACCGCCCCCTGGTCCGGCGCTGGCAACGCCTTGCGATCGAGTTTGCCGTTCGGCGTCAGCGGCAACGCCGCCAAACGCACGAACGCGCTCGGCACCATGTGCTCGGCCAGAATTTGCAGCAACGCGCTGCGCAACTGCGCCGTCGCCAGCTCGACCCCTTCTTCGGCCACCACATACGCCACCAGCCGCTTGTCCCCCGCGACGTCCTCACGCGCCAGCACCACCGCTTCGCGCACGCCCGCACACGCCGACAGCTTCGCCTCGATCTCACCGAGCTCAATGCGGAACCCGCGGATCTTCACCTGGAAGTCGTTGCGCCCCAGATACGCGATCGTCCCATCTCCCAGCCAGCGGCCCAGATCTCCGGTCTTGTACATCCGCGCTCCCGCTTCACACGCGAACGGATCGGGAACGAATCGCTGCGCCGTCAGATCATCGCGATTGAGATAACCTCGGGCTACTTGTGTGCCCCCGATATGAATTTCCCCGGTTACCCCCGTCGGCACGGGCTGAAGGTATTCGTCGAGCAGATAGACCTGCGTATTCGCCACCGGACGCCCGATCGGAACCTCATGAGCGGGCAATGGAGACGCGGAATCGAATGCAATCGCGGTCGCATATACGGTCGCTTCGGTTGGTCCATACGTATTGAGTATCGTGCAAGCCCGCGCCTTCGGGTTCGATAACCACGCAGCGAGATAACGTTGTTCGAGCTTTTCACCACCGACGATGATCAGGCGAACCCGAGCGTCGGGGAGGCAGCGGCCGGCGCCGACCTGCTGTGCCCATTGATGCCAGAACGCAGTAGGCAGATCGACGATGTCGATACGCTGCTCGTGCAGGAAATCCACGAACAACTCGTCCGGCGCAATCATGCCGGCTGGACGCAGCACGATGGTTGCGCCAACCGACAAGGCGGGGAAAATTTCTTCGACCGAAGTGTCGAAGGAATAGGAAGCGAATTGCAGCAGGCGATCACCGGCACGCATGCAGCAATGGTCCGCGTGGACACGAATGTGATTGAGCACATTGCGGTGTTCGACCATCACGCCCTTGGGCTGTCCGGTCGAACCGGAGGTGTAGATCACATAGGCAAGATGCGACGAGGTCAGTTCCGCTACCTCAGGATTGCGGTCTGGCTGCGAAGAAAAAAGGTCCGCGTCGAGATCCAGCACCGGCTTCCCGACCGAGCCGAGCAAAGGCAACCGTGCACGCAATAGCGAAACCGTCAGCACCGCCGCCGGGGCGCTGTCCGCCAGCATGTAGGAGAGGCGTTCAGGCGGATACGCTGGATCGAGCGGCACATAGGCGCCGCCGGCCTTGAGGATGCCGAGCAGACCGATCACCATCTCCGGACTGCGCTCCACGCACAGCGCCACGCGGTCATCGGGCCGCAGGCCCAGCCCAATCAGATGATGCGCGACTTGGTTAGCACGCCGGTTCAGCTCCGAATAGCTCAGCGATGTCGCTTCGAATGTCAGTGCGATGGCATCCGGATCCCGAAATACTTGCTGCTCAAATAGCGCGTGGACCGAATGCGCGGACACATAATGTCTGTCGGTCGCATTGAGATCGAACAGCAGGCGGTCGTGCTCCTGCGCAGATAGTAAAGGCAACTGCGCGATGCGATGCGCATCATCAGCGACCATGCCTTCCAGCAAGGCGACGAAGTAGCCGGAAAAGCGTTCCACCGTACTGCGGTCGAACAGATCCGAGGCATAGGAGAAATTGCCTTCCAACATGGCACCGGTATCAACGACACCAAGCTCCAGATCGAAATGCACAGTGTGCCGCGCCGATCCCATCGGCTGCAGTTCCAGGCCGTGCAGCTTGAGCCCACCGACGCCGGTCGTTGTGTTATCGAATGCCAGCATGGTCTGGAACACGGGGCTATAGCTCAGGCTGCGTTCCGGCTGCAACGCCTCCACGACCTGCTCGAAGGGCACGTCCTGATGGGCATAGTCGCTCAGCGTCATCGCCTTGACCTGTGCCAGCAGCTCCGCCACGGTCGGGTTGCCGCAAAGATCGATGCGCAACGCCAATGTATTGACGAAGAAGCCGATCAGCGGCTCAATCTCGGCGCGGCCACGATTCGCCACCGGGCTGCCGATCACGATATCGTCCTGCCCGCTGAGTCGCGACAACAGACTGGCCCAGCCAGCCAGCAGGCTCATAAACAGGGTGACACCATGCCGTTGCGACAACTTGCGCAGCGCTGCCGTCAGCGTCGGCGACAGCCGCAGCTTCAGGCGATCGCCTGCATGACTTTGCAGTTGCGGACGTGGGCGATCGGTCGGAAGCTCCAGCAATGCCGGTGCTGAGCTCAATCGTTCGCGCCAGAAATCAATCTGCGCCTGCAAGGTTGCACCCTGCAGCCACTGCCGCTGCCACACGGCGTAATCCGGATACTGGATGGCGAGCGCTGGCAGAGGATCGGGCCGGCCCTGGCTGAACGCGGCGTACAGTGTGCTGACTTCCTTCACCAGCAGGCCCAGCGACCACCCATCGGTAATGATGTGATGCTGAGTGACCAGCAGCACATACTCGTGTTCTGCAATGCGCAGCAGACGGCCGCGGATCAACGGGCCGGTAGCGAGATCAAACGGTGCCCGTGCTTCGCTCAGACCAAGTTCGGCGACAATCGCATCACGCGCACCGGCGTCAACGGCGCTCAGGTCATGCGCAGTCAGCTGAAACCCGCAATCGGGAGGTGCGATCACCTGCACTGGCGCTCCATCGGCGGCAGCAAAACGCGTCCGCAGACTTTCATGCCGGGCGACGATGCGATCCAGGGTGGCCTGCAATGCCGCGCGATCCAGCGCTCCAATCAATCGCAGTGCGGCAGGCATATGATAGGCCGCCCCTGCGGCATGATCGAGCTGATCCAGGAACCACAGTCGCTGCTGCGACCACGAAGCCGGCAATGCCGCCGTACGGTCGGCCAGGGGAATTGCCTCATGCACCTGGCGATCGGCATCGGCAAGAACGCGGGCCATGGCCTGCAAGGTCGGCTGCGCGAAGATGTCGCGTAGCGCCAATTCGGCGCCGAGCGCGTCGCGCAGCCGTGTGACCAGTTGCACGGCCAGTAGCGAATGACCGCCGAGTTCGAAGAAATGATCGTTGCGTCCAACGCGTTCCAGATCGAGCAGTTGCTGCCACACCGTAGCCACCACGGTCTCGATCCCGCCCTCCGGCGCCTCGTAGGCGCGGGTCGCCACCGCAGACTGATCGGGTGCAGGCAACGCCTTGCGATCAAGCTTGCCATTGGGTGTCAATGGCCACGCCGTTATGCTGACAAAGGCGCTCGGGATCATGTATTCGGCCAGATCCAGCGCCAACGCCGCACGCAGCGTCGATGCCGATAGTTCCGTTCCTTCCTGCGGCAGCACATAGGCCACCAGACGCTTGCCGCCAACGCTATCGTCGCGCGCCATCACCACCGCCTCGCGCACGCCAATGCAGGTCGAGAGCTTGGCTTCGATCTCACCGAGTTCGATACGGAAGCCGCGGATCTTGACCTGAAAATCGTTGCGCCCGAGATAGTCGATGCTGCCGTCGCCCAGCCAGCGGGCCAGATCGCCGGTCTTGTACATGCGGGCGCCAGGCGTGTCGGAAAACGGATCGGCAAGAAAACGCTTCGCCGTCAGATCGTCGCGATGCAGATAGCCGCGCGCCACGCCGGCGCCACCAATGTAAAGCTCGCCAGTCACCCCGAGCGGCACCGGTTGCAGTTCGGCATCGAGGATATAGATCTGAGTGTTTGAAATCGGCACGCCGATGGGTGGCGTCGCCGGCCACCTCGCCGGATCACCGTCCAGCGTATGCGCAGTGACAACGTGGGTTTCGGTGGGGCCGTAATGATTATGCAAACGACGCCCGGGCAGGCGCGCGAAAAAACTTCGGATTGCCGCCGTCACGAACAACTGCTCGCCTGCGGTCACTACGTTTTTCAAAGATGGCAACGCTTCTCCCAAACGTTCAGCGGCCGCAACCAGCCCCTGGAACGCGACGAATGGAAGGAAAATCCGCTCGATGCCGGCGCTCTTTATGAACCCGACCAGGGTGAACGGGTCCTGGCGTATTGCTTCGCGCAGCAGCACCAAACTGCCGCCGGAACAAAGCGTGTAGAAAATTTCCTGGAACGCGACATCAAAACCGAGTGCAGAGAACTGCAGTACTTTCTCGCCGCCAGCGTAAGGCGCCTCGATCGCGCATTGCCAATCGAGCAGATTGAGCAAAGGCCCCTGCGGCATCGCCACGCCCTTGGGCTGACCTGTGGAACCAGAGGTGTAAATGACGTAGGCAAGATGCGCTGGCACCAGTCCCGCAACATCGGGGTTGTGCTCAGGCTGAGCGCTCAACGACGCATCGTCGAGCAGCAGCAGCGGCACCGGGGTCGACAGCAACGCATCGGTATGCATTGCGTGGTGCGACAACAGTGCCACCGGCGCGCTGTTTTCCAGCATGTAGGCAAGTCGATCGGCGGGATATGCCGGATCAAGCGGCACATAGGCCGCGCCAGCCTTGAGGATGGCGAGCACTCCGATCACCAGATCGAGACCGCGTTCGACGCAGATCGCCACGCGGTCGTCGGGCTTGGCGCCCAGCGCGATCAGACGGTGTGCAAGCTGATTGGCGCGCCGATTCAGTTCGGCATAACTCAGGCTTTGCGATTCGAAGATTGCCGCGACCGCCTCGGGCCGCCGCCGCACCTGTTCCTCGACCCGCACATGAATCGCCCGGCCGACCGGATATTCCCTGCGTGTATCGTTGAAGTCCGCCAGCAATTGGGTGCGATCGTCCGCCGACAACAGCGGCAGGCGCCCGATGCACTGCGCATCGTCGGCCACCATGCTCTTCAGCATTGTCACGAAGTAGCCGACAAAGCGCTGGATCGTCGTCCGGTCGAACAGATCGCTGGCGAAACCGATATTGCCCTCGATGCATTCGCCGGTTTCACGCAGCGCCAGTTCCAGATCGAAGTGAGCGGTGTGGCGTGCGCTGCCCATCCGCGTCAGCCGCAAACCCGGCAGCGACAGCTCACCGCCGCCGGGCGTGTTGTTGAAAGCGAACATGGTCTGGAACACCGGGCTATAGCTCAGCGCGCGCGCTGGTTGCAGCGCCTCGACCACCTGTTCGAACGGCACATCCTGATGAGCGTAGGCGTCCAGCGTGGTGGCTTTGACCTGAGCCAGCAACTCGCTAACCGTCGCTTCGGCACGCGGCTCGATGCGCAGGGCCAGCGTGTTGACGAAGAACCCGAGCAATGGCTCGATTTCGCTGCGGCGGCGATTGGCCACGGGACTTCCCACCACGACTTCGCTCTGCCCGCTCAGGCGCGACAACAGTGCCGCCCATGCCGCCAACAGGGTCATGAACAACGTATTGCCATGTCGCTGCGATAGCCGGCGCAGCCCATCGCTCAATTCGGCGGTGAGGCGCAGATCGATGCGATCACCGATATAGCTTTGCATTGGCGGACGCGCCCGGTCCGCAGGCAGCTCAAGCAACGCCGGCGCACCGCTCAGGTGCCGACGCCAGAAATCGATCTGGCTCTGCAACGCCGCGCCCTGCAGCCATTGGCGCTGCCACGCGGCGTAATCTGCGTACTGGATCGCCAATGACGGCAACGGATCGGGGAGTCCCAAACAGAAAGCCGCGTAAAGCGCGCTGACTTCCTTGATCAGAAGTCCGATCGACCAGCCGTCGGAGACGATGTGGTGCTGAGTGAAGAACAGCACATGTTCCTGTTCGGCGAGACAGAGCAGCCGACCGCGAATCAACGGCCCGGCTGCCAGATCGAACGGCGCACGCGCCTCGCTGACGCCAAGCTGTTTCACGGCAGCGTCCTGCGCTGAGGCATCGAGCGAGCGCAGATCATGATCGACCCATTCGAAACCGCGGTCCGCCGGCGCGATCTTCTGCACCGGCACGCCGCTTTCGCTGACAAACGTCGTGCGCAGGTTTTCGTGCCGGGCCACGATGCGATCCAGGGTCGCCTGCAGGGCACCGCGATTGAGCGCTCCGCTCAGACGCAGCGCCACCGGCATGTGATACGCAGCGCCTGCCGCCTGATCGAGCTGGCTGAGGAACCACAGCCGCTGCTGCGCCCAGGACAGCGGCAGCGGCGCATTGCGATCGGCGATCGGGAACGTGCTCTCACCGACCGCGGCGACGTGGTGATCGATTCGGCGCTTCAGGCGACTGCGCAGGATCGCCTGCTTGAGCTCTTCGACGCTTGGGGACTGCACGTTCATTCCATTGACTCCCGCTCCAGCAGCTTTTGCAGTTCCGCTTCGGAGAGATCGTCCAGCTCGCCCCGCATGTCCTGCAGCTCGTCGCCGAGAAAGACATTGATCTGCAGTGCGCTTACTGCATCGGCCAGGCTCGAGAGCGTCGGCTTCTCGAACAGATCGCGCAGTGGCACATCAACGTGGAACTGTTCGCGCACGCGGATCACCAGCTGCATCACCAGCAACGAATGCCCACCGAGTTCGAAGAAGTGGTCGTTGCGACCGACCCGCTCCAGACCCAGCAGCTCCTGCCAGATCTTCGCGATCCTCTCTTCCACTTCCCC
>JANMUE010000507.1:0-5195 GCA_031391205.1 Lysobacterales bacterium | reverse complement strand
GCTGCACAGGATGCCTTGGAACATGAAAGTCGGCATGCCCCACTTCAGTGTTTCCTCGGTATCGGGACAGGCGCTATGGACGGTCCCGCGCAGAAACGTCAGGATCGGCTGCGCGAATTCCGCGGAGCGTTCGATATAGGCATCTATGCGTGGATCGGTCTTGGGCATACGCAACGCCTGAAGAAGAAGTCCGATGGCGCAAAGCTTACACAAATAGCCGCCAACTTGTAGGTGCGCCGGCGTGCCGCGACGCCGTTGGGATATCATGTTCTGATGCCATCCAAAGCCATTGTCTCCGATTGGGCCGGCCCCGATCCCATTGCCCGTGCCGCCGCCAAAGAGCGTCCCACCCTGGTCTGCACCGCCAGCGATGCCGGGTTCTTCCCACTCTTCGAAGAACTGCTGGCTTCGCTCGACGACGCCGGACTTCCACCGTTCTGGAAGCTCGGCGTGCTCGATCTCGGGCTGACGCCGCAGCAAGTCGACATGCTGCTGGCGCGCGGCGCCATCGTGCAGCCGCCTGGCTGGCGGCTGGCCGTGCCCATGCCTGCGGGTACGCCGAACTGGTTCTGCGGTTTCGCGGCACGTCCGTTTCTGCCGCAGGTGTTTCCTGGCTTCGACGTTTACATCCAGGTCGATGCCGATGCTTGTGTGCTCGATGGCAATGCCCTGCTCGATTACGCCGCCGCAGCGATGGCGGGCGAATATGCAGTGATCTTCGAACAGTTCGGTCCCGGCGTGCGTGTGCCCATCACCTTGCCCAATGGCGAGCCGGCATATGCGCTGCTCGACGAGGCCTCGGTGCGCGCCGCTGTCGAGCAGTGCTATGTCGCCAATTTCGGTGCCGACTACGCCTGGTGCGCACGCGAGTTCATCTGCAACAACGGCGTCTGGGCACTGCGCGCGGATGTGCCGCATTGGGCCACCTGGGCCGACTATCTGGCGCGTGCACTGCGCAGCGGCCGGATCCACAAGCTGTCGGAGCAGCAGTCGATGTGCCTGGCCCTGCTCGAAGGCGCGATCCCGGTACGACGCATGCCCAACACGCACAACTGGAATATCGCAGCGAAGCTTCCCATGTGCGAGATGCGCGACCGCAGGCCAGCAATCATCGATCCCGACACCGGCAACGAACTGGGCATCCTGCATCTGACCGACCTCAAGCACCTGCGCCATGTCGACATCCCGGTACGCCAGGGCGGCCTGGTGCCGCTGCCGCTGCGCTATCGCGAACTGGCGACTATCATCAGGCGGGCTGCGAGGTAGTATTTTCTGCTCAGGCGAATATTGACGGGCAACAAAGAGTGTGTGAATCATCTGCGATAGGTGACAGTGTTAGCCCAGTCGCACCCTATCGTGGCGCGATTGTCACCAAAACGGAACTTGCTGTAGTCTGGTTCCGTCCTGGATGTTCGTTCCCCGGTTCGTCGTACAGTGTCGTAGAACGACAAGGAGTTTTGCAATGACCGCGATTGAATCGCAGTTGATCGAACGCCTGAAAAAATTGCCGCCAAATCGCGTGGCCGAGGTGATCGATTTCGTCGAATTCCTGGCCGCGCGTGAGGAACGTGCGGCTGCGGCACTGCGCCTGACCAAAAACCTGACCAAGCTCGATGCCCTGAATCTACCGGCGATCTCAGAGAGCGAAGTCGATGAAGAGCTTGAAGCTGCGCGCCGCGCCCGTCACACCCCACCGGGCATCTGACATCGGTGCGTATCGTTCTCGATACGAATTTACTGGTCTCGAGCGTGATCTCGACCGGCTTGCCTCGCCAGCTGATTGATGCCGCGATAGCTGGTAGGTTTGAATTGTGCACAAGTGAGAAACTGCTGACTGAGTTAGTAGAAGTGCTCTCCCGCGATAAATTTCCGTGCGACTCATCCTTGCGGAGCTGACGCCATCTAGCTTCGTTGATGATCTACGGCGAATGGCGGTGATGGTCGCGCCACTTACAGTGCCTCGAGTCATACCCACAGATCCTGATGACGATCATGTGTTAGCCGCTGCGCTTGCGGGAAACGCCGACTTGATCGTTTCAGGTGACAAGCGCGATTTGTTGCCTTTGGGCAGCTAACAGGGTATCGAAATCGTCACGGCGCGAGTGGCGATGGAGCGGATTGACGGTTCGGCAATGCTTTAGCCGCGCTGGCGTTGCGCCTGGTTCGTTAAATGGAATCCGTAATTGCTAAGCTTGCGAACACCACTTATCGCGGTGACCCCCTATGTCGCATCCCCGTTTCTCTTTCCATGTAGCGATAGTTACCGGGTGCCTGTCGAGTTTCTCCGCTGCCGCTTGCGGAGGTATGGAGAGTATCGTTTTCAGAAACAAAGTCGACTCGTCCAGATTTACCAAGGCGTTGATTGCCGAGAGCGGAAGCTTCCCCGGCGAAGTCGATGCCGCGGCAGATATTTACTTCTCCGCAGAGCCCGGCAACCAGAGGGAAATGACGGTGGCATCGATCAAGGTGTCGATGCTGAGACAATCGGACGGGAGTTGGAACGCTTTGATCTTCCGTTCCAAGGGGCCGATCGGACAACAGGCAAAAGAGGATTACCTCGCGGGTGAACCGTTCAGTTTCGAGTATGAAACGGTTCGTCTCACCGAACAGAATTGCCCCGAGATCGGCGGGGTTCCGGGCTCGCTTCGCGAAAGGTTCGCGGCGATTGAAGCGCGGAAGTTGGCGGCCAAGCAGGGGAAAGACGAGGGCGGTTGGTGTACCTGCAGCGACATGTTCTACCGGATGCATTCCAAAAAAGACCCTGAGCTTTCCATGTCCGAAGACAACAGTTGCGGGACTTTGTATGGTGGCTGGATCGAAAACACGGTCGCTGTCATCAACCGCTGTATCGATTCCGCAGCAGATGCCGCACCACCGCAGCCACGTCGCGATTGACCGAGGTCGCCACGCGACTCATCGCTCGACGATCGCCGCCACACCCATCCCACCCGCCGTGCAAATCGAAATCAATCCGCGGCCGCTGCCTTTTTCGGACAACAATTTGGCCAATGTCGCGACGATGCGCGCGCCGGTCGCAGCGAATGGGTGGCCGAAGGCGAGACTGGAACCTACGACATTCATCCTGGCCGGGTCGATCGCGCCCATGGCCTTGGAAAGACCCAGACGTTCGGTGCAGTATTTCTCCGATTCCCAGGCGCGCAAGGTGCACAGCACCTGCGCGGCGAAGGCTTCGTGGATTTCGTAGAAATCGAAATCCTGAAGCGTGAGGTTGTTGGCCTTGAGCAATTCGGCGACGGCCACAGTGGGCGCCATCAGCAGGCCTTCGCCGCCGACGAAATCCACCGCAGCGACACGTGAATCGGCAAGATAGGCGAGCGGGGCATGGCCATTGTCTTTCGCCCATTGTTCAGACGAGAGCAGCACCGAGGAGGCGCCATCGGTCAGCGGGGTTGAGTTGCCGGCCGTGAGTGTGCCCTTGCCCGACGTGCGATCGAACGCCGGCTTGAGTGTCGCGAGTTTCTCGACCGTGGTGTCGGCACGCAGGATGTTGTCGCGATCCAGGCCGCGGAACGGTGTGATCAAATCCTTGAAGAAACCGCGCTCACACGCTGCCGCAGCCTTGCGATGCGACTCATAGGCGAGCTGGTCCTGCTCGGCGCGACCTATGCCCCACTCCTTGGCCATGGCTTCGCAGTGCTCGCCCATCGACTTGCCGGTGCGCGGCTCGCCTACGCCCGGAAACCCGGGTTTGAATTCGCCCAGGCCAAAGCCCTTGAGCGCCGCGCCCAGGCGCGAACCGAAGGTCTTGGCACGGTTGATATTGAGCAGCCGGCGACGCAGTTTTTCGCCGACGACGATCGGCACATCGCTGGTGGTATCGGAGCCGCCGGCGATGCCGACCTCGATCTGTCCGGTGGCGATCTTGTTGCCGATCAGGATGGACGTATCCAGGCTGGTGCCGCAGGCGCGCTGCAAGGTGATGCCCGGCGTCAGCGGCGACAGGCCGCTGGACAGCGCCACTTCGCGGCCGATGTTCCAGTCCGACGAATGCTTGAGCACGGCGCCCAGCGCCACTTCGCCGACCTGCTTGCCGCTGAGCCCGAAGCGCTCGACCAGACCGCCCACGGCCTTGATCGACATGCCGCTGTTGCTGACGTCGAAGTACGCGGTGTTGTTGCGACAGAACGGGATGCGGGATCCGCCCAGGATGGCAACGCGCTTGATCTGGCTCATATCGACCTCGTAAATGGTTTGCGAATGCTACACGGCTAACAATGGAGCCACCATTCCAGGGCGTATGGTTGTGGCGCAACGCCTTTGTGGGTCCGACCTGTTGTCGGACGCTATTCTTTGGATATTTGCAATTGGCAGGGAGCGTCCGACCGCAGGTCGGACCCACAAAGACTGCACCTCCTACGCACGCGCTAGCATGCGCGCCGTTTCCTTCATTGCACTCTCCTCATGCCCGAACACTCCCTCTGCCCTGGCCTGCTCGCGGTCGAACTGATCCCCGAAGGACGGCCTTCGACTCTGAGTTTGCCGGTAGAATCCGCGCATCTGCTCGGTGATGCCATTACCGCCGATCTGCTGCGCCTGCTGCCAGGCGTGGAGACGATGGAACTGGCGGTTGCTTCGGCGCTCTACGATCCAGCCCAGGTATTGCGTCCCGGCTGGCCATTGTTCGCTGAGTTGGCGCGTCTGCATTCGCGCACGCAGCAGGGTGCGTGGACGCCAGCGGTCAGCTGCTTCGGCGCTTCCGCCGGGCGCATGGCCGATCCCGGACTGGAGCCCGATGCCAGCCTGATCGGCAGCCCGCTGCTGCTGATTCCCTGGGTGCTGATCGGCGCCGATCTGGATGCGGCGCGCTTCAATGCCGAGATGGAGGAAAGCTTCACCGACAAGGGCTTGGCGGAGGCGCGCACCTCGCTGCTGCTCAATGAGGCTTTTTCGATCCGGGTGGAACATGCGCGTTATCTGACACGCATGGACCTGTGCGCGCTGACGGCGATGCAGTACGAGAATGTCGGCCTGGCGCCGCTGTGGTCACTGATCGAATGCGCGCTGCTGTCACCGATGCAGGGCGAAGAAATCGCTACGGCCAGCGGCGGCCGTTATCGCTGGAACGCTGGCGCGGTATCCCTCCTGCAGGCCGGCGATGTGTCTGAAGCGCGGCAGTATGCGGCGATCCTGGCGGCGCATGGCATCGCTGTTGTAGGAGCGGCGTAAGCCGCGAA
>JANMUE010000360.1:0-3615 GCA_031391205.1 Lysobacterales bacterium | reverse complement strand
AATGGTGGGTTGCACCCACCCTACGCTCGTCGCCAGCCTACAGCTGGCGATTCGTCAGGACTTTAAACTCGCCGCTGGGAATTCAGCTGCGCAGTGCGACGCGATCCATGAAGTTGAATACCGGCGTGGTCTGGTTTGCTGCGGGCCGATCCGGGCCGATGCGCAGCAGCCCGAGTTCCGGGATGCGGCCTTCGCGCAGCGGCGCAACTTGTGCGGCGTCCGGATCGGCCACCAGTTGGGTTCGCTGTTCCAAGGCCTGGCACATCAGTGTGCGCAACTCGTCGTTGTTCCACGGCTTGCTGATGAAGTGGAAGATCTTGAGACTGTTCACCGTTTTCACTTCAGTCAGGAACTCGACATAACCGCTCAATACCAGGCGAGCGATCGTCGGCTGAATCAGAATGAGTTTGCCGAGGAAGGCAATGCCATTCATCCCCGGCATGCGCCAGTCCGAAATCACCAGATCGAAATCGCACTCGGCGGCACGGACCAGCGCCAACTCGGGCTTATCAAAGGTCTCGACGATGACCTTGTCGGCGAATGTGTTCGCGGGCATGTTGTAGATGGTGCGCCGCAGGCTGCTCAGCACGCTGGGTTCGTCGTCGACTAACATGATCTTCGGCATGACTTTCTCCTCACTAGGGACGGTTATCAGGGGGTCGAACTGCCGACCGCTTCCTGTGTCTCCGTTGTGGAAAAATTACTCCTGCCTGCAACCTGCAACCATAAGCGCAAATACCTATGTTGATCGGATGAAACGGCGTAGACGCCTCTAAAGCGCAGTCGCCGAACGTCTGTAGCGATGGTTTGCAATTGGCCGGATCGTTCGAACCGGCATGGCCGGCGGCGTGCCAATGCCGAGGGAATCAAATAGCGTCTCGGTTTGAAATATCGGCGATGAAGCCCTTCTCCCGCCGCGCGGGAGAAGGTGGCCCGCAGGCCGGATGAAGGGAGGCATTCGACGGTGCCGGGTTTTGTTGCCGCGCGTTTGGCAAACACCAAACCCTATCGCACGTTTCCCTCACCCTGGCCCTCTCCCGCTCGCGGGAGAGGGGATCGTCCGCCTGAGCGGGCGCTTCCTGGTCAGCGCCGATCGCGCGTAGTTCGTCGTCAATGTCGAAGTGGTGACATATTCGGAGCTTCCTTACGTCAGTCTTCAAACCCATTGCGCAGCAGCACCTCGGGCTGCATCACGAAGACATCGTCGAAATGCGACCGCATCAGCGTCATCGACGCCGCGGACACATAGAGGACGACGTGTGCGGTAACGCCGTTCGGGCCGCTGTTGAACTGCCCGACAGTGTCGGTCCAGGCGCCTGTCGTCATCACCTGCGGTGAGTAGGCGACGATCGTTGAAATGCCGCTGCAGTCAACTCCCGGAAGCACTTCGATCGCCACGTAGGCACGCGCATTGGTGGGCGTCGTAGCCTCTGGTAGGAAAACCTTGGCGCCGAAGTCATAGTCGCGGTTCGGGCTGAGGGCGATGCACTGAAACGCATAAGGTGGATTGCGAAACGTGCCCTGCGGCGGCAAGGTACCCAGCAGCGAGCCCGATTCCACGCTGTTCGCATGATCCAGCGGGCTCCAGGTGGTGGTGACGTCGAAGGCGTTGAAGGGCGTCCATCCGTCCAGATTGCCGAAGAATTCGTGATTGATGACCAGGTTCTGCGCGCAGACTGGTCCGGTCACCAGGCAAAGACCAAGGAGGATGATCAGCCGAGGTCGTGTGCTCATGGCCATTACTCGAATCCATTGGAAAAGAGCGCGTCCGGCAGGACGTCGAAGTGCTCCAGCACGATGCCGTCGAAATGTCCTGATGTCGTGGTCAGCAGGTTGATCGATCCTTCGACCACGGCAAGCGAGACCTCCACGGTGGAGAAATCCGTCCATTGATTGGCGGGTACGTTGATGATCGCCGCGGCCGTTGGGGCGACGAACGTCGTGGCGTTCGGAAAGCTGACGATGCCTTCGCCGGTGACACTGCCGGTGCAGGACTCGCCACCGGTATTGGCGCGATACGCCCAGCGCAGGCTGACCCGATCGCGATCCAGATTGCTGCTTCCATCGCCATAGGCGAGACCCGAAAGACGATAGCTGCCCGGTCCGGGAATGTGGATGCACTGCGACAGTCCGATCAGTGTGCCCGCAGCGGGCATGTTGGGGTCGCTGCGTGTGTAGGAAATATGCGTCGACCCAGTGGTGCTCGCACCGGAGCCGCTCCAGCTCGCTGCCCCCGGCCAGACTGCGGTCCACAGACGCAGGTCTTCGATGAATCCCGGGTTGAGCGCCAGATTGCCGATGCTCTGCAATTCGTAGGCGCCCACATCGCCGATGCCGAACGCGTCGGTCACCAGGGCCATGTCCTTGTCGTGCATGCTGCCGTTGATATCGGCCGTATCGGTGACACCGGAAAAATCCACCGCCGGTGACGCCGCGCGCAGGCGGTAGTCGTCGCGCTGCGGGTCGACGAAGCGTGGTTCGGCGTAGATCACCGACGGGCTGCTGACCAGGCTGACCAGTTCGGTGGCGATGACGTCGTCGATGACACGCGCGCCGCTGATCTGCGCGCTCTGCTTGCCCGGCTGCCAGACGATCGATTGCTCCAGAATCAGACCGCTAGAAGCAGTGATGACCGTATTGCCGGAAAGCGTGTTGCCGGCGATGGTGCTGCCGCGGATTTCAAGCGGCGCACCGTTCAATGCCTCAATCACGCCGCGTTGCAGGACATTGCCGCTGATTACGCAGTGGTCGAGGGAGGGCGGGTAGGCAGCCCATGCGATATCGGCACGCAGCACCGCGCCGGCGGTGTTGTCCTGCAGGAAGCTGCGCGTGATGGTGGCGCGGCCTTCTTCCGAGACCACGATGACCGCGCCACCGGTGGGGTTGTTGCTCGCATCGCGACTGAGGTTACCGACCACCCGGCTGCCCTGTATCCGCAACTGGCTGCCGCGTGGGATGCCCACTTCGTTGTCGTCGTGGCCTACGTAGACGGCCGACGCCTGCGGCGCGATGTTGGACTCGATCACGCCGCCATCGACCAGCACGTTGACGTCGCCCAGATCGTCATACGAAAAATGGTTCTGCAGATCGATCGCGCCACCGCGTTCGCTGGCGAAGTTGTTGCTGATGCTGGCGCCGCCGTTCAGAACGAAATCGGTCCGGCCGGTGTCATTGTCCTCCAATCCCTGCAGCGCGACACCACCGCCCCAGCGCGCCTCATTGCCGTAGATAGCGGTGAAGCCGGCAAAGCCGCTGCTGCCAACGGTGGCCTGGGTTTCGGGAAAGGAGCCGTACATGTACAGGCCGCCGCCTTGGTTGACGGCGGAATTGTTGAAGATCGAGCTGCCGGGCGCCGTCATCGTCATCTCCGCCCGCCGCAGGTAGATGCCGCCACCGTTGACGTCGGCGCTGTTGCCGTTGATCAGGTTGTCGTTGCTGATGATCAGCTCTGCAGAATTGCCGGTGCCCCGGAAATAGATACCGCCGCCATAGTTGGCGCGGTTGGTGTCGATCGCCATTTCGATCAGCTCGACCGTGCCATCGCCGGCGTAGTTGATGCCGCCGCCTAAACCATTGCCGGCATAGCCGCCGGTGAGCCGCAGCAGGCGGAACCTG
>JANMUE010000488.1:0-1248 GCA_031391205.1 Lysobacterales bacterium | reverse complement strand
CGTCACCAGTTGGCAGGCGACTGCGGCTCCGCCCCAACCGGCACCCGTGCCGTCGCCGCTGGGTTATCCGTGGGTGCGTAAGAAAGACTGGAGCAATTTCTCGCCGCAATTGGGCGTCGAGTTCCGGCCACAAGATGGGCTTATGACCTATTTCACCTGGGCCAAGGGATTCAAGAGCGGCACATCGGTTATCGGCGAAGCAGGCAAGAAATTCGTCGATCCGGAGAAGGTGGAGAGCTTCGAGCTGGGTTTGAAGTCGCGCCTGCTCGACAACCGGCTGCAAGTCTCTGTGGCGGCCTTCTACCATGAAGTGGAGGACGCACAATTCCAGTTCACCATTCCGCAGGCCGCGCCGCCCAACTTCACCACCCAGATGCGCAATGCGGCGCAGATCGAGGCCAAGGGCGTCGAGCTCGAAACGTCGTGGCGCCTGGCGCGGGCATTCACGCTCGACACTGCCATTGCCTGGCTTGATTCCACGTTCAAGTCGTTCCTAGCGCCGAATCCGCTGAATGCGGCAGGGTATAGCAGTGCGCCGGGCGCTGCGCCGCTTGAGGACCTCAGCGGCAATCGCACCCGCATGTCGCCAGAGTGGAGCATCACCGTTCATCCGGCCTACGACCTCGATCTCACCAATGGAGCCACGCTGACGTTGGCAGCCAATGCCATCTACAAGGGTAAGCAGTACCACACCGAGTTCAACGACGACCGCTTGGCGTCGGATGGGTACACGTTGGTGGATGCCAACATCCTCTATGCCTCGCCTGGCAAACAGTTCACGCTCAACCTTTGGGGTAAGAACATGACGGATGAATTCGTCTGGGCCTGCAGTTATGCCGTGGCAAGCACGCGCACCATCGGCGGCACGCTGCTGCCGCCGCGGACTTATGGAGTGACTGCCGGGTATAAGTTCTAGCAGGCTGTTGAAAATCTCATTTTCAATAGCCTGCGTTCCGGGCCATGGATGGCCCGGCGAAATCATGCGCTGCTAAGCGCTTGATTTCGGGAGCGCGAAAAAGTCACGCCTGTTTCGAAGCGACGTTGAAAAGGGCAGGATGGCCCTTTTCAACAACCTGCTAGAACTTACCGTCAGACGGGGACGCCGACCAGAATCGTGCCGTTGTAACCTGCGGCGACACTACCGGTGACGGCCGCGGTCATCTGTGCGATCTGGGCGGTGGTGTTGTCGCCGAATACTCCGTCGCTGGCGATGCTGACGCCGGAAAGACTCGTCGCGCTCGTTCCATA
>JANMUE010000482.1:0-15926 GCA_031391205.1 Lysobacterales bacterium | reverse complement strand
GCCTCAACGACAAAACCGTCACCCTCGATTGCAACGGTCAGCAGTGGCGCGTGGCTTATGCCTTGCTGCACCGGATGATCGACGCGCAGCCGTAGCGAATTGCCGAAGGCGGTTCAAGGTGGCTTCGGCGGATGCTTACGGACCGGTAGGAAAAGGGGGCATTCAGGCCTTGTCTTTTGCCAAGACCTCACGTCTCACGACGAAGATGGCTTCCAGCTGTAGTCAGCCGGCAAGAGGCAAGACCTGGCCCCGTCCGCCCGCGATTCAGCGCATAGATGACGCTGAGGCTGTGAGGCGCCGGCTGATCTCAGCTGGCGCCCAGTGCTGCCATTCCACAAGGGCGTAACAATGAGCATCTGATCTCACTCTAACGGGACCAAAGGAAAACGATCACCTAGCCAAGGTGGGCAGAAGTAACGCAACCCCTGCCGCAATATATCTGCATCCAAAGGTTGCCCCTGCAAGCCAGCAGCTTGCAGCAACCAGTACTTGAGTAATTTGATCTCGAGAAAGTCAAGGGACTCCATGGTCACGTCCGTTGTCCCTGGACTACCTCTCAAAGCCATCGCCAATTCGCAGTCTTTTGCATGTCGCGTATCTGCCCAGATATCAAAGTCGGCAATGTAGGATTCCAAATCTGGCACGCCAATCCATTTTAACGCCTCGATGGCCTTTCGACCGAGCATCGTGCGGTGATTGACGAACCTAATATCGCCTCTTCGTCGCTTCTCCCGAGCAAACTCACCGAGTACAAAAATGTCGTTGTTCCGAGCAGCCAACACGTAGCCGAGGTGCAGTTGTTCCTCAGACAGCTTCTGAACTCCGCTGTCACGAGCATGCCGAGCCCAGAAACGATGATCGTAGCCGGCCCTGCGAATTGAGTGTGCGGCCAGAACTACGACTCGTCGCAAGGTCCGCATGAATGTCGAGAGCGTTGAATTCTGGCTCATGCGCACTCTCCACGTGCGCATGCATCAGCCCAAGCCTGCTCTTCCGTCGGGCAAATCGCGCCCTGAATCTTTTGTCCCAAGCCTTCCAGGAAATCAGCAAGGTTGTCGATCCAGCCTTTGTGCTTGGGCTCCATGTTTGGCGGCAGCGATGGCTTCTCTTTTGTAGAACGCAATTCATCTGGCTTGGGCAATCTCGGCAAACCCGCTCCTTCAGCGGCTTGTGGGGTGGCGAGGTGTTCGATCACGGCCAGGCTCATCTTGGTCGAAACTTCCTCAGGAACTTTCCAGAATTCTTATCGAAAACGTAGCTTTGCGTCGGTGGGCCTCCAGGCTTTTGACCATAACGATACTCGACTATATTCACTTCAGGGACAGCAGATACCTCGATCGTATCCAGTGTCGTCTCTACCCCAAAAACGAATTTATTAATATCAAGACCGGATGCACGGAGATCATCGGCAACGTATTCTATTGCGCCTACTTCGCCACCGGAAAGCACCTTGTTCTTCTCACCGGCAAGTACGCCCGCCGGCGGCGCCAGAATGGTCATTAGCACCAATAATGCGCTAGTAAAACGCGTTCTTGACGGTTGCGACATCGCCGCCCGAATAGTGCAGGAACGAACCATTTGGTGTTCCGAGATAGGAATTCCATGGTGGCAGCCCTGGCTTATCCAAGCTGTCGCTCGTAATTTTGTCGGCTTGAGAAAAGTTGTCGGAGTCAAACGCGTCATTCGCTGCGTCAGTGCGAACAACCTTACCTGCCTCGTCATACTTCGAATAATCGCCATGGGTATGGTAGTCGCCACAATATTTCGCTCCTTCAGGAACATCGCTCATAGTAGAGCCCGGTCGCACATCCTGTTCTGAGCCGACAACAGGCTCAGTCGCGTAAAACTTGCCGTCCTTCTCAAAGATTAGGCCGCCGTATTCTCGGTTCTCGGAAATCGATCTTGCATTTATAGTGTTTAGTGCATCCCATGCCGCACTGGTACAAGTTCGGAACGCAGCGCCAGGCGCTAAACCGTTCATGTCGAGCAGATTGATTGGGT
Organism: Lysobacterales bacterium; assembly: GCA_031391205.1. GTDB lineage: Bacteria > Pseudomonadota > Gammaproteobacteria > Xanthomonadales > Ahniellaceae > 0-14-3-00-62-12. The sequence continues at coordinate 13,925 of JANMUE010000482.1, read as the reverse complement.
CGCCGGCCGCATATCGAAAAACGTTCGTATCACCGGCACGCAAACCAAGCGGATCTTTCACCGTCCACCGCCCACCCTCTGGATCATAATCCCGCGCCCCGAATCGCACCAGTTTCAGATCGCGATCATAGATGCCGCCCGCGTAGCCGAATGGCTGGAACCCCGGATTCGTGTCGTTGGTGACATTGCCCCAGGCGTCGTAGTCCATGCGTTGGACGACCGTACCGTCAGCGGTATCGACCACCAGTCGCACGCTGCCCAAGTGATCGGCGATGATGCGATAGCTATTGCCGCCTTTCATCAGCATGCTGGGAACGTTCGACCGGTCGGCATAGATGAAAGTTGCAAGCCGGTTGCCCGCCCCATCCGTTTCGGCGACGGGCTCCAACTGGTTCATGTAGACCAAGCCCTGCACCTTGACGCCATTCACTGACTTGCCGATGCGCCGATTGCGCCCATCGATCTGGTAGCTGAGCACATCGCCGTTCGGCAAGGTGGCGCTGCGCAAGTTGGCGAAGACGTCGTAATCGTAGGTGGTGGTCTGGCTGGTGGCGGTGTTGGTTTTGCTGGTGAGTTCGCCGTTGGCGGTGTGGGCGTAGGTGCAATTGCCGAAGCTCTGCAGGCGATCTTGTGCATCGACCGTTGCTGCAGGGCTTGGCATTCCCGCAGCGCAGCCGGTGCTGGCAATGCCAGTCGCCGCCAATGCCGCACCCACGCGATTGCTGTTGCTGTCGTAACTGTAGTCGGCGATCAGCACACCATTCTCGGTGACGGTATCGAGGCGGCCTGCGAGGTCGTAGCCGTAGACGGTAGTTGTCGTCGCCGCACCGACGGTTTCGACCTTCTGGGTGATGCGGCCGAGCTTGTCGCGGGTGTAGACCTCGTGCAGCAGGTCGCTGCCGCTGTAGTCGGCGCGATACTCGACCGGTTCGGCAAAGCCGTTGTATTGCCATGAATCGACAATCGACCCCATCTGCGTTCCGGTGAGCAGGCCGTTCTGCGCGTTGCGGAAGAAGATCAGATTGGAGCCGCTGTCTACAACGGCTTGCGTAAGCAGTCCATCGGCATCGTAGTTGTAATCGACACTGACCGCTGTGGTCTCATTGGTAGCGTTGTTGTTGGTGAGAATTCCCATGCCATCGAGCCAGTGGTTGGCGTTGTGGAGGTAGTTGATCGTGGCATCCCAAGAGAACCCGTCGTAGCCGTCGATATAGGTTTGTTCCTGGCGCAGCAAGGGGCCATTGAACTGGCGCAGTACGTCGGTATTGGCATGGGTGAAATGGGTGATGCGCTCGTTGCCGCTGCCGAATCGGCTGAAGGTGTAACGACCGTGCGGGGTGTCCAGATGTTTGACCAGCAACGTGCCGGTTTCCAGTATGGGCGTGATCTGCGTGCTGCCCTGGCGGGTTTGGCCGGTGACGATTTGATCCAGGTTGTAGCGGTAGTCGGTGGTCGCATCGCTGATGCCCGGCACGGTGGGCGGCTGGTATTCGGTGACGCGATTGACCTTGTTGTAGACAAAGGTGTGGTCGGGGCGTCCCGATGGGGTGATGGCGGTAATGTTGCTGTTCTGGTCATAGGAGAAACCGATGTGCCGACTATCCGGCAAGGTCTGTTGCACCGTGCGCCCTGCGTTGTCGTTGGTCAGCGTGGTAGTGCGCAGCATTGGATCGGTGAGGGTGTCGAGATAACCCTTGCTGTCGTAGCCGAACTGCCACTGGCGCTGTTCGATCCCGCTGCCCGAGGTGATGGTCTGCAGGCGGCCACGTGCGTCGTACTGGTAATTGACGATATTGAGGCCGGGAATCGAAACCTGCAAGGGGCGCTCCTGCGCATCCACCAGCACACTGGTCTCGCGTGCCATCGGCGAGCGGGTGACCCAGGTGCGGCTGAGGGCGTCGTAATTGCGCAGATACTGCCTGCTGTTGACGATGGTCTGGTATTGCAGATCGCGCTGGCCGAGTTGAGTGCCGAGCGCGGAGGCGAACGAGAACTGTGCACGATAGATCGACAAATCCGGCGCTGGTTGTGGCAGTTTCAATACGCTGGATGCGATGGGCACGCTGTAGCCGAAGCGATCATCGCCGCGGCGCGTGGTACTGGATATCGAGCCATCATCGTGGATATCGAAGGAAGCATGCGTGGCGGATTCGTTGCTTGTTGCGAAGGCGCCCGAAAATGCCTGTGCGTGCCGAAACACGCGGCCAGGGCTGTTGTTGGACCAGACATAGCGTTGGCGGCCCTCGGCGGTTTGGAGCGTGGTTCGCTCGGCATCGAGCGTGTTCCAAAGCGATCTGAACAGGCGTGTAAAGCCACCCTCGGCATTCGTATCCAGGGTCAGTCTCCCGGTAACGGCCCACTCCATTGTGGAGGCGAAGCCGCGCGGGTCTTCAAAGCGGCTGAGCAGGCCGAACTTGGCGATATCAGGGTCGTACTGCAGCTTCCAGGTTCGGTTCTCAACCGAGTCCACTTGCGATAGCAGGCCGGAGGGCGCATAGCTCAGCACTGTGCGGTGACCGTCGGCAGACTGAATCGCCGTGGCGCGCCCGTTGCCGTCGCGTTCTATCGATGTCAGATCACCATCGCCATCTTGCACACCGACTAAACGGCCCGCAGTGTTGTAGTTGAATTTGAATATCAGGCCGCCGGTAACGGTATTGCGTGTTTCCAAATGCCGCCCCGAGGCACTGAACACCCAATACCGCTTGCCATCTTCACTTGGAATCTGATGTTGCCCACCTTCTGCGTCAAATCGAAACGAACCGCCGCCAATGCGCACCAAGGCACCGGGTTGCAGATAACTTTTGCCATAGATCAGTCCACCATCGGGCATTGATTTGACAAACCCTTCGCTCGATACGCCGATTGAGCGCGCTCGTTGCACGCGTGTTGGGTCGAACTGTTCGTTGCCACCGCCGAGGATGGTGAAGACTTGCCCGCTGGATCGCACCTGAAACACGTGTTCTCCGGCCAGAATGTAGTAACTGCCATCGGCGGCCGCATCGACCGAGCCGACATACGGTAGTGGGCTGTCGGCTGCCATAGCGCCATCGACGGGAACACCTAGAGTGCCGTTGCCGGCAATCGTTGTAACGCGACCATCGATGCCCAGTTTGCGCAGGCGCGGCTGCGTGGATTCAACAAATAGAACATTGCCCTGGGCATCGACATCCAACCAGCGTGGGGCATACAGATTGGCATCTTGCACGGCGATGTTCTCGCCATCGTTGGTGCCGCCCCGCGCCAACGGCGTAGCGCTGCCATTGGGCCAGACCATGCCGATGCCGCCTTCCTCGCACGAGTGATAAATGCGTCGATCATGCCACTTCAAATGCGCATACACACAGGGGTCGTCTGCCAAAGCGGAATCGCGCAGCAGGCGTACCGTTCGAGTTGCGACATCGAGTTTGTACAAGGCGCGACCGCCTGCGAAGTAGAGATTGCCCAGCTCGTCCACCACATAGACGAAATGCGCGTCATTGATTTCAAAGCTGGGTGTAAAGCCAGACGCACAGAAGTTGCCATCCTGCGCATCTGGGGGGCAACTTTCCGCCATTTGTTCTGGCTGACCACCAGGCAAGGTGCGCGAAATCGTGGTGCGAAGGGGCACCGTAGGACCGCGTGTTCCGCCTGGGTCGATACCATGCCAAATCAACCAAACCGATGCATCCGGACCTACTAACTGCCCTGCACTAGCAGGCGCATAAGGGAACGTCAGTGCGACTTCAGTGGAGGACTGCACATCGGCACTGCGCATGGAGCCATCGCCCTTGAGCACTATGCGCCGCTCAGGATCGTAGACATGGTGCTCGCTGAACGACCAGCCGCCATTCGAAAGGCCGCGGGCGTCCCAGGCGCCACGCCGCTTGAAACGGGCTTTCAGTGTGGTCCCTGGACTGCTCCAGCTTCGGCTGAGCAGGTACTCGCGATTGCTCGCCCAGCTTTCAGCAATGTCTCCGGTCATGCCTGCCCATGACTGCGGGGATTCGGTGGGACCTGGCGCGCGGGTATAGACAGCGTCGTACGCGTATGTCACTCGGGCCGTAAACCGTTGGCCTTCACCTTGCAGTTCACGCCCGTACACATCCTGTCGATCAAACGTAAAGTCATGCGACTGATTCGCCAGTGGAGGATCGAACACGAAGCGGTGCTGTTTTCCGCCCACGACAAGATCAAGCTCAACGCGACGCACGGTCGGTGGCAAATCGGATGGCGTCAATTTGACACGCGTTGTCAGCGATGAAATGGACCCTCCCGGCATTCTGGCGCTCTGATAGGCCAGAGATATCGGCGTGCCTTGAATGGGAATGTACTCGCGCAGCCGCGCGTTCTCGCATTCAATAACGCTGCCGGATTCACATTCGGGCTTCTTTTCATCGTCGCTGGAATCGTCGGGATCGCTATCGGGTTCAACAGGCGGTGGCTCTTCCTGATCATCGCCAGGATCGTTGTCAGGCGCTGTGGGCGGATTGCTATCAGGTTCCGGGTCTGTGGGTGGCGGAGGCGCCGGCTGTACCGGCATCCACGGTTGGTTGCAGTCAAATGGCGTCAGATGCTCAATCGGTGTACGCCACAGTTCCTCGCCAACCGGGTAAAGCGTCGCAAGTCGCGTCTGTTCCGCCAAAGTGATGCCAAGCTCAGCGAGCATCGCAGCGCTTGCCGGCGTCGCACTACCATCGATATCCAGGGACGCAATTCCGCCTGCGATGCCAAGGACCTTGATCACACGGCCATTGTCGGATGGCAACCAGCTGCCATAGACATAGTCGTAATAGCCAACGGGCACCACTTCGCCCACAGGAAAATCGAGGTAGTTCTCAAAGTACAGAGCGAGCGGTTGGCTGAACTCTACCGATCTCGCACCCGCCGCGATCGCTTCGTCCGCGCTCAACTCGACTGCGTATGTATATCCGCTGGTCTCAGGAAGCGTGGCAGGCATACGTTTCGGCCCGAATTCACCGACGGTGTATTCAGTCGCGCGCAGCCTAAGCGTCGGCGTCACGACTGTAGTTCCATCGAGCCGGCGCAGGCTCGCATCGGTGCCAGCGGGAACAATGATTGTGCTCTGCCGCGTGCCATCGCTATCGACAACGGGTGTCGCACGATGAACTTGCTGACCACTTGCAGCACCGAAGAAAACCTGAGTCGATGCGGCGTCATATGGCAGCAGATGGACGTCTTCAAGTATCGTCCAATCCTTCCAGGCGGTGTGTTCGATTCGTTGCGCGCGCAGAAACCCTGTCTTCTGAAAGTCAAGAAGGACGTCACCGCCGCCATTGACCAACATGTCGTAACCGCCATCTGTGCGACTGAAGGTGTAGCCATACTCGGGATGGTCAAGTATGCGAATCAGTACACCCGGAAGCGGTGCGCCCAGCTCATCACGCACAAATCCGCGCATGATTGCGGCGCGAAATGGCTGGAAACGCTCGGACACGGCTTCGCGCTGAACCGCATTCGGTGGTTGAATCAGGAACTGATTGATCGTCCAGAAATCGGAAGTGACCGTCGGGTCGATCGGTGGTGCGACTGATACAGGATCCGGTGGCGCGAAAGTCTCGATGCAAACGGGGTCAAGCAGCCCATCATGATCCGTGTCCTGTGCTGCCTGACACGGCAAGGTCTCACCGTTCTCGAAGCTGCTCCGAAAAAAAGTGTCGCTGGCATTCGGAACAAGGAATTGAGGTTCAGATGCGTTGGCGGCCTGCATCAAGCAGGCAATTGCCAATCCGAACCATAGAGCCGAAACACGCGATAGCGCGTGTGCATTGCAAGGCATGCGGAATTCCAGTTGACTTGCTGGGCGTGAACTGACTGTGACAGACGTATACGAAAGGAAGCGTTACTTCCTTTCCTTTGGGCAACGGGCAGAAGCAAACCGCAGCGAGCGCAGCGAACAGCCCGGTACTTGACGGTTGGCATGCGTGCATTGATTGTTGTGTGCAGAAAATTATGCGGACAATCGCGCTGAAGTTCTGCTGCGCTAGCGTTGGGCTTGTGTCGGCTTTTGGCGTTCGGTTTGCTGGCGATTGTGACTTTCATTTCGGTGGCTTCGTTGGCTCAGGTTGCGGGGCGGCTGTGCCCGCATCAACATTAGTTAGGGCCTTGCGCGGGCGGGTTGCAGGTGGTGCCCTGGTAGGGCTTGCGCCCGCCCACAACGGGCGGCACGGCGGCTAAACTGCATCGGCTGGGCCCCAGCCGCCCTGCGCCGGGTAGCGGGCCTTCATCACAGCAATTTAATACATTTAAATCAATAGGGTACATAGATTATGCTGCTGATGATCGACAACTACGACAGCTTCACCTACAACCTGGTGCAGTATCTGGGCGAGCTGGGTGAAGACGTGCGGGTGTTTCGCAACGACGCGCTGAGTGTCGCCGACGTCGCCGCGATGCGTCCGGAGCGCATCGTGATTTCGCCGGGACCGTGCACGCCGAATGAAGCAGGCATATCGCTGGCCGTGATCGAGCAGCTCGCCGGCAAGGTGCCGATTCTAGGAGTCTGCCTCGGGCATCAGAGTCTAGGCCAGGCCTTCGGCGGAAAAGTGATTCGTGCCAAGACCATCATGCATGGCAAGACTTCAATGATTCATCATAACGGCGGTGGTGTGTTCCGCGGGCTGCCGATGCCTTTCGAAGCGACGCGTTACCACTCGCTGGTAGTTGAACAGTCCTCATTGCCCGCCTGCCTGGAAATCACCGCCTGGACGGAAAACGCGGACGGCAGCATCGACGAGATCATGGGCCTGCGGCATCGGCAGTTGGCCGTCGAGGGTGTGCAGTTCCATCCCGAGTCGATCCTGACGCGCAGCGGCATGGATCTGCTGCGCAACTTCGTCGTGCCCATGCCGCGCGCAGCCTGAGTCCGTCGCTATGGCCATCGCTGCTGCGCTGAAGAAGTTGGTGGAACGGCAGGATCTGGATGCCGCCGAGGCCGAGGCGGTGATGCGCCAGATCATGACGGGCGAGGCGACGCCGGCGCAGATCGGCGCGTATCTGGTGGCGCTGCGCATGAAAGGCGAGACCGTCACCGAAATCGCTGCCAGCGCGCGTGTGATGCGTGCGCTGGCCGAGCCGGTGCCGCTGCCGCGGCAGCATCTGGTCGATATCGTTGGCACCGGTGGCGATGGTGCTTCAACCTTCAACGTATCCACCGCCGCGAGTTTTGTTGCAGCGGCAGCGGGGGCGCGGGTCGCCAAGCACGGCAATCGTTCGGTGTCATCGAAATCGGGCAGTGCCGACGTGCTGGAGGCAGCCGGAGTGAATCTCGCCATCACGCCACAGCAGGTCGCCAGCTGCGTGCACAGCCTGGGTGTGGGGTTCATGTTTGCTCCGCGCCATCACGGCGCGATGAAGCATGCGGTACTGCCGCGCCGTGAACTCGGCCTGCGCACCATGTTCAATCTGCTCGGTCCGTTGACCAATCCGGCCCAGGCCGAATGCCAGGTGCTGGGTGTGTTTGATCGGCGCTGGCTGCGGCCCGTCGCCGAGGTGATGCGTGAACTCGGCAGTCAGCACGTGCTGGTGGTGCACGCAGAAGACGGCCTGGACGAGTTCTCGATTGCGGCGGCCACCTGGGTGGTGGAGCTCAAGGCCGGAGCGATCAGCGAATACAGCGTCGAGCCGGAGGATTTCGATCTGGAACGCAGCCCGCTGGATGCGCTGCGCGTCAATGATGCGTCGGAAAGTCTGGTCCTGGTACGCCAGGCTCTATCAGGTGCGCCGGGCCCGGCCAGTGCCATCGTCGCGCTCAATGCCGGGGCGGCGCTGTATGTGGCCGGTGTAGCCGATGATATTTCCGCTGGCGTCCGTGCCGCCGTCGCGGCGATGACGTCGGGCGATGCCACCCGTCGATTCGAAGCGTTTGTTGCAATGACCCAGGCATTGGCCGAAGAGCCACATCAGGAAACCCAGTGACGATTCCGCAAGCCTTCGCCCGCACCCCCAAACCGCCATACTACGCGGTGATCTTTGCATCGCAGCGGCGGTTGGGTGCCGACGATGGATATGCCGAGACGGCGATGCGCATGGCGGAATTGGCAGCGGCGCAGCCGGGTTATCTAGGTGTCGAATCGACCCGTGATGCGGAAGGTTTTGGTATCACCGTGTCGTACTGGAGCGACGAGGCGTCGATTCTGGCCTGGCGCCAGCAGGTCGAACATGCCCAGGCACGCGCGCGTGGACGCGAGGTCTGGTATGAACACTACGAATTGCGTGTCGCGCGCGTTGAACGCGCCTATGGCACGCGTCAGGGAGGTGCTGAATGAGCGACATCCTGCAACAGATTCTGCGGCGCAAGGGCGAGGAACTGATCGAGCGGTCCAGCATGATCAGTCTGGCCCGGGTGCGGGCGATGGCAGCCGATGCGGATGCGCCGCGCGGCTTTGGCGAGGCGATCGAAACCAGGCTGCAGCAACGCAAGCCGGCGGTGATCGCCGAGGTGAAGAAGGCTTCGCCCAGCAAGGGGGTCATCCGCGCCGATTTCGATCCGGTCGCGATCGCTCAGAGTTATCAGGCCGGTGGCGCCGTCTGTCTATCGGTGCTGACCGATGTGGATTTTTTCCAGGGCAGCGACAGCTATCTGCAGCAGGCGCGTGCAGCCTGTTCATTGCCGGTGCTGCGCAAGGATTTCGTGATCGACGCCTATCAGGTCTACGAAGCGCGTGCATTGGGCGCCGACTGCATCCTGCTGATCGTGGCCGCCTTGGGCGACCCTCAGCTGTGCGAGCTTGCCGACCTCGCTATGGAGCTGGGCATGGATGTGCTGGTCGAAGCACATGATGCCGAGGAGGTGGAGCGGGCCTTACAGACTTCGGCTACCTTGATTGGCGTCAACAACCGCAATCTGCGTACCTTCGATACGTCGCTGGATACTACGCTGAGCCTGAAGGATCGTATCGATTCCGACCGGGTGCTGGTCACCGAAAGCGGCATTCACACACGGGACGACGTGCAGCGGATGCGCGCGGCCGGGGTTCATGCCTTTCTGGTGGGTGAAGCGTTCATGCGCGCACAGGAGCCGGGGCAGGAATTGCGTGCATTGTTCGGTTGAAGTTTCGGTCGTCTCCGGACGAAATCCCTGCTGTTGTGGGAGCGGCGTCCCGCAGCGATGCTTCCGCTCTAACTATATAGAGTAGAGCCAGAGCTTCGCGGCGGGACGCCGCTCCCACTTCATGGCACGTGCTGAGTGCTCGATCAACCTTCCGACAGGTTCTTGACGAAGCGCAGCGAGCTCTGCGCATAGCCACTGGCGGTATAGAAGCGATGCGCGTCGGTGCGCTGCGCCGCCGTGGTCAGCTCGATGCGTAAAGCGCCTTCGCGCCTTGCGAGGCTCTCGGCAAAACGCAGCAGCTCGCGGCCGATCTGCTGCTTGCGGAAGCCCTCGTCGACCACCAGGGCGGTGATTCGACAGGTCTCGCGTCCCAGCGGCAGATAGAACATGAAATCCAGGCTGATCATTCCGATCACCTGTTCTTTCATCTCGGCGACGATCAACGATTGGCGCGGGCTGGCATTGACGCGACGAATCCGGCGTTCGGCATCAGGTTCGTCGCAGGGATAGCCGAGTGCCTCCAGCAGACGCTGCACCGAGGCAGCGTCGTGCAGTTTGGCATCGCGCATACGCAGTCCGAGCGACTTGCCTCCGGCCCCCACCGGCTCGGACGATCCCACTCAGCGGGTTCCAAACACGACGATGGTCTTGCCCGCCACGGCTATCTTGCCCGATTCTTCCAACTGCTTGAGCACACGCCCGGCCATTTCGCGCGAACAGCCGACGATGCGTGAAAGCTCCTGGCGCGAGACGCGAATCTGCGTACCCTTCGGGTGCGAGAGCGCATCGGGCTCGCCGCAAAGATCGAGCAACGTTCGCGAAATGCGCCCGGTCACGTCCATAAAGGCCAAGCGACTGACCTTGCGGCTGGTATGCAGCAGACGTTTGGTCAGCTGCTGGCCGATGGCGAACAGAATGCGCGGACAATCGTCGCGCATGCTCGATTCGAACAGGGCGAGCAGCCGCTCATAGCTGATCTCGGCGAGTTCGCAGCTGGAACGGGTGCGCATCAGCACTTCACGGCGCGGGGTTTCAACGTACAGGCCCAGTTCGCCGATGAACTCGCCCTTGTTGATATAGGCGAGAATCAACTCGCGCCCGTCATCATCCTCGGCGACGACGCTCAGCGACCCGTCGACGACAAAATACAGCACGTCAGCACGATCGCCAGGCATGAAGATGGCCGTACGCGAAGGATATCGGCGGCGATGACAGTGCTGCAGGAAGCGGTCCAGCGGCAGTCCGTCAAACGCGAGGGACTTGGGCGTGATGCTTTTTGGCACTGCATCCGACAATGGGGTAAGGCGTTCCGACGGTTCCGCGCGCATGCAATGCCTCAGTTGAGCCGATCCATTGCAGTGTTATAAAGCGCATTCGTTCGCTTTTCAAACGTTGTGACCATTTTGGCCTGCCTGCAAGGCTTCGCCGTCGACTACAAACAGGTGCTGGCCGTCATGCTCCAGCCATGTTGAACGGTGAACATCGGGCAACTTGGGGAACCTCTGGATAGGTCAACATTTGTCTTCACTACACAGCATCGCCTGCCACACCCGCAAAACCTGCGGTTTTTCACCTCCCGACTTAGGGCGCTATCTCGGCTGCGACCTTGTTCCGAGGCTCCTACGAGCGGCTTTGGATAGCTTTCGTTAGCTGGGCGACTTACCCCCACCACCGAATTGCCCCATAATCCGCGATCTGTTAACGCTTACCTAACGAGGCCCACGACGTGGTAAAGCCACTTCCCCGACTCAAGCTCCAGGGCTTCAACAACCTGACCAAGGCGCTGAGTTTCAACATTTATGACGTTTGCTATGCGGTTACCGCCGAACAGCGCGAGCGCTACATCGACTACATCGACGAGGCCTATAACGCCGAGCGGTTGACCAAGATCCTGACCGATGTGTCGGACATCATCGGCGCGAATATCCTGAACATCGCGCGCCAGGACTACGACCCGCAGGGGGCGTCGGTGACGATCCTGATCTCCGAGCAACCGGTGATCGACAAAAAGGCGGCCGGCAAGGACATCCTTGCGGATGCCGTGGTTGCGCACCTGGACAAGAGCCACATCACCGTCCACACCTATCCGGAAAGCCATCCGCATACCGGTATCTCGACGTTTCGCGCCGATATCGATGTTGCCACCTGCGGCGTGATCTCGCCGCTGAAGGCATTGAACTACCTGATCGACAGCTTCGAGTCCGACATCGTGGTGATGGATTACCGCGTACGCGGCTTCACCCGTGACGTGCGCGGTAAAAAGCACTACATCGATCACCGCATCAACTCGATCCAGGACTATCTGGCCAAGCACATTCGCCAGAAGTACGAGATGTTCGATGTGAACGTGTATCAGGAGAACATGTTTCACACCAAGATGCATGTGAAAGAGTTCGACCTGGATACCTATCTGTTCGAGGCTCAGGCCAGTGATCTGAGTTACAAAGAGCGCAAGTCCATCGAAGCCATGGTCAAGCGCGAAGTGGAAGAGCTCTTCCACGGCCGCAACCTCGGCTAAGCACGGCCTCTGCAGCCTTAATCGCGCTTCGGATACCGAAGCGCGATTCAGATCCGAGAGGCGATGGTCTTCATCACGCCTGCACTCAGCGCCATCAGGCGTTTCACCGGTTCGGGAAGGTCCATTCCGCCCTGTGTGCGGGCAGCGTCGCCATGCTCGACCTCTTCGCGCTGCATGGTCTGCAGGATGGCGCGGCTGCGTTGATCCTGGGCGGGTAGGCGTTCCATGTGCTCGCCCAGATGCGCCTCGACCTGACGTTCCGTTTCAACGACAAAACCCAGGCTGACGCGATCACCAAAAAGGGCGGCACCCGCTCCGATCACGAAACTACCTGCATACCACAGCGGATTGAACAGGCTGGGCCGTGACTGCAGTTCATCCAGCCGCTGCTTGCACCATTTGAGATGATCAAGCTCTTCGTCGGCTGCGCGCAGCAAGTGCTGGCGCGTCGTGTCGTCGTATGCGACGGCGGCCTGACCCAGATACAACGCCTGCGCGCATACCTCACCGGTGTGGTTTACCCGCATCATGCCGGCCACATCGAGACGCTGGCGTGTATCCAGCCCGCAATCGTCAATGCCCGCAGCGGGGGTTGGGCGCTGTTGATTTTCACGACTATCACTGCTTGCGCCGAGCAATGCGGACTCTGCGAGCGCGAGCCAGCGATCAGGGGTTCGATTGCGACGCAGACTCATGGACAGGCCTCGACAAGTGAATGCAGAAATTCTAGTGGATGCAAGACAGGCAGAGCGCTGCCATCGGACAGCTGTATCCGGCATCCGATATTGGCGCTCAGCAGCAGTTGCGCGCCGTTTTGCCTCAGATCGTCAAGGATAGGTCGCAGCAAACCCTTGGCTGTCTCCGGGTGATCGAGTGCATAGGTGCCGGCAGCACCACAGCAACGTCCACGGTGCGGCAGTGTCAGCAGCGTCAGACCGGGTACGAGCGCAAGCAGGGATTGCGTGGCAGTGACCGATGCAGGATCGCAGCGTTGCGTGCACGGTAGATGCAATGCGACGACGCGCGTGTCGGCGCGGAAACTTAGCTTGCTGCGGTTGGCCCAGAGAAGCTCCATCGGGTCACGATAGGGCGCCGAAGCCTTTGCGAGGTGGGCGTAGCGCTGCGCGCAGCCGGTTACCACTCCGGTGCTGGTATTTGCGCCACTGCCACGCAACTGCTGCTGCAGCGCCGAACCGAGTCTTGTACTGGTGGCGGTATCGCCGGAATGCTGCGCAAGCGCGCCACAGCATTGCGATGGCATGCGCTGCACTGCAAATCCGCAGCGCCGCAGCAAGTCGTCCGCGGCTTCCAGCACACCTGCCTCGAGTGTCGTGCCAGTACAACCGCTGAGCAACGCCAGCTTGGCGACCGTAGCTCCCGGCAGTGCACCGTTGGTTCGCGCAACTACGGGGTGCTCGCTGCGATTCGCATTGAATGCTCGAAGCGGCGCGTAAAAAAAACGCGCTGCCGGCAGCAGCCGGGAAAGCCAGCGTGGATGCTCCAGCAGGTACCGCGCTGCGCGACGGCGAATCGTCTCGCGTTGGTCTGCACCGATACGCGCCCGTATACCGGCAATCAGCTCCTGATAAGGCACCTGTGAAGGACAGACGCTCTCGCAAATTCCACATGCCAGACAGCTGCTCAGATGCTGCATCGCAGATGGCGAGAGATCATTGTCGTGCGCCAGCGACTGCGCTATCGCGATGCGGCCGCGCGGCGATTCCGATTCGTTCCTGTGCAGTTGGTACGTGGGGCACGAAGGCAGACACAGCCCACACTTCACACACTGATCAGCGATCTCGTGGATGTGTTTGGACGTGATGTGCGTGTTGTCAACAGTGCTGTACATACGCGCAGTCTAAGGCCGACTGAATGATGAAGTTAGAAAGTACTTTCAACTCGAAAGTCATTCCGTTAGAGTGCGCGCCCGCTCCGGTGGGGCCCGCGTTGCGAACCGAATTGTTGCAACGCGCGGTGTTGACGAGTAGAAAAAGTGCTGTATAGTGCGCGGCTCGCTGAGGCGGAAACGACTCGGGTGGGGAACGAAAGGTTCCTTGCGATGCGAAGATCTTTGACAGCGTGCACAGGTGACTTGTGTGGGCGCCTGGTGGGGGATACCCCTGCCCAGATGCTGTCTTCGGACACATCAAGAAATATGGCGCTCGAGAAAGCACAAGTAGGAAACAATAGTTTTATGCTAGTGACTGACTTGGGTCGCTTTTCAGCTTTGATTTAACTGAAGAGTTTGATCCTGGCTCAGATTGAACGCTGGCGGCATGCCTAACACATGCAAGTCGAACGGCAGCACAGCAGTAGCAATACTGTGGGTGGCGAGTGGCGGACGGGTGAGGAATG
>JANMUE010000453.1:0-4115 GCA_031391205.1 Lysobacterales bacterium | reverse complement strand
GCATGTCGAGCCGCACTGAACGCCGCGCAAGGATGCGCGGCCGGATGCACTGCACCAGGGACGGTTATTGCCGATCTCCACAATGCTCCAGGGACGGCTGCTTGCCGTATATCAAGAGTACGCTTAGATGACCGCGACAGCGTCATCTGCTCATTCGAACGCCTGGCCATGGGTGAAGGGCGGCGCTTTCGACATGCGTTGAAGCGCATGTCGAGCCGCCCTGAACACCGCGCAGGGATGCGCGGCCCGGCGCCGCGCATGGACGTGCAAGTGTCGCGTGAGGCAGGATGCCGATAGCGATCGCACTGCACCAGGGACGGTTGCTGCAAGCGCTTGTCGTGGGCGATGCCGGACTAACGTGCTAGCAACACCTTGTCATCGCGCACGATGACGGGAAAGCGCACCAGACCCTGACCGCGGCAGGGTCCGGCCAGACACAGGCCGCTGTCGCGGGTAAACGCGGCGCCGTGGGCCGCACAGACCAACAGGTTGTTTTCAATCAAAAACTGCCCCGGCACCCAATCCAGGCGGCGCCCCGCATGCGGGCATTCGTTATGAAATGCCTGCACCTGGTTCCCCCGGCGTGTCAACACTATGGGAAACCCGCCGGTGGCGGAGGGGATCTGGATGCCGAGTGCCGCGTTCTCGGGGATATCGGTGATGGCACAGATCACGTTCTCGCCGTCCACCCTGCCTGCCCGCGATTCGCCTGTGCCAGGTTCGGATTCATTCATGTGTAACCTGTCTTGATGCTGCACAATGACCGGCATTCTGACGCAAACGCCGCAGCCGCGGCGCAAGGACCCTGCATGTCCGGCATGTTTGATGTACTTGGCATCCTGTTCAAGCGACTTTTCGTCGCCTTCTTTGTCGTTGGCGGATTGCTGTTGGGCATGTTGATCGCGGTCAGCACCTTGATCGCGATTACCGTCGTGCAGCTCGTTCGCCGTGTTCGTGGCCCGCGCAGTCCCTCGCCTGCGGCCGGCAACGGCAATGTCTTCGAAGGCGAATACAGCGTCGTCGAGCCGACCGAACACCGCGCCACCATCCTGATGGTGCCGCCACCAAAGTCATCTTCTGGCTTGCCCTGATGGGGCGTGCTGTTGGCGCTAGCCCGGGTTTTCATATCGTGTGTGTTGAAGCGGCGTCAGCCGCGATGCGTAGGCATTACGATAAATCGGGTAATCGCGGCTGAAGCTGCTTCCGCACTCAGTGCGAAGTGTCCGGACAGGGTTGAAAAACGGGCGTTTCTAAAGCCTGACGCGCGTTACATTGTTGCGCTGCATCAATCGACCCCGCTAGTCTTGGTCTTTCCTGGCAGGCGGGGGTGCTTGTGGAAGAGCTGCGTGATGTCGAGTTTCCATCCACCGATCGGGGGCTGCGCGATGATGTGCGCAGGCTGGGCGCGCTGGTAGGCGAGTTGCTCGAAGAACAGGTCGGGCCGCATTTTCTCGATGAGATTGAGGCGATCCGCGCCAGCGCCATCCGTCGTCGCGAGCGCGGCGAATCGACCGAAGACCTGCAGAAACGTCTGAGCGAGTTGACGCCGCATCACGCTGAATTGGTGTCGCGGGCCTTCGCTACTTATTTCCAGGTGGTGAACGTGGCCGAGCGTGTGCATCGCATTCGCCGCCATCGCCATTACCAGCTCAGCGGCGATAGCTATCCGCCTGAAGGTCTGCGCGACGTACTGCAGCGCTTGAATGCGGCCGGCGTTTCGCCGGAAGAATTAATGGCGACGATTGTCGCGCTCGATATCGAACCGGTGTTCACCGCGCATCCCACCGAGGCGGTGCGACGCTCCTTGCTGGAGAAGGAGGCCGAAATCGTTCGCAGCCTGCTGGCCGATCTGTCGACCGAGCGCACTCCGGGTGAGCGCGATACCGATTGGGCGCGATTGCGCATGGCGCTGACCGCGGGTTGGCAGACCGCCGAGGGCGCACCTGTGCGCCCCAGCGTTGCCGACGAGCGCGAGCATGTGAACTATTACCTCGCAGAGCAACTGTATCGCGTGATCCCGGTGTTCTATGAGGTCTTGGGCGACGCGCTGGAAAAACATTACGGCATCGCCGCCGATCTTCCTGCCGTGCTGCGTTTCGCCAGCTGGGTGGGTGGTGATATGGACGGCAATCCGAATGTCGGTGCAGAGACCATCGCCGAAACGCTGAATGCGCAGCGGCGCATGATCATCGAATGCTATCGCCGCGATATCTCGCGTCTGGAGCGACTTCTTAGTCAGACGCTTGGACGTGTGCAAGTCAGCGACGAGGTGTTGGTCGCAGTGGCGCGCTACCGCGAACTGTTGCCCGAAGCCGCCGCGCGCATTCGTCCGCGTCATCAGGACATGCCCTATCGCTGCCTGCTGCGATTGATTGGCGCGAGGCTGCAGGCTACCCAGGCCGAAGCCGCCAGCGGTTACGGCAATGCAGCCGAGTTCAAGCACGACATTACCCTGATTTCCGACAGTCTGCTGGCGCACAAAGGCCTGCATGGTGGTTGGTTTGCTGTGCGTCGGCTGCGCTGGCGCATACGCACCTTCGGCTTTCATCTGGCGCGGCTGGATGTGCGCCAGGACGCGCGCGTGCAGCGCGACGCCTGGGCTGAAGTTTATGCTGAGCGCTGGAGCGACCCTCAGCAACGCATGTCCCTGCTGCGCGCTGCTGCAGCTGGAGAAGAAATTTTGCCACGGCGCGCTGATGTCGCCACCTGGGCGCGTGAATTGGCCGTGTTCGATGCGCTGGCACAGGCCTATCGTCGCCTGGGCCCGGCTGCCACCGGTGTCTACATCATCAGCATGGCCAGTCACGCCAGCGATGTGTTGCAGATATTGGCCTGGGCACGCTCAGCAGGGCTGCAGGATGGCGACGGCCATGTCGCGCTTGATGTGGCGCCGCTGTTCGAGACCATCGCCGATCTGCATCAGGCGCCACAGACCTTATCGGATCTGCTCGATGATCCGGTCTATCGCCGTCACGTGGCGGCGCGCGGCGATCGTCAGACGGTGATGCTGGGTTATTCCGACAGTGCCAAGGATGGCGGGCTGTTGTCCGCGCGCTGGGCCCTGCAGCGCGCCCAGGTCGAGTTGATGGAAGCGGCCGCAGCGCGCGGCGTCGACGTGGTGTTCTTTCATGGCCGTGGTGGTTCGGTCAGTCGCGGCGGTGGCAAGACGGCGCATGCGTTGATGGCTGCACCGCGGCATTCGGTGCGCGGGCATCTGCGTGTCACCGAGCAAGGCGAGGTGATCCACCGCAAGTACGGCATTGATGCGCTTGCGCTACGCGAGCTGACGCAGACCACGGGCGCAGTGATCGCCGCCAGCGTGCGCCCGCGCCCGCCGGAGCCGCGCGAAGCGCAGTGGCGCGCCTGGATGCATGGCATTGCTGGCGATGCCTACACCGCATATCGCGATCTGGTGGCGAACTCACCAGGCTTCGTAGATTACTTTCGTGAAGCCACACCGATCGACGTCATTGAGCGGATGACGCTTGGCTCGCGTCCGCCCAAGCGCGGCACCATGCTGGGTGTGGAGAATCTTCGGGCAATTCCGTGGGTATTTGCATGGACGCAGTGCCGCTCCGGTGTGCCCGGATGGTTTGGCATCGGTGCAGCGCTGCAGGCAGCGTTGAATCGGCATGGCGAGTCCGCAATCGCCGAGATGGCACGCGACTGGCCGTTCTTCAAGGCCCTGCTGGCGGATGTCGAGATGGTGATGGCCAAGGGCGATATGGCGATTGCCGAACGCTTCTCGGAACTCTCCGGCGCGCTGCATGCCCAGTTCTTCCCACGGCTGCTCGCCGAACATGATCTGACTCTGCGGTTGATCGAACGTATCCGCGGACGGCCGCTGCTGAGCGACGATCCGCGTCTGGCGCGCTCGCTGCGTCTGCGTAATCCCTACACCGATCCGATCAGCCTGCTGCAGCACGACCTGCTGGCACGCTGGCGCGCCGCCAATCGCCCCGACGATGATCTGTTTCGGGCATTGTGTGCGACGGTGCATGGGGTATCGCAGGCGTTGCAGAATACGGGTTGAAAGGTGGGGGCGACGTTGTGGGAGCGGCGTCCCGCCGCGAAGCTCTTGCTCCACTTCTGAGAGTCAGAGCAAGAGCTTCGCG
>JANMUE010000432.1:0-2033 GCA_031391205.1 Lysobacterales bacterium | reverse complement strand
GGAGTCGGCGCGGCAGACGACGACTGGCTGCGCGTCATTGGCGAACGCGAATGGATCGCACTCATGCGTGATCAAAGAGTGCGATATCGAACGTTGGAACGTTCAGCGCTCACCCAAGCCGGTGTAGGCGCATTCGTGTTCACTGGTGGACAGGCTACCGCGGCGGATACAGCCACAGTGATTTGCTCTCTGTTGAAGAAATTCGCTGCCGCCAGCGTGAGTGAGCGCAAGCCGTTTATGTTCTGCTTTGGGCTGGGTGGCGCATTGAGTCGCGTCCAATTACGGAAGTGATCCTCCAAGAGGCAATGGGACAAGCGTGAGGAACAGATCGAACGCGTGATGAGTTCTACTGTTGGCATGTATAGCGACCTGCAAGGCATCGCCGGCAAGTCGCTGCAGGAGATTGAGGGGCTGGAGTTGAAGGCGATTGGTTTGAATAGCGATTAACACGTCGAGGTCAAGCTGCTGGTCAGCTGCTTATACTTCTACGATCGTGGCGAAGAATGCCTTTCTCAACACTGAGATGCCCCATGGAAGGAACATTGAAACCAACTGACCACTCTGGGTCAGGTGAATCTGAAGTTTGCGTAACTAAACTATTCGAATTGGAGAACAATATCTCCAGTTCCTTACTACTAGAACTTAGACTAATCGAAACTATGGCTGCGCCCTTAAACTGCTCGATCAAAGCGTCGTACTGAATGGGGCGTGCCTGGCTAGTGATAAAAGCTGCTTTCTTTCGTTCGATCCTCCAGTCGAAGCCAACATATACCGTCACTTCACCAATTGGATTTCCAAGAGAACCATCGCGCCGCACGTGTCCGGGGGCAAGCTCACCCAGCTCAAGGTAAAGCGCTGAATAGTCGCCGAACCAAACGTGTGAGATTGGCTTACCGATTAGAAGACTAAGGGAAGGCACAATGTTGATCAGATACTCCTAGCGTTCTTTCGCGGAAACATATTCATTAGATAGCATTGATGCGAATTCACGAGCAAGCGCTTGTTGTAAGCACCCCGTCAACTCAAATGCTGGCACCAACGCAGATGCAACCATTTCAGCCACAACTTAGACACTTCCCAACAACACGGCTTACCTAAGGTTTTATTCCCCTCTCCCGGTTGCGGGAGAGGGGCTGGGGAGAGGGTTTTCGTTTGGTAGCAACAAACTTCAGAAAGTCCCTCTCTCTGTCTCTCTCCCGCAACCGGGAGAGAGAACGTCACTTGCAAGTGATCGCAATCATTCATTAATGACCTGCGTTTGTGCGCAGCAATCCCGAAATCCCCGCCCTTTCAGGCTTCTAGCCCTTGGAGATTCCCCCTCCGGCACCCATAATCCGCGCCCTATGCAAGCCGCGCGCGAACTTTTCTCTTACCGCAAGTACTGGGCGTCCCGTTTCGGGACGGCGCCGTTCTTGCCGATGTCGCGTGCGGAAATGGACGAGCTGGGCTGGGACAGCTGCGACATCATCCTGGTGACGGGCGATGCCTATGTGGATCACCCCAGTTTCGGCATGGCGATTATTGGCCGGGTGCTGGAGGCGCAGGGGTTTCGCGTCGGCATGATCGCGCAGCCGGACTGGCGTTCGGCGGAACCGTTCAAGGCGCTCGGCAAACCCAATCTGTTCTTTGGCGTGACCGGCGGCAACATGGATTCGATGGTGAATCGCTACACCTCGGATCGCCGCGTGCGTAGCGATGACGCCTACACGCCTGGCGGCGAAGGCGGCAAGCGTCCCGACCGTTGCGTGATTGTGTATTCGCAGCGCGTGCGTGAAGCCTATAAAGAGGTGCCGATTGTGGTGGGCGGCATCGAAGCCAGCCTGCGGCGCATCGCACACTACGATTACTGGTCGGAACAGGTACGCCGTTCGGTGTTGTTGGATGCGGCTGCGGACTTGCTGGTGTATGGCAATGCCGAACGACAGATTATTGAACTCGCACATCGCTTGGCCAAGGGCGAGCCGATTACAGCGATTACGGATTTAAGAGGCACGGCGTTCTTGCGCAAGGAACTGCCTGCGGAGTGGATCGAG
>JANMUE010000162.1:0-3044 GCA_031391205.1 Lysobacterales bacterium | reverse complement strand
CTCTACTCTAGATAGCCAAAGCAAGAGCATCGCGGCGGGACGCCGCTCCCACGGTGTTCTTTACAACGGCGCCGATGGCAGCGACGCTGCCGATGTCGACAGTGCTACCAGGCGCTTCTTGCCGTCTTCGACGGCGCGCTGGATCTCGCGTTCGTTGCTGGCGGAGAGATCGCGCATCTCATCGATGATCTGCACCGAGCGTTCCTGGAAGCCGACCACGGAGTCGACCAGTTTCTGCACCGATTCAGCGCGCAATGTCGGGCCATAACCGGCACGCGTGGCTTCTTCGAGAATCTTGTCGCCGATCTCGCCCAGTGCCTCGATGCTCTTGTTCATGCCTTCCTTCATCGCTTCCAGCGTGCGCGTGCTTTCGTGCAACCCGTGCATGCCGGTGAACGACGCGGACAGCGCAGTGAATACCGTCTCGTTGGTGCCGAAGAAGGTCACCGCCTGCGAATACACGCGCTCCTTTGCATCGGTCAGCTGCATCAGCCGCGCCATGATGACTTCGGTGGTGTTGTAGGCGATCGACAGATTTTCGCTCAGGTCCTTGGCGATCTGGTAGCGCTTGTCCTCGTCCTGCAATGCACGCAGTTTCTGATCGCGGTCCATTTCCAGACGGGCGATGGCTTCGCGATCCGTGGACGTGTTGACGGCGAGCGCGTCGGCGCTGGCCTGCAATGCGTTCTTCGCGGTGGTCAGCACTTCTTCGGCCTTCTTCAGCACCTGAAAGCCCAGTACCTGGGATTCCTTCAGCGCGCCACGGTAGTCGCGATAGGCGTCCAGAATGATCTGCTCGCGCCGGATCTGATCCTTGCTGTCCTTGGCGACATCAAGGTAGACATCTTTGATCTTCGCGAAGCGCGATGGGATGTCGCCGCGTGTCACCTTCATCCAGACATTGCCCAGGCGCTCGAAGGTGTCGATCTTGCCGTCCTCGACCTGGGTGACCATGGCCTTGGCGTCGTCGCGGATCGAATCGAAGGCTTTGGTGATGTCACGATAACGTTCGCCGATCGCCATCGCCGAAATCTGCTCGCGCACCACTTCGTTGAACAGCGAACCCTGAGACAGCGTGCGCGCAATCGCCAGCGTGCGCTCCGGATCCAGATGGCTGATGCGGTTGATCAGCGCCACCACTGGCGCTTCCTCGGGCGTGGACTTGATCAGGCCCAGGTCGCGCAGCGCGCCCAGCGCCTTGTCCAATTGCTTGAGTGGGGTGGCGATCAGCGTCGAGCTCATGGGGTTCTCCAGGGGAAGTGAATGCATCGACAAACGTCGTCGAGGTGATGGCGATAACTGCGAGTTCAACTGCGCCGCGTCGGCCTGCATGATGCGTGATTGGTGCCCGCGCTACCGCTGACAGCTGTCACCGCACGGAGGTGCGTGATGCTGCAATGCCGGCTTCTTTGAGCACCGCGGCCACATCCAGTGGCCAGAACGGTTTTTCCAGATAGCGCACATTGCGCACGCCCTCAGTCCGCGCGGCCTGGGCACGCTGTTCGATCTGTGCCCGCGGCAGCGAACTGACCAGGATCAACTGGGTTTCCGGGGCGTGTTCGGAGAGCCAGGTAATCGCGCGCTCGCTGCATTGGTCGGGCATGATCAAGTCCAGCAGCACGGCCTTGGGCGCGCGCGCCAACGCCGCCAGGCAGGCTTTCACATCATAAACGCAGGCAACAGGCACGCCGCAGGCTTCAACGAACTCGCCCAGCATCAGAGCCATGTCGATATCGTCGTCGACGACCAGAGCCACAGGATCTTCGGTGTCTGTATGTGCTTGCATCGGCAAAGTTCCGGACGGATAGAACAATATGCAGCTGCGCTGTGCAGAGCAAATCAAATCCCGGCCTGCGCTCTTGCGGGCCGGGGTTGATCAACCTGCGAGGTCGGGTGTCCAGCGCCCGAGTGCCGCCAGCCCGTTCTCACGAGCACGCATCGCGACGATTTTCTGCGCGGCGCCCACATTACCGATCAGATCCTGCGCCCACAACGTGAGCGCCGCCGACTGCATGGCGCGACCATAGGAGAACGACAGCGGCCAGGGATTGCCACCAATCGCGTTCATTGCGTTGAGGTGTTCGGTCGCTGCGCGGTCGGACTGCCCGCCGGAGAGGAACACGATGCCGGGCAACGCTGCCGGAACCGTGCTCTTCAGGCAGCGAAGGGTGGACTCGGCAACCTCATCAACGCCGGCCTGTTCGTCACAGCCTTTGCCTGAGATGACCATGCTCGCCTTGAGGATAGTGCCTTCGAGCAGAACGTTGTGCTTGTACAGGGCATCGAACAACGAGCGCAGCGTGGCCTCGGTGACATCGAAGCAGGTATCGATATCGTGGCTGCCATCCATGATGACCTCGGGCTCCACCATGGGCACGATGCCGGCTTCCTGGCACAGCGAGGCATAGCGCGCCAGTACATGCGTATTCGCGTCAATGCCGGTGCTGGTGGGATAGTCCTCACCGATATTGATCACCGCACGCCATTTGGCGAAGCGGGCACCAAGCCGGGCATACTCATTGAGTCGCTCACGCAGACCATCCAGGCCCTCGGTAATCACTTCGCCGGGGAAACCTGCCAGCGACTGCGGCCCCTTGTCGACCTTGATACCGGGCAGAATGCCGCGCTCCAACATCAGCTGAGTGAAAGGGATGCCGTCACGGGTGGATTGACGCAGGGTTTCGTCGTACAGGATGGCGCCGGAGATGTGATCCGAAACATTCGGCGTCGTCAGCAGCATCTCGCGATAAGCGCGGCGATTTTCCTCGGTGCACTCGATGCCGACGGAGTCGAACCGCTTCTTGATGGTGTTGTTGGATTCGTCGATCGCGATGATGCCCTTGCCAGGGGCCACCATGGCCAATGCGGTTTCTTCGAGTTGATCGATGCTCATGGCTGCTCCTGGGTGACTGCGGACGAAGATCGCTGGATTACGCATTATAGGACGGATCGGTGCATGTCCCACGGCCATGTGTGGGTCCGACCAGCGGTCGGACGCGGTTAGCAGTCTGCAAGACAAGCGAGAAGGCGTCCGACCGCAGGTC
>JANMUE010000311.1:0-7287 GCA_031391205.1 Lysobacterales bacterium | reverse complement strand
ATCGCGTTGATCGAGCGGCGCTACGTCTCAGTGCTGACCAAGCAGGACTCTGGCCTTTACAAATACGTATCGCAGCCGCGTGAGGACCTGCGTAAGCTCGAGCCGCTGGCACTCGCTGTGGGTGGGCAGGACTATCGCCTGACCACCGACACGCCCGGCGACTACGTCATCGAGGTGCGCGACGCCAAGGAGACGGTACTCAATCGCATCAATTACTCCATTGCCGGCGAAGCCAATCTCAGCCGCTCACTGGAACGCAATGCCGAACTGCAATTGACGCTGTCGAAGGGCGACTACCGGCCGGGCGAGGAAATCGAAGTTTCACTGCGCGCTCCCTATGTCGGTGCTGGGCTGATCACCATTGAACGTGACCGTGTCTATGCGCACCGCTGGTTCAAGACCGACACCACCAGCTCGGTGCAGACCATCACTGTGCCCGAAGATTTCGAAGGCAATGGCTACGTGAACGTGCAATTCCTGCGCGATCCGGGCTCGGCCGAAATCTTCATGAGCCCGCTGTCGTACGGGGTGGCGCCATTCTCTGTGGATCGCGGTGCGCGTCGGCATACGGTGACGCTGACCAGTACGCCTGTCGTCAAACCGGGCAATGCCGCGCGCTTCACTGTACAGACCGGAGAGCCCGCACGTGTTGCGGTGTTCGCCGTGGATGAGGGCATTCTGCAGGTGGCGCGCTATTCGCTGGGCGACCCATTGGATTACTTCTTCACCAAGAAAATGCTGCAAGTGGATACCGCGCAGATCCTCGATCTATTGCTGCCGGAGTTCAGTCAGCTCTCCGGCGCCGCTGCGCCCGGCGGCGATGCCGACGGCGCGCTCGCGAAGCATTTGAACCCGTTCAAGCGCAAGGGTGACAAGCCCGCGGTGTATTGGTCAGGCCTGGTCGACATCGATGGCAGCCATGACTTCGACTATGTCGTGCCCGATAGTTTCAATGGCAAGCTGCGCGTGATGACGGTCGCGGTGTCGGCAGCGCGCGTGGGTATAGCGCAGTCCGAAACCCTGGTGCGCGGTGATTTCGTGCTGTCGCCGAATTTGCCCATGCAGGTGGCGCCTGGCGATGAATTCGACGTCAGCATTGGTGTGTCCAACACCGCGCTCGACGCGCCAGCACGGCCGATGGCGATTGACGTCGCGTTGAAACTGCCGGCTTCGCTCAGCATCGTTGGCGCCGCCAAGCACAGCGTACAGATCGCGCCCGGCAACGAGACCTCGGTGATCTTCCGTGTGCGTGCTGGTGAGCAACTCGGTGCTGCATTGCTGCAGTTCACCGCCAGTAGCGGTAAGTACAGCGCCAAGCGCAGCAGCGATCTGTCGCTGCGGCCGAATATCGCTTATCGTCACGAATTGCGCGTGGGCAATACCAGCAAACGCGAAGTGGTCGGCGGTCTGCGCAGCATGTACGACCAACTTGCGCAGCGCCGCGTTGCCGCGTCGGTATCGCCGCTGGTGATCGCCGACGGACTGACCGCATATCTTGATAATTACCCACACTACTGCACCGAGCAGTTGCTGAGTCAGGCGATTCCTGCGCTGGTGTTTATCGCGCATCCCGAGTTCGGCAGCATCGCCGAACGTAATCCCGGTGATCGGCTGCGTGCCGCAATCAGTGTGCTGCGTTCGCGGCAGAGCGATGGCGGAGGTTTCGGACTTTGGGTGGCGACGCCGGATGCCGATGCGTTCGCCTCGGTCTATGCCGCGCTGTATTTGATTGAAGCGCGCGAGCGCGGGCTGGCCGTACCCGATGATCTGCTCAACGGCTTGAACGACTATTTGACGCAACTGGCCGGTGATGCCGCAGTGAATGGCCTGGATGGTCTGCGCAAGCGCTCGCTCGCGGTTTATCTGTTGACACGTCAGGGCCGCATCACCACCAATCTGCTGGCGACGGTGCAGGAACAGCTGGACCGCGAGCAGCCCAAGCTGTATCAGGACGATGCGACTGCGGCCTTCCTGGCTTCAAGCTATCAATTGTTGAAACAGGAAAAGTCGGCGCGCACCTTGATTTCGGGTCCCCTGCAGCGCCTCAACACGCCGCGAGAAATCAAAAACTGGCTGCGCTACTACGACTACTACGACGAAGGTATCGCCTCGGCGTGGACGGTGTATCTGGTGTCCCGGCACTTCCCGGCGCAGCGCGAAAAACTCAAGAGCGATGCGATTGCGCGTCTGCTCGAACCGGTGCGGATGAATCGCCACAACACGTTGTCTTCGGCGCTCACTATCTTGGCATTGGATACTTATGCTGCGACCGGCAAGTTTGATGCACTGCCCAGGCTTGCGGTGATCGGCGCTGACAAGAAGCAGGCCGCGATTGGCCAGGCGCAGGGCATGATCATGCAGGGATTGTTCGGTGGTAACGCCACCCAGATCGTGATCGAACCGCAGGCCGGTGCCCCTGCCTGGTACAGCATCAGTCAGTCCGGATTCGACCGCAAGCTGCCGATGGCAACACAAAGTGAGGGCCTTGAGTTGATTCGCGACTATCTCGACGCCGAGGGCAAGCCGATATCGACAATGACTGTGGGCGATGAAATCGAGGTGCGTCTGCGACTGCGTGCTTTGGGTGCGAATGCGCGCGGCAGTATTGCTGTGGTGGATCTGCTGCCGGGTGGATTCGATCTGGTGCTGCAGAGCGAGCCGCCGGGCGCCGACAGCGGCGGCGATGACGACGCGGGCGATTTCGCTCCGGCGCCGGCGTCAGCCCCGACATTAGCGTTGCCGGGTTCGACCTTGAGCGTCGTGCACGTCGAGCCTCGCGAGGACCGAGTGGTGCTGTACGCAACAGCGGAGAGCGATGTGCGTGAGTATCGCTACCGTATCAAGGCCAGCAGCGTCGGCAAATTCGTTATCCCGCCGCCCTATGCTGAGTCGATGTACGAGCGTGATGTTTACGCACAGGGTGGAGCGGCGGGCAGCCTGACCGTGGAGTCGCCCAAAACTGCTCCATGAACGTGTTGCGCACAAAGCGATGGTCACTGCGCCTGCTGTTGCTCGCCACGCTGCTGCTGGCCATCGCGCTGTGCGTACGTTGGTGGCCGCATGCGCCGCTGGCATCGCTGCAGCCGCGGTCGATGGAAATTCGTGACCGCAACGACGTGCTGTTGCGGCTCACGCTGGCGCGCGACGATCGTTATCGCCTGTGGACGCCGCTTGCTGATATCGCGCCCGGTTTGATCGACGCGGTGCAGCTGCAGGAAGATCGTTGGTTCCGCTGGCATCCAGGATTCAACCCCTTCAGCCTGATGCGTGGTGCCTGGGTCAGCTACGTGGCAGGTGGTGCGCGTCAGGGCGGATCGACACTGACCATGCAATTGGCGCGCCTGCTATGGCGCATGGAGACCCGAAGCCCGTTTGGAAAACTCAAACAGATTGCACGCGCGATTCAACTGGAGCTTTGCTACAGCAAAGACGACATTCTGGAGGCCTATCTCAATTACGCGCCTTATGGCGGCAATGTCGAAGGCGTGGGTGCGGCGAGCCTGATTTACTTCAACAAATCTGCCAGCGCCTTGACTCTGCCGGAGGCATTGACGCTCGCGGTATTGCCGCAGGATCCGCGTCGTCGCGGTCAGGCGCGCGGGGCAGCGCGTGCTACAGCAATCGGCGTTGCGTTGCGCGCGGCACGTGATCGACTGTTCGTGCGCTGGGTTCAACTTCATCCTGAAGACGAGTCGCAGCGTGAACGCTTCGCACTGCCCCTGCAGCTCGGATCGACACGCGCACTGCCGCGTTTCGCGCCGCATTTTGTCGATCGCATCGTCGCCGAGCGCAGCCTGTATCCACAATCCGGCGCCGACACGACGCTCACCACGCTTGATTTGAAATTGCAGCAATTGGTCGAGCGCCGTGTGCAGGGCTATCTCGCACGCAGTAGCCGGCGTGGACTCGTCAACGCGGCCGTGATGCTGGTCGACACCCGCGATATGTCGGTGCGTGCCCTGCTGGGATCCGCCGATTATCACGATGCATCCATCGCAGGGCAGGTCGACGGCAGCCACGCCAAACGCTCGCCAGGCTCGACCTTGAAGCCGGTGATTTATGCACTGGCCATCGACCAGGGCGTGCTGCATCCCGAGACCGTGCTGCGCGATGTACCCACAGCATTCGGGCCGTTCGCACCGGAGAATTTCGACGGTCGCTTCATGGGTCCTATTACTGCGACCGAGGCGCTGATCCATAGCCGCAATATTCCGGCGGTCAGCGTCGCCGCCAAGCTGACGCAGCCGAGTTTCTATGAGTTTCTGCGTCGTGCCGGGATCAGCCAAATGGCGAGCGAGCAACACTACGGGCTGGCGTTGGTGCTTGGTGGTGGCGAAGTCAGCATGGCCGAGTTGGCGCGGCTCTACTCGATGCTCAGCAACGACGGACGGCTACGACCGCTGCGCAGACGCGAGCAGGACCCGCGCGATGCCGGTGTGCCGCTGCTCAGTGCCGAGGCCAGTTTTGTGGTGCGCGACATGCTGCAGAAGAATCCGCGCCCCGATGCGAGCGCGGCCTCTCGATCGGCACGCCTGCCGGTGGCATGGAAAACGGGCACGTCCTGGGGTTTTCGCGATGCCTGGACCGCGGGCATCGTTGGCCCTTACGTACTGGTGGTGTGGATGGGTAACTTCGATGGAGGTGGGAATCCGGCATTGATCGGTGTCGATGCAGCCGCGCCTTTGTTCTTCGACATCATTGATGCACTACAGGCTTCGGGCACCGCGCTCGACGAGCCAGCGCGGCGCTGGCCATTGAACTTGGCGCGCGTCGAGATTTGTCGCGCCAGTGGTGATCTGCCCAACGCCAGCTGCCCACAACGCGGCGAAACCTGGTTTGTTCCGGGTATTTCGCCCATCCGCGTCAGCAATGTGCATCGAGCGGTCGCAATCGACAAGGACACCGGCCTGCCCGCATGCGGCGCCATCGACCCGCGCAATGTGCGCATGGAAGTGCATGAGTACTGGCCGTCGGATCTGGCGCAGGTATTTGCACAGGCGGGCATGCCGCGCAAACGGCCGCCGGTGAACCCCGCCTGTCCGGATGCCCATGCAGCTCTGGGGGCAGCACCGTTGATTACTTCGCCGCGTCGAGCCACGGCCTACACCTTGCGACTTGGGCGCGACGATCAGGCAGAACTGGTGTTACGGGCGACTGCGGACGCGGACGTGCGCCAGCTGTTCTGGTTCATCAACGACGGCTATCTGACCAGTTCGGAGCCGAATGCAGGAGCCCCCTGGAGGCCACAGCACGCGGGTCGCTACCGGTTGCGTGTCGTAGACGATCATGGCCGTGTTGATACTCGTGAAATTGACGTCACTACGACTCAGTAAAGGCGAATATGCGGCGACGTATTGCGTATGCCGCGCCGAACGTCATAATGCAGGGGTACACCCAACGGAGGATTCATGAACCAGCCCGTAGTCCAACCTTATCGCGCCGAGTCGCAGCCGTTGACCAACAAGGTGCTGCGCAACGCCTACATCCTGCTCAGCTTGATGCTGGCGCTAAGTGCCGCAGTGACCGGCATCACCATCGCCAGCGGCATGACACCGCTCAATCCCTGGATCATATTGGGTCTGT
The DNA here is from genome assembly GCA_031391205.1 of Lysobacterales bacterium. Lineage (GTDB taxonomy): Bacteria > Pseudomonadota > Gammaproteobacteria > Xanthomonadales > Ahniellaceae > 0-14-3-00-62-12. The sequence continues at coordinate 1,704 of JANMUE010000311.1, read as the reverse complement.
TGATCGTGACGCCGTTCATCGTGATGCGCTTCACCAGCTCGCCGCTGGCAATTCCGATGGCCCTTGGCTACGGCGCCTTGATCGGGTTCCTGATGGGGCCGATCGTGGGGCTTTATATGGCCAAGAACGCCAGTATCGTCGTCAATGCCTTTGCCGGCACCGCCGTCGCGACCTTTTCTCTGTCGATGTATGCACTGACCACACGCAAGGATTTCAGTTTTCTGCGCGGGTTCTTCCTGGTCGGCTGTGTGGTGGTGCTGATTGCCATCGCCGCGCAATTGATCCTGCAACTGCCGCTGATGAGCCTGGTGATCTCCGGCGCGATCGTGCTGCTGTCGTCGGTCGGCATCCTCTGGCATACCAGCCAGGCGATCCACGGCGGCGAAACCAACTACGTCAACGTCGCGGTGGGTTTGTTTGCCGATATCTGGAGCATGTTCATGAGCCTGTTGCGCATCTTCGGCATCTTTGGTGGCGATGATTGATTTGCCGCAGCCAGCGTAAAAACAAAAACGCCGCGAGAGATCGCGGCGTTTTGCTGTTGGGACAATGCGTTACGCAGCCCCGTCGGACTTTGCGGGTGCTGGCGATGCAGCCGGTTCGGCTTTCGCTGGCGTTGCTGCCGGTGCGGCGTCGGGCGCGGGGGCGCCACTGGATCCATCGCCCGAAAGATTGCGTTTCTTGTCACCGTCCTTCTTGAAGTCAGTTTCGTACCAGCCGCTGCCGGAAAGCCGGAACGATGGTGCGGTGACGCGCCGCGAAATCTGGGGTTTGTCGCACTTGGGGCACTCGTTCGGATCCGGGTCGGACATCTTCTGCAGACTGTCAAACACGGTGCCGCAACTGGCGCACTGATATTCGTAAATAGGCATGGAGCACTCCTTCGGCCGCCCAGTGTGAGGCCTGGCGGGCAGAATTCAAGGTCCGGCCCGTTGCGCACGGCGGTCGAGGCCGCGCCGTGCTTCAATCGCCTCCCCATCATCGCGCTCCAGGGATACCGATGACTGCATTCTCTACCAATGCCGAATTGATTGAAGCGCATGCCCGGCCCGGCTGTGTGGGCTTGGTGGGCGGCGCCGACTGGCTGAACCGCGCCATTCGTCGCATGCAGAAAGGCGGTTTGCGTCCGGACCGGCACAGCGACTGGTCGCACGCGTTCCTGATTTCGGGGCGGCGCGCCGATGGCCAACTCTGGCTATTGGAATCGGACCTGGAGATGCATACCAAACAGATCCGCCTCGGCGTGCAGGAAAATCGCGCCACCAAGTATTTCGACGAAGCCGCATTTCCCAACCTTGCCATACTCGATTTCGGCCTCGACGAGGCCCAGACCACTGCGGTGATGACCACGGCGCTCGATCTGCTCGCCGGGCTGACGCGTTATTCGTTGCGCGAAATCGTCGGCACCTTGCTGGCGGTACAGAGTCGCCGGCTCCGAAGCCGCGACAATCTGCTGTCGCAGGAAGGCTCGATATATTGCTCGGCCATGGTCCAGCACTGCTTCGCTGCGGTGGGCATGCAGTTCGCCGATGGTCTGGCGATCAAGAACACCATGCCAGAGGACATTGCCGCAACGTCGCTGCCACACCGGCGCTATGAACTGGTGCGGGAGCGGAAAACCGGGAATGTGGGAGCGGCGTGAGCCGCGATGCTTTGCCTTTGACTTTGTAGAGCGGGGCTTGCTCCGCTGCTGTTGCTCTTGAT
>JANMUE010000297.1:0-25150 GCA_031391205.1 Lysobacterales bacterium | reverse complement strand
CGAAGCTCTTGCTCTTGCTCGGCCGGTCAAGAGTCAGAGCAAGAGCAAGAGCTTCGCGGCTCACGCCGCTCCTACAATTCTCGCCATGCAAGCACGCCGCATCCGCATCCACAAACCCGGCAGCTACGACGCACTGCGCATCGAGGCCTTCGATGTCGGCGCGCCGGGTCCGAACCAGGTGCTGATCGAAGTCGCCGCCATCGGCGTCAACTACGCCGACGGCATCATCCGCATGGGGCTGTACGCCTCGGCGAAGGCACTGCACGGCTATCCGATCACACCGGGATTCGAGGTCAGCGGCCATGTACTGCAGGTCGGCTCTGCTGTCACCCGCTTTCGCACTGGTGACGAAGTCGTTGCACTCACGCTGTTCAATGGCTATAGCAGCCATCTCGTGCTGGATCAGGATCGTGTATTCGCAAAGCCCGGCACTTTGACGCTGGATCAAGCTGCGGCGGTGCCCACGGTATTTCTCACTGCCTGGTTCATGGTGCATGAACTCGCCCGCACCCAGGCCGGCGAGCGCTGGCTGGTGCATTCGGCTGCCGGCGGTGTCGGCACCGCCCTCGCCCAGCTTGGACAGCTCGCCGGCTGCGAAGTCACCGGTGTCGTCGGCAATGCCAGCAAGATCGACACCGCACGCGCAGCCGGCTGCAGCCACATCATCGACAAGCAGAACGAAAACCTGTGGCAGCGCGCCGAAGCAATTTCCTCAGACGGATTCGAAGCCATCTTCGACGCCAATGGCGTCAGCACGCTGAAGCAGAGCTATGCGCATCTGGCGCCGACCGGCCGTCTGTGCATCTATGGATTCGCGTCGATGCTGTCCAAAGGTCGCGGCCTGCCCAACTGGCCCAAGCTGGCCTGGGACTGGCTGCGCAGCCCGCACTTCAATCCGCTGAACATGACGCAGACCAACCGCAGCGTCATCGCCTGTAATCTCAGCTTTCTTTCTGCCCAGGGCCCGCGGCTGATACGTGGCATGGAATGGCTGCTCGCCCGGTTCGAGTCCGGTGAGCTCAGCGCACCACCCATCACCGTCTACGCACTCGAAGATGCTGCGAAAGCACAGGCTGCGATAGAGTCCGGGCAGACATCGGGCAAGCTGGTCCTGCGACCGTAAGTATCGAAACGTCTTTGCCCCCCAACGTCCCTAAAAAAAATCTGAAACTTGCCGCATGCGGGACGCATCAAAGCCGACTTCTGCTGCAACTCGATCGAACTCATCATAATTCATCTCAAAGCGCACTACTCCATTGGCAGTATCTATCATGTTATACCCTGCCATGTTTCTGAAACCATTAACAACGCCTTTATCCTTTACGCATTTAACAAATACATAATTTCGTTCGATCCCGATTTCAGAAATTGCAAATCCTATGATCAGTTCATTTCTATCATTCGAAACATATATCTCTCTTGGATTCATGGCCATGACCTTATAGCCATTCGGGAGCAAAGGGGAAGCCTGCCGCCCACAAGAAATGAGGGCGGCGAAGAGCAGAGTCAGTGACGCGAAGCGAGTCAAATTGTTCCTCCTCCTGATATTCGCTCACTCCAGTCGCCTGTAACCCGATATGGTGACCCGCCGTACTGCCATTGATCCCAAAAATCCGGTTTGTTTGTATACCCGCTGTTGTCCAGGTCACTCGGATCAACAAAGAGGTCATCCATCATGCTTTTCAGTAGGCAGTCATAGGAGTAGCTGTCCATGCCGCCACACATGCCACCGGAGTTACTTCCACATGATTTCTGCACAACACAGTCGCCGTTTTGATTGAGCGATATCCCGCCCATCCACCAAATCCCAGAGGCAACACCGACCGATCGAGACATCGTCATTCGTGAAGAAGTTCCGCAAGGCATAGAAATTGCTTTCGCGCTCGCCGCGCTTTGCACCTGTGCCTTCCAAATGTCCCTCTCTGGTCGCGTCCTGCCAGTTAGCTCACCCGCGCATCCTATTTCGTAGATCGTTACTGTCCTGCCGAGCCCAAGATAGAAATGTGCTAAGGAATCGGAATTGGACCAGCACAACCCATAACGATCATGCTGTGACAACGGCGCGGCACCAACGTATCCGAAACTATTGATCCCGCCAAGCAACCCAATCGGATCCGACTCCACATACCGCCCCGTCCCCGGCTCATAGTCCCGGAAGTAGTTGTAATGCAACCCTGTCTCCACGTCAAAGTACTGACCGGGGAAGCGCAGGTTCAGAACGAAGTCGGTGCTGTCGCCATCCGGGTCCTGGTTGGGTGCAGCTTCGCCGAAGGGGTTGTCGAGAATCGGCCAGTCCCAGATGGCGGCGTCGCCGGACTCATCCATGACCTTGCGCGGGCTGCCCAGATGATCCGGCTGGATCTGATGCAGAACGCCATCGGTGTACATGCCGACCGGCAGATCATCGAGCCAGATAAATTCTTGCGTGCCGTAGCCATCCATACGCTCGTCGGTGAGCAATCGGCCGCCTTCATCGTAGTCGAACACACGGCGGTTGGGCTTTTCGCCCACGTCGTACTTGATGACACGCTCGCCGCGCGCGTTGTAGGAATACGTCATCAACACAAAACTGCCGGCATCAAGCTTTTGAGTCAGACGATTCCGCTCGTCGTAGAAGAGATTGACATCCCCTGTAGTATCCAGCGAGACGGTGTTGCCGTTGTCATCGTAAGCGCGGCTGACACCGTCGACGCTGTTGAGGCGATGGCTATTGCCGGGATAGACATAAGGCAACGGCGTCGCCGCACCCAATGTCTTGCTCAACCGATTGCCGATCGCATCGTAGGTATAGGTCTCGAGATTGCTGCTCGGTGCATCGACATCGATCAGGCGATACAGCGCGTCGTAGGTGTAGCTATTGTTCGGTGGTGTACCGCCCAGCACATCGCTGATTCCGGTGATATTGCCCACGGCATCCAGAGTGAAGTCGAGATCAAGTCCATCTGCCTGACTGCCGTTGATGCTGTCGATCCAGTAGTTCTGGTCGTGGCTGCGCAGGCTGGTCGCGCCATTGCCCCAGGTGATCTGCTTGACCGGTCCAAACGGGTAGTAGCTGACCGCAGTGATCAGCGTCTGCACGCTGCCACCCGAGGGCGTGACGCTGATGCTGTTGACGCGACCAAGCGCATCACGGGAGTAGTCGACAATGCCGCCGCTGGGATAGGTTAGCCTCGTTACACGATCAGCAATGGAATAGGTCCACGCAGTCACACGATCGGCACCATTGACGCTTGCGATCTTGCGCCGCACATTGCCGCGCAGGTCATAGCACAGCAGGGTGCGGCCAGTGGGATCGGTAAAGCCGGTCAGGCGCCCGATGCCGAACGTTTCGCCCGCTTCGCACTCTGAATGGCTTTCGTCGTAGGTAAAGGCCACGCCCAGGTCATTCGAATAAGCGATTTCCGTCAGACGATTCAAGACGTCGTAGCTATAGGTACTGACTGTGCCACGGGCATCAGTCTGCGTGGCGCGATTGCCTGCGGCATCGTAGGTGTAAGCGGTTGTGCCGGTATCCGGGCTAGTCAACTGAATCAGATCATTCAATCCGTCATAGGTGTAGCCGGTGCTGAGGTTCTTGGCATCGGTCACCTGCACCAGATTGTCGCGTGCGTCGTAGCGGCACTTGGTGTTGCCCATCAACGCGTCGGTGCTCTGGATCAGGCGATTGAGCGGATCGACGTTACTGTCGGTGACGCGGGTCAATGCGTCGGTCACAGTGTCCTGATTGCCATTGGCGTCATAGGTGAACACGGTTTCGGCGCTCTGCGCATTCAGCAGTTTGTGCAGACGACCGAGACTGTCGTGAACCCGGCCCATGGTGCGCGTTAGCGAGTTGCTGGGATCGCGGGTCTGCTCGGCAACGTGGTTGCCGGCAGCATCGAGGGTGTAGCTGATGCTGTTGCCCAGGCCGTCGGCAATCCCGGTCAGGCGATGCGCATCGTCGTAGACGTAGTCGATGTAGGCGCCATTGGGCTGTGTGATGCGGGTGACTTGGCCAACGTTGTCGTAGGTCAGTGCGGTGGTCGCATCCAGCGTCGCGTTTGGCGTGCCGTTGCTGTTTGCGCGAACGGTGCGCGTACTCAACCAACCACGTGGGTGGTAGGCCAAGTCCGTGATCACACCGTTCGCATCCTGTATACGAGTGACGCGACCAGCGTCGTCAAAGCTCAGGTAGGAAGTCACCTGGCCGAGGGCATTTGTGACCGACGCAAGGTCACCCAGGTTGTAGTTCGGGTGATAGCCGCAGAAACCACACCAATGCGGGCGGCCTTCGTGGTAGGAATAGGTCGTCATGTCGGCGACGTCGGTACGCGGACCATCCACAGTCTTTTTCAAGCCCAGCAGCGGACAGCCGCTGCCTGGGGTGTCCACATCGCCGGCTTCGCAGTAGCTGGTCGATGTCTGACGCACACCGGTCGGCGCGTCGGTGCTGCTGCCGCAGGTGTAAGCCATCGCCGTACCATTTCCCGGATCGACTTCACAGCGCGCGATCATCTGACCGCGCGCGTTGTAGGCGTAGCGACTGAGCGATTCCAGTTCCCAACGCGTGGAAGACGTCATATTGCAGGGCTGGGCGGTGGCATTTGGTGCAGAGCAGCGATATATCCGGCGCTCGCTGATCAAATCCAACACTGCGTCCCAGGCGGTTTCGGTCTTGCGCTCATCGCTGACAGCGTTCGCAGGTTGAGTGTCGGAATTCTGTGCATCGATGCGCACTGTCTGATAGGTGGCGTCATAGTCGAAACCTGTGCGCACGCCCTTTTTGTCGACGGTGTAGTCGGTGCGGCCGTCGGTGCGATAAACCGTACTCGTGCTACCCGCGCTGTCCGCGAGGCCTAAGAGACGCTGAAATACATCGGTGCCAAAGCTATATGTAACTTGCTCGCCCAGTGCCGTAGTGACTGTAGTGCTGCCGACGCCGGCAACAATTGGGTTGTAGGCCAACGTCACGCCTTCGGCGTAGGGCGCAGTTGGGATTCCGGTCAACAGTTTGCTGGACACCACGCGACCAAGGGAATCGTAGGCAAACTCGCCGTAAGGATTGCCGTTCTCATCGTCAATACTGGTCAAATACGCTGGAAGATTAGGGTCAGCGTAACCAAACAAGCGCTGGCCACCGCCGGGATAGGTAACGCTGTCCAGGCTGGTGGCACCTATTGAATACAGGTACACCTGACCGTCGGGCGCGGTGACTTGGCTAAGATTCCAATCGTCGTAGGCGAACTCGATACTGCGTCCCTTTGCGTTCATCACGGACGTCAGGCGTCCGTGATGATCGTAGGTCAGCGTTTGATCGTTTGCGGGCTGGCCACGGTCGCTGGTGCGAAGCAGGCGCCCGCTGGCGGTGTCGTAGTAGTTGGTTTGGCGTTCGTTGAGTTGCAGTTCCCATACCAGAGGCGTGCCACGCTTGCGCAGCAGTTGGCTACCCCGGTTCACCGACCGGTAGATCGTATTGGTGGCATCGATCGACTGGAACTGGTCGACATCACCGCGTTCATCGATGACGAACACGGACTTGCCGCCGGGCAGGTTCACTGGCGTAACCGTGCGCAGGTGGCTGTCATAGTTGTGTGTCCAGCCGCGCCCCAGCCCAGCGTATGACGGTAACTGCGATATCGAATGGTAATGACGCTCGAATCGCATACCATCGGCTTGGAAATCGACCTCGTGGCGAAGCTTTTGCCCAGTAGAGGGAACGCACGGATAACCGGTATTCGGGCAACTGTTGAACTGGACCAGTTTCTCCCTGATGACACCGTTCTCCTGGTTGTAGCAGAGGAAGGGATAGGCGGAGGGAGGCGCATTATTCTTGGCCAGGAACAAGGGCTCACACATCCGAGCCACTGATTTCCCTAGGTTGAATGGGCTTGAGTTCACTTGGACGCCAGTGCAACCTCCCTGCTTAAAGCTTAAAGTCGCGCTGGAGCTCGGCCAGGTCATCGTCACGACCTGCAGCAATCGATTCGATGGGATGCCTGAATACGAAGACATCGGCTGTGCATTGCCGTCGTAGGGGAATATCTCGCTCGGGCTTGGTGTGTAAATGACGTCGCAATGCCCTTGCGCGATGAAGTAATCCACGGTGCGTTGCGTCAGCACTCCCAGCGACGGGCAGGAGTAGGGGCTTCCCACCGGGCTGAATGGCGGCGTGTCCGCCAGGCAGTTTGGCCCGGCACCTGTCGCCCACCAGTCGTCGAGAAACGTACTCTCGCGGTCCTTCACAGCGTAATGATGGTCCATCAAATCGGGGAATGCGGCGAAGTTCTCGCTCACCTTTTCTAGATAGGCACGGCCTGTCGGAGGATTGGGCTCGGTCTTGAGAAACGCCTCAGCTGCGGGTAGCGTCGCGAAACAGATTCCACCTACACAGTATTCTTTTTCTGCCTGAGTCACCGCTAGGAGCGGGGCGGATGCAAGCCCACTCAATGCAAGAATTGCCTGCGCAAACTTCGCGCGGATAGATTTGAATGACTGCTTTGCTTTGGTGCGCATCGAGACCTCAAGTGCGAATAAATAGCAGGTTTCTAAAACCACTGATCGTCACTGCAGAGAAGCATGCTTGACCAGCGAGATGGGGTTGGTCAATCCTAACGCATGAGGAGGAGACAGCTCGATCATTTTTCTCGCATCCACAAGCTGTTCGGCGGAGCTCGAAGCACGTAAATTACGTATTCAATCAGTAAGTGATTGACCAAATTGATTCCGGGGCAGGCAAAGATACCGGTACAAGTTGCTTGAGTCGACAGGTGGCGATAGTGCATCTACCTTGAAGATGTCGCACCGCTCGGCAGCGGTTCGGCTGATGCCGGGTAAATCAGCTGCGCGAATATCTCGGCCAGACCAGGGCCAGAAGCACGGCGACGATCGGTGCAATCAGCAAGTGCTGACTCGTCGTTGCTTCTGGATGCAGCACACCATTGAGTGTGGTCTGCCCCTGCACACCGGCATAGGCGAGCATCACCAGCAGCAGCTCGAACGGGCGCGGACTGCGGCACAGCGCACCGATGGCAAGGCCGGCGATGGCGACGCTGGCGGCGGTCAGCAGCAATGCGGCGGCAATCTCTGGATGCGACGCTAAGAGACGCAGCAGCGCCGGCAGCACCGGAACGATACTCAATGCGAGAGCCGTCAATGTGCGCACCATCAAAAGCCGGCTGCGTGCGTCTGCAGCGGTGTATATCAACGCCGCCGTGCCCGACTCGCGTTCACGCAACACACTGCGCGCCAGCACGTCGGTACTGATCAGCCAGGCACCGATACAGGCGATGGCGACCGCTTCCAGCGTGCCGAACAACTGGATCAGTGCGATCACGATGAGCGCCAGCCACCACCAGAGGCGGCGTTGCCGCAGCACCAGCTTGAGTTCTGCCGCCAGCAGACTGCCCAGAGGATGACGATCCAGCGGCCGCAGCATGGCATCGAGCCAGCGCAGCCTGCGTCCAGGGTTCGACGCCGCGTTTGCGGAAACCGAACGCGTGCGCGCCGCTGCCCAATCCAGCATCGGGGCCATCGCCATCACCGCCAACATTGACAGCACTGGCCAGATCAGACGACCGACAATGTCCATGCCACGCGGCGCCCACTGCGTCCATTCGAACAGAATGGCCGGGCCAGCATAAATGTTGCAAGTCGATTCCGGCAACGGCCTGGTGACGGTTGGCGTAGCGAAAGTGCACGTTCTCTACCGCCAGTTCGCAGCGCGAGGCGCTGACTGCTGCCTGCGCCTCGGTCACTATTCTGGTGTCGCCGGCGATGGCTGCGGTGCTCACGAGTGCTGACCTCAGCCGCAGCGGAAGAACGTCGAAGTGCTGCGACCGGTATAGCTGCGGCCGCTGGCATAACCGCTGCTGCTGCCATAGCCGACGCCATAGTCGCGTTCGCGATAACGGTTGCTGCCGGTACTGGTGTCGCCGGCGGCGTCCGTGGCGTTGGGAATGCCGTAGTCGATGGCCTTGGCTGTGCTCGTGGCCGGGATGTTCAGGGGGACGTAGAGGATCATTTTGGCGCTCCGTGATTTGGTGTGCTGGTAATGTACAACACCATGCACAGAACACCATAGGCCATTGGTCACGCTATCGGAACGCGGTTTGTCGTGACGAATAAGGATTTCAATATAATCATTTAATATTCAGTAGGTTGAGTCACATATCCAGATATTTTCGACAATCATGCGATCCCAAGCTGCTCCTGTAGAAGCGGCGTAAGCCGCGATGTTCTGGCTCTGATTCGAGATCAGAGCCAGAGCAAGAGCATCGCGGCTCACGCCGCTCCTACATGGCCTTACTCGAAACTGTTCTCGAACATCAGGTCCGCGACCGGTGCGCGACAGCCATTGGCCTGAGCACCGTCAATGATCACGTTGAACGCTGCGCCAGCAGGAAACGTGGTCGAGGACGGCGATCCGCCATTCTCCGCAACAACGAACCAGCGTCCGGGCGCACCGAAACTTCCGCTGCGGTACTCGACAGAAAATGGCGTGATGTTGAACACCGTCGGTCCCGCGATTGCATCGACGCGTCCAACCATCGGAGCGGCACAGACATTGTTGTCGAGCAAGCGGTGTGACAACCGAATCTCCGCAACCGCCGCCGATGCCGGACCGGCAACGCGAAATGCGTTCTCCGACAGTTCCGGTGCGACGACGATGTTGAAGTTGCGTGCGCTCGGCATGTCGACGGCGGCGTCTTCGTTACGTACATGCCAACGCGTACCGACGTATTCCAGACCGATCGCGAAATCGTGATGCGGACCGCTGGTCAGATAGTTGTGCGTGACTACGGCAATCGCGCCCGGACGACCATCCAGCGCACTGTTGGACAGCATGGTGTACTGAGCCGAAATATTGGCAAGCGTGCTGGCGTGCATAAACCCGCTCAGGCCGAACCCCGGCGTCGTCACTGCAAAACGACGACCGATGGGCATCGCTACGCCAGTGTTCTCATGAAAGATAGACAACGGCAGACTGCCGCTGCCCGCGGGCAACCACACGCCGATGTTCTGCGCCACTGCGGCTGCAGCGCCGGGCGTGTGCAGGCTGGTGACCGCGAGCAGCGCGCCGGGCGCAAGCGCGACACCACCCAGCCCGATGACATCGGTCTGGTTGGCGGTGATGCTGGATGCATCAGCGACATGCACGCCAGTGACGGCAAAACCGGCTTCATAGGCACCGATATCGATCGTCGCCAGCATCACACGCGGCTGGCCATCGGCATCCAAACCATTGAACGGTGGCAATGCGCTGTTGCTGCCTGCGTTGATCGCTGGCGAACTGTCGCGAGTACGTGGATAGGTCAGCCCGATCAATTGCGGATTCGAGAAGACGGTCCCGGGGCCTGGCGCGAAGTTATCGAAGGCGTTGCCGAACGCCAGGTTGTTGCGATTGCTGAACGTCGCCGCGACCGACAGATCGATCGTCAAGCCTTCACCGGAATGGAAAGCCACCAGATTGTTGGCGACCAGACCATTGACCGGCAGCGCGCTGGAAAAGCTGCCGACGATTAGTCCGGTTTTGCCATCGACCACAGTGTTGTTGACGATCTGCACATCGGCATCGAACAGGATGAACAACATGCCGGCAGCGAAAGCCGCGGGTTCGGCATCCTGGCCACTGACACTGTTGTTAACCACTTGCAGCAAGGCCCGCGCAGTACCGGTCGTTTGCAGCACTTCGATACCGCTGCGGATGCTGCGCCCGACGACGGTGTTGCCGGAAATGTTGATCGGGCCGGCCGAACTGGAATTGACGACGACGCCGTGCGTCAAGCCGCCGGACATCGCCTCGGTGCGGTTGCCGGCAACGGTCACCTGCCAATTTGCCGCGCTGCTGCCGAAACAGATTCCGCTCGCATCGCCACCTGCCGCGTTCCCAGCGACACGAATCGCATTGCGCAATACCTGGAAATTCGGCATCGCCCCAAGTTGCGCATTCATCCTGATCGCGCACTGATTGACCGGGACATCATTGATACGCACGTCCTGCACACGATAGGTACTGGTCAATACTGCCTGGTCCAGCACCGTAATACTGCCGCGATCGAGGATCAGGTCCTCCACCGAAACCGTGTACGCGGTCAGCGCGACGGCGGGCGGACTGATGCTGATACTGCGCCCGGCGGCGAACACCGGGTCGATGCCGGCAGCACCGCGCAAGGTCAGCGACTTGGCGATGATCAGGCTTTCGTCGACGAAGGTGAAACGATCGGGGAACAGCAGATCATCGGCCGTGATTTGCACGGTATCGCCGGGCGCGGCCGCATCGATGCAGGCCTGCAAGGTCTCGCGGCAGGCGCCGAAGGGTGTGAGGTTGGGCCAGGACAGGGTAGCTGCGCTCGATATCCCTGGCAGGACCATCAACAGCGCGGCGATCTTTGGTACGCATGACCGTGCGAATCTGAAAAATTGCGTCGACATAGCGGGCTCCTTTGGTATCCCCTGCCTGCACATGCGCAAATGCGTCGCCAATCCAGTCATCAACCGCGCAGACCCGGCGGCGTATGATGTGCAGCGCCCATCTCGAGTAGCACCATGCCAGACCGCAACAACGCGACCGACGACACCGACATCGCGGCCGAGATCACCACGCTGCTAAGGCAACTGAGCGCCGGCAATCCCAGCGCACTGTCGGCACTGATCGTCGCCGCGCAGCAGGATCTGCGCCGCATCGCGAAGAGCGAGCGTGTTGCGGCGAGCGCTGGCGAAACGCTGTCGACTACGGCTCTGGTCAACGAGGCCTATCTGCGTCTGAGCAGAAGTGCGTTGCCGCAACCGCTGGATCGCCGTTTCTTTTTTGGGATAGCTGCACGCACCATGCGACAGATTCTGGTCGACCATGCGCGAGCCGAGTCGGCACAGAAGCGCGGTTCGGGTGCAATCCATACCACGCTATCGGCTGCCGACGACCTGGCCGATCCGACGATGGCGGCCGATGACCTGCTGGTACTCGACGATGCATTGGCGGCGCTTGAGCGTGCCAGCACACGTGCCGCCGAGATCGTGCATCTGCGTTACTTCGGCGGCATGACCGATGCCGAAATTGCCACGCTGCTGAACGTCGACGAATCCACCGTACGCCGCGACTGGGTCAAGGCGCGCGGCTGGCTGCACAGACGCATGAGCGGCTCCGCAGGCAACTGAGGATGTCACGGCGATGACTGTGGCGAGCGCCGTTTTACGCATGCTGATCGACTGAACCGGGAAAACTTCGTGCACAGCGACCCGACCGAATGGCAAGACCTTGAAGCCGACATCGATCGTCTGCTGGCGATGGATGCTGTATTGCGTGCCGCGACTCTGAGGGAACTGGCCACTGTCGACCCGGGGCGGGCAGCAGCGCTGCAGCAATGGCTCGCCGATATTTTGCAGTCGGAAGGCCTGCTCGAACGCCTGCCGTCGCGCCCGCAGGCGCTGGCGCCGGGCACGCCCTGGCGTCTATTGCGACCCATCGGCAGCGGCGGCATGGGCGAGGTTTGGTTGGGCGAGCGCGCCGATGGTGCGTTCCAGCGTCAGGTCGCGATCAAGTTTCTGCGTGCCGATCGTGCCACGCTCGGTGACAAGCTGATCCGCGAGCGCGAGCTGCTGGCACGACTGCGTCATCCCGGTATTGCCATGCTGCTTGATGGCGGGGTGTCCGCGCACGGTGAACCCTTTCTGGTTACCGAATGGATCGATGGCGTTCGTCTCGATCAGTGGCTGCGTACTCGGCAACCCGATCTGCGCACGCGCGTCGACGTACTGCGTCGCATCACCGAGGCGGTGGCTTTCGCCCACGCCAATCTGATCGTGCATCGCGATCTGAAGCCCGCCAATGTGATGATCGATCACGAGGGCATCCCACATCTGCTCGACTTCGGCATCGCGCGCCTGCTCGACGATTCCCAGGCCGCGATGCTGACCGACGATCGTGCGCTGACGCCGGCATTCGCCGCACCCGAGCAACTGACCGGCGATCCGATCACCACGCGCAGCGACATCTATGCGCTCGGTGGTCTGCTCTACTGGCTGCTCACCGATCGCACACCGCACAACAATGAAGGGCTGGCGCTGGCCGAGCTGGTGGAGCGCGTATGTCACCAGCCGATCCAGCCGCCGAGTGCTGCGTCGGCAGCCGGAACCCTGGGGATCGACGCCGATCTGGACGCCATCGTGCTGACCGCCCTCGCGCGTCGGGCCGAGCATCGCTACGCATCGGCGGAACTGCTTGCACTGGATCTACGGCGCTGGCTCGATGGCGAAGAAGTACTGGCACGGTTACCGACGCGACTTGAGCGCCTGCTGCGCTTTGCACGCCGTCACCGCATCGAAGCGGGCCTGGGCTTGGCATTGCTGGCGGCCTTGATCGCCGGAACGATCGGTATTGCGTGGCAGGCCTCCATCGCACGCCAGCAGCGCGACGCCGCAATCGGCGAGCGCGATACCGCACGTCTCGAGATACTGCGCAGCGAATCGCTGATCGATAACTTTGCCGCACTGCTGCGCGACTCCGATGACGAAGCCATCAGCGCCAACACCTGGCTGGATCGCGCCGCTTTACAGGCCGAAGCGCCCGGACCCGCCGACGCGATCGCGCGCGCACGCCTGCTCGCCAAACTCGGAGAGATCGAACACGGACGCGGCCAGCCCGAACGTGCACTTGCCCGATTCGATCAGTTGCTCGAACGCTACCGAAGTCTGCTGAGCCCGGTTGAACTCGCGCACGCACTTTGTTTTCGCGGCTCCGCCAACGCCAGCGCCGGGCGTCTTCCGCAGGCGACCGCCGATATCGACGCCGGCAACCGAATTGCCGAGCAGCTTGGCGGCGCCGATCGCATGACGCTGGTCGAATGCATTGCCAAGCGCGCCGATGTCGTATCGGCATCGTCGCAGAGCGCAAGGCTGGAAGATATACAGATATTGCAGCGGGCGTTGCACGAACTCGACCAGCTCGACGCCCTCAAGCACGAATCCTGGCGTCGTGCCGCGCTACTGCACAAGCTCGCTACGGTGCACCAGCAGCTCGGTAACAACCAGGCCGCACTGGCCCAATTCGAACTGGTGCACGCCATCGATCTGCAATTCGGCACGAACACGACCTCGGATGGTATCAATACGCAGGCAAGCATCGCGGCAATCTCGATGCAGCTGGGCCGACTGCATCACGCCGATCGGATATACGCGGCTGTAGTCGCCCAGCAGGAACGTCTGAGTGGTCGCAGCGTGTCACTGGCACGTACGCTGTCGGCGTATGCCATCCTGAAAAATCAGCTGGCCGAGCCCGATGCGGCTCTGGTGCTGGCCGCACGCTCGGTCGAGATGCGCCGCGTCGTGGTACCTGATGACATGCTCGGCATCCGGCTCACCGAGATACAGATCGCCCGCGCTCTGATCGACAAGAAAGTATTCTCGTCGGCATTGGAAACTTTGCAGCCCATAGCCGATGCCTATGCAGCCGCGAGACCGCCTAACGATTACATGAATCTGCTGATCGCCGCGATGCGGGCCGAAGCGCTGATCGGCATTGGCAATGTCGACGCTGCGCAGCGGGTGTTGGCGCCTGCCGTCGAACTGGCCAAGGCCAGTGGCGATCCGTCTAGCCGCGCGGTCTGCTTTCACGTTGCTGCACGGCTGGCAGAAGCGCAAGGTAAGCGCGATGCCGAGGTAACCTATCTGCAGAACGCGTTGGTCGCCGTGAAAGAAAATTTCCCGGCCGATCATTGGCGGATCGCTGCCACCGAAGTCGAGCTCGCGCAAGTCGAACTGTCGCGCGGTGATCGCGAACGGACGCGGGCGCTGCTCGATCACGCCCAGCCGATCGTTGAAAACGCTCTGGGGATGGATCACTGGCGCACGCGGCAGGCACGTACGTTACGCGATCGGCTCTGATTTGCCTTGCGCAAAGGATTGTCGTTTCGCCTTTGCAGGCACGGGTCTGGCACCCGTGCGCTCTTGATGTTCGCGCAGATTGCCGAAATCAAGAGCGAGCGGGTACAAGACCCGCTCCTACATTCCTTCTGCGATAAATCGCTCAATGCGTTGTTCCAGCACCGGCAACGGCACCGATCCCAGCGACAGAACGGTGTCATGGAATCGGCGTAGATCGAAGCGAGCGCCCATCTGCTGTTCGGCACGGGCACGCAGTTCGCGGATCTTGAGCTCACCCAACTTGTAAGACAGCGCCTGCCCCGGCCAACTGATGTAGCGATCGATCTCGGTGGTGATTTCATGCTCGCTGAGCGCTGTGTTATCGCGCAGCAAGGCCAATGCCCGATCCCGACTCCAACCCTTGGTATGCATGCCGGTGTCGACGACCAGCCGGGCTGCACGCCACATCTCGTAGGTCAGACGGCCAAAGTGCTCATAAGGCGTCTCGTAGATGCCCATCTCGACACCCAGATGTTCGGCATACAAGGCCCAGCCCTCGCCGAACGCCGAGATGTAGGCATAACGCCTGAACGGTGGTTGCCCGCCCTGCTCGTTGGCCAACGCGCCCTGCAGATGATGGCCAGGCACGGCCTCGTGCAAGGTCAGTGCAGGCAATACATACAACGGCCTGGCCTCCAGCTTCCAGGTATTGACCCAATAGAATCCGGCCGCCTTGCCGCCGTCGGGCGCCGGACTGTAACGCCCAGTGGTGTAGTAAGGCGCAATCGCCGCTGGAACCGGCGCCACACCATAGGTAAGCCGCGGCAGTTGCGAAAAATAACCTGGCAATATCCCATCGATGCGCTTGGCGATGTAGCTCGCATGCATCAACAGTTCGCGCGGCGTCTTTGCATAAAACTGCGCATCGCTGCGCAGGAATTTCAGGAATGCTGCGAAGTCGCCTTCGAACTTCGCTTCACGCATGACCACTTCCATCTCGGCACGTATGCGCGCCACTTCGCGCAATCCGATTGCATGAATTTCATCAGGCGAGACATCCAGCGTGGTGTATTCGCGAACCTGCTGCCGGTAGTAGGCCTCGCCATTGGGCAGTGCATAGGCGGCGATCGAACGTCGGGCGCCCGGCTGATACGAGCGGGTAAAGAACTTGAGCAGGCGCGCATGCGCGGGAATCACCTCATCGCGAATGACCCGGGCCGCATCACTGCGCAGCTCGGCCGCAACCTCAGCTGAAATCGAAGCAGGCAGTGATTTGAATGGCTGATAGAACGGGTTGCTGTCCAGATCCTTATGTTCGGCAATCGCGCGAATCGGTGCCTCGCGACCGCTCAACACCACACTGGGCAGCGTCATTCCACGCTTCAATCCCTCGCGCAGCAACTCGGTATGCTCGGCAAAATAGCCTGGAATCGCCGCGAGCCGCCTGATGTAATTGCGATAGTCCTGCACACGCGTCTTGGGGTGCGACTGCGCCAGCATCTGCAGATCAGCATAGAAACTCGAATCCGACGTCATCGGCATCAGATAGCCACCCAGCTCGATGGCTGCGATGGCGTTGTCGATCTGCATCACGAAGATGGCATGGTTGACGCGCGCATCCGGCGCCAATGACGTCGCGTCGATCGCATCAAGCTCAGTGTCCAGTTGCTTCAGCCACCGCAGACGCCGCTTTTGCGCCGCGCTGTCGACATGGCCCAGTTGATCGTCATAGTCGTGCACCCCGACCGCCGTCGCCGATTGCGGATATTCCTTCAATCGCCACTGCCATTCGCGCTCGTAAAGCGACTTGAATGCGTCGTCTGAGTCCGTTGCGGACACACCGAAGCTGATCCACGACGCAACGAATAGTGTGATTGCAGGCAGTGCGCGCATTTCCAACCCTCTGAAGAAGGGCCAAGCGTAGCAAGTGAGGCAGGGGCATGGCATCGGTACGACAGGGATTGCCCCGACTTGCTGCAACCGCTAGCGTGTGGTGATGAAACGATCGACGCCCGGTCTCGTCCTGATCGCCGGGCGCGCGAGCGTGATACCCCCTGAGACTGGCACTGCCGACTGACGTGACCGCTTCCTTTCGTCGCTTCGCGATCTTCTACTTCTGTTACTACGCTGCCTTGGGCGCATACACGCCGTACATCGGGCGCTGGGTGGATGCGCTGGGTCATGGCGGTTATGTGGTCGGCGGCATGCTGGGCATCTGGTACGGCAGCCGCATTATCGGTCCGCCGCTGTGGAGCGCTTTGGTGCAGCGAAGTGCGCACCCAGGGCATTGGTTCGTTGCCGGCTCGTTGCTGACGCTGCTGTGCTTCGCGGCATTCACCGTCACCACCTCGGCTGTGCAGTTGTTCGCAGTGATGACCCTGTTTGGGTTGTTCTACAACGCGGTGATGCCGCAGTTCGAAGCGATGACCCTGGTCGCGCTGGGTCCGCGCAGCGGCGACTACGGGCGCATCCGACTGTGGGGGTCGGTAGGTTTCCTGCTGGTAGCCGCCAGCTACGGCACCCTGCTTGATCAATTCGGCAGCGACAATTTCCCTTGGCTGACGCTGCCGCTGTTCGTGTTGATGGTGTTTGCGGCCTGGTCGCATCGCAATGATCAGCCGCCCAGGCACGAAGAGGAAATCGAAGATGCGGGTCATCTGTGGAAGCGACCTGGTGTGCGCCGCTTCTTGCTGATCGCACTCTTGATGCAGACCGGGTTCGGCGCGTTCTATGTTTTCTATACCCTGCACCTTCAGGACCACGGACATTCTGGCACCGTCATCGGCGCACTCTGGGCGCTGGGCGTGGCCGTCGAGATCGCGATGTTCTGGCAGGTTCCCAGGCTGATCGAGCGCTTCGGCGCGCAGCGCTTGATCAGCGTCTGCATCGCAGTCACCGTGCTGCGCTGGATCGTCACCGCACTCATGGCCGATTCGTTGCCGATGATGGCCGCAGCACAGATGCTGCATGCACTTGGTTTCGCCGTATTCCACGCCTGCTGTATGCGCCAGATGACCGAGTTTTTTCCTGGCCGGCGCGCCGCTGCCGGACAGAGCCTGCTGTACGGATTTTCGTCGGGATTCGGTGGCGTACTGGGCGCGCTGCTGGCCTCACTGATGTGGGACCTCGACAAAGGCCGCGCCGCCTTTCTGACCAGCGCGGTGATCGTTGCGATGGCGTGGTTGATCTATGCGATGCGCAAGCGTGAAATCAAGGTCTAGCCCGATTTCATGCTACTTCTACTGCCAATGCCGCCGCACTCAATTTAGAGCGGCTCGCTGAGCGGTGTGCTCCTTCTCAGAGACTCGACGTAGTCTTGCTTCCACCTGCCGTAGCCGTGACGAAGAACAGCGGCAGCAAGCTGCCGCACTCCACACTTAGCCATGGTGTCTTGAGCATCGCCGCACACACCGTCAGACTGCGCGCCTCCACCGAGCACAGGACCTGCGATGTCCGTTATCGCCACCGAAACCTACGCGCTGCATCAGGATGCCTGCGATCCGCTGGCCGGTTTTCGCGATGAGTTTCTGATCCCGCGCCACCACGATGGCCTGGAACAAACCTATTTCTGCGGCAATTCGCTGGGGCTGCAGCCTGCGGGCACGCGCGCCGCGCTGATCGCCGAACTCGACGACTGGCGCGACCTCGGTGTCGAAGGGCATTTTCGCGGACGCCATCCGTGGATGCCTTACCATAATTTCGTGCGCGATCATCTGGCCGAGGTCGCCGGCGCTCTGCCCTCCGAAGTGGTGGCGATGAACACGCTCACCGCCAACCTGCATCTGATGATGGTGAGTTTTTATTGCCCAACCGCCGAGCGCCCGGCGATCCTGATCGAGAAGCATGCTTTTCCATCGGACCGCTACGCGGTCGAATCGCAAATCCGCTTTCATGGCTTCGACCCGGCGCAATGCCTGATTGAAATCGAAGGCGACCAGGACGACGGCACGATTTCGGATGCGGCGCTGGCGCAGGCCATTGCGCTGCATGGCGCAAGACTGGCACTGGTGCTGTGGCCGGGCGTTCAATACCTGAGCGGACAGAACTTCGATCTGAAGATGATTGCGAAGCTCACGCATGACGCTGGCGCCATCGCTGGTTTTGATCTGGCGCATGCAATCGGCAATGTAGAAGTGAATCTGCACGACGCCGATGCCGACTTCGCCGTCTGGTGCAGTTACAAGTATCTGAACTCCGGTCCGGGCGCGATTGCCGGTTGCTTCGTGCATCAGCGCCACGCGCAGAGTACACGTCCGCGTTTAGCCGGCTGGTGGGGACACGATCGGGCCACGCGATTTCAGATGGGCCCCGAGTTCCGGCCGACACCAGGCGCCGATGGCTGGCAGCTGTCCAACCCATCGATCTTCTCGCTGGCGCCGTTGCGCAGTTCGCTGGAAGTTTTCCATCGTGCCGGCATCGGCCGGCTGCGCGAAAAGTCGATACGGCTCACCACATACCTTGCCGAACTGCTGACGCAGTCGGTGCCCCATCTGATCGAAGTGCGGACCCCCTCCGAAGCACAGCGTCGCGGTGCCCAGCTATCGCTGCGCGTCAAGGGCAGTCGCGATATCGGCAAAGCCTTGTTCGAATTCGTTGCTGCCGACGGCATTGTCGCCGACTGGCGCGAGCCCGACATCATCCGTGTGGCACCGACGCCGTTGTACAACCGCTACAGCGATTGTCTGCGGCTGGTGCGGCGCGTCGCGCAGTTCGGTACGACTTGAATGTGGGAGCGGCGTCCCGCCGCGATGCTTTTGCTCGTGTCTTTGACTTTGTAGAGCGGGGCTTGCTCCGCTGCTTTTGATCTGGTCTCGGCATTTGGTGAAAGATCAAGAGCAGCGGAGCAAGCCCCGCTCTACAAGATCAAAAGCGGGAGCAAGAGCATCGCGGCTCACGCCGCCCCCACATTGCCATCAATTCGGCGCGTCGGCCTTGATCGACAGCGCGTGGATTTCGTTCTGCATCATCCATTCGAGTTCGGCATAGATCGCCCTATGCCGCGCCAGCGGTGTCATGCCGCGAAACGCCTCAGCCACGATTTCGACCGCAAAATGTCCACGGCCGTCGCGCGCGCCGGCATGACCGACATGTTTGTGACTCTCGTCGATCACGCGCAATGAGGTGGGCGAAAATGCCGCGCGCAGGCGTTGATCGATGTATTCGCGGCGATCCGGCGGCATCATGGCAACACCTTGCGAAATGGCCGAACCAGCACTTCGTGATAGACGCCGGCACTGAGATACGGATCAGCATCGGCCCAGGCCCGCGCCGCCACCAGAGAGGCGAACTCGGCAATGATGACGCTGCCCGAAAAACCCGCAGGACCCGGATCTTCCGCATCTATGGCCGGTAGCGGGCCGGCGGTCAACAACCGCCCTTGATCGCAGAGCTCATGCAGGCGCTGTAGATGCGCTGGACGCGCCGCACGCCGGGCGTCCAGCGATTCGGGAACGTCGATGCCGTAGATAAAGTAGTACATCCCTGAATGATAGCCGCAACGCCGGGTCGGCTATTGACCCCCAAGCTATGGACAGGCACCGCGACTACGCGTAAGCTCGTCTTACACAGTCGCCGGGGTTTGATGCGACTGGCGCGGCGAGCAGCCGCGAAACGCTCCGTCGTATTCCACCAGACCAGAGTCCCTTGATCTCGTCCGTGACGGCGATCCGTTTGCTGTTTTGGCAGTTTCCACTGTCCGTGATGCGTTGCATGGTTGGTTCCGACTCTTCGATCTGTTCTCTGCGCTGACTGGTGCAGGGAAAACTGCCGAAGAACGTCTTTCAGATCTATTGATCGCTCCTGATGAACAGCGAAGCCGCTGAATTGCCCAATAACGTGGTGCCCTTTCCCGTGCCGCCACAGCAGCAGGAGATGCCGCTGGCTATGGTGCGCGGACAGCCCGTGCTGCAAATGCCGCTGGATCTGTACATCCCTCCGGATGCACTGGAAGTCATTCTCGAGGCATTCGAAGGCCCGCTGGATCTGCTGCTGTATCTGATCCGCCGCCAGAACATCGACAACCTGGATAAACCGATCGCCGAGATCACCCGCCAGTACATCGACTACATCGATCTGATGCAGAACATGCGGCTGGAACTGGCCGCCGAATACCTGGTGATGGCCGCCATCCTGGCCGAAATCAAATCACGCCTGCTGCTGCCCAGGCCCCCCGGCGCCGAACAGATCGAAGATGACCCGCGCGCCGACCTGATCCGCCGGCTGCAGGAATACGAACGCTACAAGAAAGCCGCTGAAGATATCGACGCGATGCCGCGGCTGGAGCGCGACTTTCAGATCGCGCATGCGGACCCGGGCGAGCGCAACGTGATCCGCCTGCCCCCGCCGGTGGAAATGAAAGAATTGTTGCTGGCTTTGAAAGACGTGATGAAGCGCGCCGAACTGTTCGGCCAGCACAACATCCGGCGCGACACCCTGTCTGTGCGTGCACGCATGAGCGATGTACTGAATCTATTGCTCGACAACCAGTTCCATCCCTTCGCTGCGCTGTTCACGATCGAGGAAGGCCGTCTGGGTGTGGTCGTCAGCTTTCTCGCCATCCTCGAGCTCGCCAAGGAAAACCTGATCGAGATCATTCAGAACGAAGCACTTGGTCCGATCTACGTCAAGACGCTGGCCGTCGCTGAAGCGTCCTGACTCCCGAAATGTTCAAGCACGGTCCCATGGAAATAGAACAACTCAAACGCGTCATCGAAGCCGCCATCATGGCCGCTTCCACTCCGCAGACCCTGGTTCAGCTCAACGACCTGTTCGGCGAAGAAAACCCGCCAGGCGTCGACAGCATCCACGTCGCCATCGAACTGCTGCAATCGGACTATGCAGATCACGGCGTCGCTCTGGTCGAAGTCGCCAGCGGTTGGCGCTTTCAGGTGCGTCCCGACGTGCAGCCCTGGGTATCGCGGCTGTGGACCGAACGTCAAAGCAAATACACCCGCGCCCTGCTTGAAACGCTTGCCTTGATCGCTTATCGACAGCCGGTGACGCGCGCCGAAATCGAGCACATTCGCGGCGTGGCGGTATCCTCAAATATCGTCAAGACGCTGGAAGAGCGCGAATGGATCCGGGTACTCGGCCATCGCGACGTACCCGGCAGGCCGGCGTTGTTCGGCACCACGCGCCAGTTTCTGGATTACTTCGGCCTGAAGAGCCTGGATCAGTTGCCGCCGCTCGCTGAATTGCGCGATCTTTCCGAGATCGAACCTCAGCTGGAACTCGATTCCATCGCGCCAATCGCAGAAGCTGACCCGGAAAGTGAAGACCAGACCTCCACCGTTAGCGCTGCAAGCACTGAAGCCGAGCACTTTGTCGAGATGCAGGCCAGCGCAGCATCGGACGATAGCGACATCGAACTCGTCGACGACGACGCCATCGATGCACCCGCACTTGAAGAAGCCGACGTCGAATCGCTGATGGACGCTGATGCGGACTCCAGCATCGAAACCATCGTCGAACTCGCCCATTCCCCACACGAATCCATTGAAGCAGACGTAGCCGAGGGCGAATCCACGCCCGCGTCGACGAAGGACACCCCATGACCACCGAACAACCCCAGCGCCGCAAACTCTCTCTCAATCGCGAGGCCAAGCAAACCGGACCCGTGGTCGAGGAGCGACTGCAAAAGGTGCTGGCCCAGGCTGGCCTCGGCTCGCGCCGGGTGATCGAGGAACGCATCATCGCTGGCGAGATCCGGGTCAACGGCAATGTCGCCGAAATCGGTTCGTCGCTGCGCAATGGCGATCGCGTCGAACTCGACGGCAAGGCCTTTGTCGCCGTGCCGACGCCGGCCGAAGAAGTTCAGGCGCTGGTCTATCACAAGCCGGAAGGCGAACTGACCACCACAGAAGATCCGGAAGGCCGGCGCACCGTGTTCGAGCGGCTGCCCAAGCTCAAGGGTTCGCGATGGATCGCCATCGGCCGTCTGGATATGAACACCACCGGCCTGTTGCTGCTGACCACGGACGGCGAGTTGGCACACGCGATGATGCATCCGTCGCGCGAACTGGAGCGCGAATACGTCTGCCGCATTCACGGTCAGGTCACCGAAGAGCACCTGGAACAACTGCGCAAGGGCGTGGTTCTTGATGACGGCCCGGCACATTTTGATGAGATCCATGTGATCTCGATGGGCGAGAACCACAGCTGGTTCCGTGTTGTGCTCAAGGAAGGCCGCAACCGCGAAGTACGCCGCATGTGGGAATCGCTGGGCATGCAGGTCGCGCGCCTCAAGCGCATCCGCTACGGCCTGGTCGAGCTGCCGCGCGAACTGCGTCGCGGTCACTATCGCCTGCTGGAAGTTCAGCAGATTCACGCGCTGCGCGAATCCTGTGGGTTGGGCAATGTGCCCGATACGCTTACGCTGCAGGGGGTGATCGGCGTGCGCAAGGCGACCAAGTCGGCCAACGAGTATCGTCCCGAAAAACCGCGCGGCGCTGGCTGGAGCGGCGGCATGGCTGACGAAGCGCGCGAAATACGCGCTTTCGATCGGGTGCGCGACGACGATGCACGCCCGGGGCAACGCAAGCGCCCCGGAGGTCCGGGCGGCCCGGGAGGCAAACCGCGTTACAAACCGGGTGGCGCCAAACCCGGCGGACGTCCTGGTGGTGGTGGTGGTGGCGGTGGTCGACGCGGCCCGGCACCCGGTCAGGCACTGGAACCTTCGAACTTTCTCACCTACTACCCCGGCCAGGAGGGTGTTGACGGCAATCGCGCCGCCCCCAATGGTGCAGCGCGACCCGGTGGTGGCAAGCCGCGACCCGGTGGCAAACCGGGTGGGCCCAAACCGCGCGGCAATCGCGGGCCGGCCACATTTACCGGACCGATGGATTCCAATAACTACATCAATCAGAACGCGCCGCCACCGAGCGGTCGCCGCGGCCCGCCGCGCGGACCGCGCTGAACCACCATGTAGGAGCGGCATGAGCCGCGAAGGTCTTGCTCTGTCGTTGTAGGAGCGGGTCTTGTACCCGCTCGCCGTTGATTTTCGGCAACGGAGTGAAGATCAAGAGCATGCGGGTGCAAGACCCGCATCTATGACCGAAGGGCTCTCAACAGCGGAGCTGGTCAATCCCTTGCGGACAACAGCAGAGCAACAGCTTCGCGGCTCACGCCGCTCCAACAACGAAAAAAAACGGCGGACCGAAGTCCGCCGTTTTTTTTCATCCGTAAAACCAGAACGAATCAATCGTCCAGCTTGATCGCCGAACGCGTCTTGTCACGGCGCGCACGATCCTTGGCACCGTACTCGGCTTCGCAACCATCCTGGGCAACCATTACGCAATCCAGGTAATCGGTGATTTCAACCAGAACCGCGCGAATTGCCTTGCCTGCCGGAGTGTTTTTCTGCTGCGACAGGGCGCCACCGAAACCACCACGCGAAACGCCGATGCTGACACCGCCGCTCTTGGCGGTGGCTTCAACGGTACGCACGAAGTCGATTTCGCCGGTGGTGGCATTGATGACACGCACGTCCACGGCAATGTACGCCGAAGACTTGTTGCCACCGAGCGAAATGCCCTTGATGCTGATGCCGCCGCCAGTGCTTGCTGCATTTTCTTCGTACGAAGTTACCGTACCGGCAACCAGGTACTGCGCACCGGTGATCTTGCCGATCTTTGCCGCAGTTCCGCTGGCAACACGGCCCGACGCACCCATGTTCTGTTCGCTCAGCACGGCTTCGATCTTGCTGCGCTCCAGCACACGGAATCCACCCAGCGCTGCGAGCTCGTTGGACAACATGCCGGACAGTTCCCAGCCCACACCACCCGTCCACCAGCCGGCACCGGATTCATTCTTGAATTCGATGACCGCAACCGTAGGTCCGTTTCCTTTCGCGATTGCCGCTCCGCTGGCGACCATGCTGGTCGCCAAAGCGACTGCCCACATTAGCTTTTTCATCTACTCTCCTCGCGCTATGCGCTATCCATGAAAAATCGCGATTCCGGTCTGCCCGGGCGATAACGGATTCTAGCCGTTGCCGCAAGCAACGCAATCGCTCAAAAAGACGTGCCGGGGAGCACAATTCAGACAACCAGGCGGTGAGATGCTCGGCGTCCCGGGCGCCTACTTCCAAAGTGGAGTGGCGTACGAAGCGGTTTGATCGGCTGCGGCTAGGGAACCTCTGAACAAGTCCGGAGCCGCGATAGCCCCCTGAGTCAGGGGGCGAAAAACCGCAGGTTTTTCCGGGTGTGGCAAGCACCAAGCTGTAGATCGAAGTCGAAGTCGTGACTTATTCAGAGCTTCCCCAGATGGCAGCGATATGTAGTGGGACTGCTCTAGCACCCTGCCGGATCGTCAAAGCGTCCGGCCATCCACCCGCCGGCTCATGCAAAGCCCAAACCTGAGGATTCCACCATGCATCGGATCTCAATCCTGCCCACAATCGCATTGTTTCTTGCCTTTTCCGCCCATGCTGCCGAGATCCAAGTGGGTGATCGTGACACCCAGGGACTGATACGGGCGCTGGAAAGCGCCAACCAAAGCCGCCAGATCACCACCATCAGACTTGCCCGCCATGGTCTTTACACCCTGACCCAGCCCGCAGATGGCAGTCGCCATATCGGTCTTCCGGTACTCAAAGCAAATATCGTGATAGACGGCAACCAGGCTGAGATCCGTCGCTATTCGGATGCCGACTTCACCCTGCTGGCCATCGCCGGCACCGCCAAGGTCAAGATCAGCGACCTTACCCTTGCCGAGGGCACCGAGGGCGCCATCCTCAATCACGGCAAGCTCGAGTTGCGCCGCGTCAAAGTGGTCGACAACGTCGCGCGCCACCAATCCGCAATCATCGAGAACTACGGCGAAATCCGCATCGTCGACAGCCAGATCAGCTTCAATCAACTCAGTGGCGCGCAGCGCGATGCCGGTACCGTAGTCAACTATTCGAAGCTTTATATCGACAAAAGCCAGATCGCCAACAACTGGATCAGCCGCCGCTACGATTCCCTTTATGCCGCCTCGGCCGTGTTGAACTACGGCGACCTGCGTCTGCGCGGCGTGCAGATTGAGCAGAACACCGCCGATACCGGGCAAAACGAAAAGTCGCTGGGTGCGGTAGTGAATCTGGGGATGGGCGTCTACTTCGGCGATGCCGTAGAACTCAGCGGCAACGAGCCGCCGGCCAGCAATCACATCGTGGCGACGATGGTGCGCTTCGCGCAGTAATCCAACCTGTAGGAGCGGCGGTCGTCTCTCATCCTGCCTTCGACGACACTTGTGCATCCATGCACGGCGTGAGCCGCGATTCTCTTTTTCGGTGAATCTCAAACAGTAGATCCAGAGCATCGCGGCGCACGCC
>JANMUE010000285.1:0-12576 GCA_031391205.1 Lysobacterales bacterium | reverse complement strand
GGCATCGGCCGCCAGGAAGTCGCCATCGGCGATCAGGTCGGCTTCCAGGATCGCGATGGCAGCCAACGGCACGGCACCGTCCTGCGCCTCAACGACAAAACCGTCACCCTCGATTGCAACGGTCAGCAGTGGCGCGTGGCTTATGCCTTGCTGCACCGGATGATCGACGCGCAGCCGTAGCGAATTGCCGAAGGCGGTTCAAGGTGGCTTCGGCGGATGCTTACAGTTCTTGCGGCGGAGCGCGGCATTGATACTGTGGTGAATGGCAAAGGGAACAGTGCGGACAAAGGCTGCGCCAGTGGGAAGGTGCGGATTCCGGTTGAACTGATCGCCCGATCCGGACAAGGCTGACCAATGCGTTGGTGCTGGCCAAGCCGAGGGTCCGTTTTCTGCCAGCACCGGACACCGAAAGATGCGCTTAGCCGACCCGCGGAGCGGGATCGGCTGGAATGATCTGCTAGGCGGCTACCTACGAACTTGTCAGCTGCCCTTTTTATGCTTGTGAGGCTTGAGAGAAGGCGTATTTCCAGGCGTGGTTTTGTTGTCCCGCCGCCGCTGATCGGGCTTCCCTGTTGACTTAGCAATTGGCTTTGGACCTGGTTTGATCGCCATGATTACTCTCCTTGTGTTCTGAGTACTTGCCGTGATTTAGGCACTGTGCCGTCTAACACCAATTGAGTGCCGACATGGAGGCGCATAACCGCATGGTTTGCCTCGTAAGGCTCGAAGTCAAGTGCCTGCCATCGAATGACCGCTTCGGGTCTATTCCGTTGAAAAATTCAAGGGTCGCGACAGGCACCTGAAAAGTGAACCACGAGAATGCGATTTCGCAGCTCAAAACGCAAAAAAATCCCGATTGAGCGCACTGTTTCGACATCACTTTTTGGTGTGTCGGGGTTTTTCAACGGAATAGGCCAGAAGCGGACGGTGAGCCTGACGGAACCAATGGTCGCTTTCGATAGGATGGTGGCGCATCCTTGTCCCAACCGAGAAATCAGATCGGAGGCACGTCTCGGTCAGTCAAGGTTCCAGCCACGCCCGTCGACGAAGCAACGAAAGCGATGACCACCAATCCTGGATTTGAAGACCTCAACAAGCTGTGCGAACGCAGCATCACAAAAATGAGTGATGCTGAGGCGCTTGAGCACATTGGCCAGCTAATCGACGAATCCTTAGACGCGTCCTTCGAGCGTGGTGCCAAACGCGGGCTTTATTTGCTCGACGAGTTGACCAAACGCAACCTCATCGACACGGATGGCGCACTGGTCGAGTATTTTCGAGCCAATGCTTGGACGGCTCTGTCGCATATCGCGAACGTCCGACGATCCTGGTCCTGGGAGGCGCCGGAACGGCAGGCGGAATTGCTTGCGCTGTCGCGTGCCTCAAACCATGCCGGCTTGGCGAGTCTCGACAAGGTCCGGCGATGCCAGATCCTCACGAACCATGCGAACCTACTCAATACGGTCGGTCGCACGATCGATGCAGTCGCGGTCTGGGACGCTGCTCTGAAGATCCTTCCGGGATTTGCGATGGCACGGGGCAACCGTGGCTGCGGACTCAGAGACTATGCCAGCATGATAGCTAATAACCGCGAGCGAGCGATCCTGGCTTTGCACGCTTTCGACAGTCTTCACTCAACGATGGCCGAAGACGCACTATACGATTCCGACCCGCAAGCCGCACTTGCGTATTTCGCCGATCAGGCGACGAAACTCGCTGGCGCCGTCAATATTGAAGCAGTCCGAGCGATGCAGAACCTCGATCACGGCGATAGAGGCCGATCGAAGGCAGAACAAGCCTATCGTCGCTGGTGCCTTGAGCACCGTCTATTCCTGTGCCCATTGAACGATCTTGGGCCGTATGCTGCTGCAGCCACTGACGATCTAATGCTGCCGCCCCTTACCGAAGGGTTGGACGACCGTCCCGACGGACATCTTCCCCCGCCGATCATTGGCTTCTTCAGTCAGATTAAGCAAGAGTACGCCTCAGCACGCTTCATGCTGTTCGATGGGATTAGCAGCACACAGGTCCACTTCTCTGACCGCGGAGTCGCTCTCACCGACACGCTCGACTACCCACTTTATTCGCTAGCGAGCGAGCGGGTCCGCGCAGCCTTCCGCATCGCCTATTCTCTGCTCGACAAGGTCGCCTTTCTCGTTGATCGCTACTGGAACCTCGGCAAGATTCCGGAGAGAGTCAGCTTCAAGAACGTATGGATGGTCGAGAACAAGGCGCGCCTTCTGCCGCAGTTCGAGGAGCGCGACAACCTTCCACTGCGCGGCTTGTTTTGGTTGTCGAAGGAACTGTTCGATGAACAACTCAAGCAGACCACCGCAGCCGATGCCCGTGAACTGCATGGCATCCGCAATGCGCTGGAGCACACCTATCTGCGTGTAAGCGAAGGCTGGGCCAAGTCGTTCATGATCAATGGTACTAGCAACGGCAGCTTCGGCATCGCCATCGGCAGCGACGAACTCGAAGCCAAAGCGATCCGAGTCATGCAGATGGCGCGATCTGCACTGTTCTACGTATCTTTCGCAATCGGCGTCGAAGAGCGGAAGAAGCAACTTACGAATCCCGGCCAGTTTGTAGGAACGATCCCGCTCTGTGACCTCGCCGATACGCGGAAGTGGCGAGATCCATGCGATTAAGCCATTGCGAAGGAACCACCTGGCCCTAGGACCGCAAGAACAGCGTCAGAGCAACCTCCGAACGGCCGCTTCGGGTCGACTGCTGCCGGCCAGAAACGGACAGTCGCACATGACTTAGTGTCTAACACAGACCGATTGCTGCCAATCATGCTCGACGGCTGTATGGTTACGATACCGACAGAAAATGTTGATCTGACGCCCGGGTTTCGGCCAGTAATCACCTGATGCCCGCCACCTGGATGACAGCTGTTTCACCAATCAAGTCAGAATGCCGGCATGATTCTGGTCGTCGACCAACGGTAAATAGCGAGGCGCGATGATTTCCATCGGCGACATATACGACAAGGACATCAACTTCCTGTTCGGTTCCGGGGCGTCATATGGCCTTCTACCCACACTGCAGCTCAAGCTGCCTATCGGCGACGGCGTCGGACACTACACGCTGGAGGAGCTGGCCACGAAGTTCGAACACGAGAATGACCGGCGCTATGTTCCGCTGTTCATGCATTACTACTCCACGTGCATCAGGCCCGCTGAGCAACTCACCCTAGTATCCGCGGTGGGCACGGAGGCGGGCAAACGAGTTATTCGCAACTACCACACCTTTTTAACGACTGCTCTGGAAATGGTAAAGCGGAGAAAGGCGCTGGACCGTCGCTGCAATGTCTTTACGACGAACTACGATGGATGCCTCCCGCTCGTGGCCGACCAAATGCTCAAGGAAGGAGACACGGACTTCGTGCTTAACGATGGCGCGCGTGGCTTCACAACGCGGATCTTGCAAGCCAGGAACTTTGGTTCCTACCTTTGCCAGGCTGGTGTCTTCGGTCGCTATCAGACGAGCATTCCGCAGATCAATCTGATCCACCTCCATGGGTCCGTGTACTGGAGCAAAGCGAACGGAGCTATACAGGTGGGTTATGACCTGTCGGGTCGAGAAGACCTACTGAATGAACCAGAGTTGGCTGCCTTGCAGCCATTCTCGGCCGTTCTTACTAGCTCCGCCACCACGCTGGTGGACTTGCCAGAACCAAGGTTTAAAGACGAGGCGCTGAAAGCATTCTTCGAGAAGTACGAACGATTGCCCATCGTCAATCCCACCAAGTGGAAGTTCCATGAGACTGTGTACGAGGAGCACTACTATCAGATGCTTCGGCTGCTCAGCTACGAGCTCGAAAAGTCCAATGCAGTGCTCATTACCTTCGGGTTCTCATTCGGCGACGAGCACATTCTCAACCTGGTGATGCGTTCCTTGTCCAACCCTGGGCTACAGGTGTTCGTGTGTTGTTTCGACGCCGCGGAACACAAAGTGATGACCTCAAAGTTCAAGGGCCATCGCAACGTCAAGTGTCTCGCTCTCGACGAGGGTGAGCTGGATTTCACGGCGTTCAATGAAAAGGTGCTGGCGTGGCCAGATCCGGCCGAGCCAATGTCTGCTGCTGCCATTGCGCCAGTGAATGGTGCAACTGCTGCTGAGGTCATCGTTGGAGCCGAAGGCCACCAATGAGCATCCGCGTTGGCGAAGTAATCGCCGTCCACGGGACCAAGGTGATTCTCAGGATCGAGGAGCAGTCCAGCAAG
The DNA here is from genome assembly GCA_031391205.1 of Lysobacterales bacterium. Taxonomy (GTDB): domain Bacteria; phylum Pseudomonadota; class Gammaproteobacteria; order Xanthomonadales; family Ahniellaceae; genus 0-14-3-00-62-12. The sequence goes on along the minus strand of JANMUE010000285.1, from coordinate 8,344 downwards.
GAGACGCTCTTCCACGACGGTGACAGGTACAAGGGTGTGTCCATCCGGGAGTACCTGTCGATCCAGCGCGGCTTCCGCGACATCATTTGTATCGTTGAGGGCGAGTACCTTGACGAGAGCCGCATCGAGACGCAGGGCGGCAAGCAGGCGTACGTTCGTAAGGTCGAGGCTAGGCCTATAGGTTTCTTCGACCGTACGACGTTCACTCAGGGGATCAAGTACCTCCCAATGATCCAGGATCCGGCGTTCCTGCTGCCCGAGGATCGCATCCGGTCCATCTTTGATCGCGAAGCTGATTGCGAATTCAAGATTGGGCGCATGCTGAAAGAAGAGATCACCGTCGGACTACCTTGGAAGAGGCTCTTCAACGGCCACATCGGCATCTTCGGCAACACGGGCAGCGGAAAGTCGAACACTCTAGCGAAGCTCTACACCGTTCTGTTTGACCAGAACTTGCCTCTCATCGTGGGCAAAAGCCGCTTCATCATCCTCGACTTCAATGGGGAATACTGCGGTGAGCAGTTGGCACCAGCGGATCACAAGAGGGTCTATCAGCTCTCGACGTTGACCAACCCCGACGCGAACGACGCTAGAGCCCGATTTCCGTTGGCGCCGCAAGAGTTTTGGGACCTTGAAACGCTATCCCTGCTGTTCCAGGCTACCCCCAACACGCAGCGCCCCTTCTTGAACCGGGTCATTTCGGGGAAGCAGAGGTTTGGTGGAAATCCGACATCACTGGCTGCTTATGCGAAGAGCAAGTTCCGCCAGTCGTTCTGTGCCGGCGAGGTCAAGCCTGCGACGCTGGACCTTATGCGGACCGTTTCGCGGCGCGTGAGCAACCAAGCGGTGATTGATCTGCTGTCTGACGTTACTTGGTATCGCAACGGACGATTCAACCTCCGGGGCGCGTTCATCGACCCGGATGGCGCTCAATACGCGACACACATAGCGCCCACAGTCGACACACTGGATACTCAGGGGCTCGATGAGTTTGACCAACTCGTCCTTCGCGTCTACCTGCAGCTGATATCCGATCTAAATGCCGGCTACGTGCAGTTCGAGCACATCCAGCCCCTGCTCAAACGTGTCGAATCGTCGCTGGGCAGTCTTCGGAAGGTGCTCCTGATCTCAGATGCGCCTCAGGCAGATGCACTTCTAACCGTCATCTCGATGCGACGCTGCAATAACGAGGTCAAGAAGGTCTTGCCGCTGCTATTCGCCAAGCACTACTACAACACGCACAAGGCCACTGTCGCCGCGCCTCCTGACCGTACCATCCACATCATCGTCGACGAGGCCCACAACATCCTGTCTGACCAGTCCACACGAGAGAGCGAAACTTGGAAGGACTATCGACTTGAGCAGTTCGAGGAGATCATCAAGGAAGGACGCAAGTTCGGTGTGTTTGTCACGATCGCCAGTCAGCGCCCTGCCGATATCTCCGCGACCATCGTTTCGCAACTGCACAACTTCTTCATCCATCGGCTAGTGAACGATCGGGACTTGTTTCTCATCGGCAACACAATTTCGACGCTGGATGCACTTTCGCGGAGTTTGATTCCAGGGCTTTCTCAAGGGTGCTGCGTCGTTACAGGTACTGCCTTCGACTTGCCAATGTTGATCCAAGTAGACCGCCTGCCCTTCAGCAAGCAGCCGGCGAGCGAAGACGTCGATCTCGAAAAGCTCTGGAGTGCAGATCCTTGACTGATCAGCGGCTGATCTATGCGGTCGTGTGGGCGACAACTATTGCTGCAATGCGGTCGTTTGGACGAGGATGCCGAAAGGCTGCAATGGGTCGGAAGCAGACGTAGGCCAGCACGAGCGAAAGAGCCACCACACACCGGAATCATTGACAGACTTGGTCAGCTCCAGCATGCAAGTGGCGATCGTCCCCGGAATCCGCATCATCGTCCAATTTCGTCATCGGCAGCCCGCACCGATGGGCAATTGCGCTGAAACCTCGGCGCGCTATGCCCTCTCAAGCGAGCCCTCGACCGCGTGTCTCGTCGCTAGGTGATGCGACTTGACGACGGCATCACCAGCTTTCTGCCGAGTTCGCATTCATAGAACGGCGCGGACACTTTCGCCATACCTTGGAGTGTTGAATCATCGTCCGCCGAGAACGTCACCACGTCGGTCGGCAGATCCGGCGGCACATCTTGCATCACTGCCGAGGACTCCCGCACGATCTGCTCAGCGAAAGCATCGTCGGAGAGACGTAGCCCAATCAAGTAGGTCTGCTTTTCTGGGTCGTCTATTGGCCAGAAGGTCACGAGATATGCGCGCAGCACGCTGGGATGCTGTGCGTAGAGTACGATCAGCGAATGAATGAGTGCCTGCGGCATGCACTTAGGCGTATCGAACGCAACAGTTGTCTCTTGCTCAACTCTGTAAGATTCCGGCGCTGAGACTGCACCAGTGCGAAGCAAAGCATCGATCTCCCCTGCCGACAGACGGCAATCGTATGGCTCGTTCGGATTCAACACGAGCGTGGCTCCTCGTGTCCGCTCCAGAAGGAGGCGACCGCGGATCTTGAACGCTTCGGTCCCCGCAGTAAGTACGCGACCAATCTGCTCACGGGACGCAAAGTACGGAAGCACCTGAATTCCGTCGGCCCCTTTCCACATGATGAAACGCACCCGATCGTCAGGTCGGTGGATCGGAGCGGGCACCAGCGCATAGACCTCGCTTTCCAGTAGGCACCGATAGAAAGTGGGGCCATACGCCGGCTCCGTGCAGGCAAGTTCTAGCAGCCGTTGGAGTTCGTTGGACATCGGTGCCCTGGGTCACGCTATACGGACTCGTTCCAATGCCATCTCGCTGATCGGTGAAGTCCAGTACGACTCACCCAGTCGGCTGGCAAGCAGAAATGCCGACGCGAAAGTGCTCTGCGGTATCGAGTAATGCCGCTGAAACTGAGGGACGCCCGGGTACCCAGACGCGCCAGCTCGATCATAGGCATTGGTAATCGACCGAACGATCTCACGTTCGGCCAGACCAGCCTGGCCGCCGTGCCGCAGGAACGAACTGGCGACGTTCTTCGCTGCCCACCACATCAGCGCGCAACACCTACCAATCGATCGTTGGGCCAATACCGGACCTAAGACCGGTGCTGCAGCTAACGCGATTGCGGGATCCATTCGATGCGCGGCCAATGCATGCTCGCCGAATGCGAGGCACTCGGCCGTGGCCAACGCCAGCCAAGCTTCGACCAGTACCTCTCGGTTGTGGGGTGTCAGAGACACCTCATCCAAATAGGTCTTCAACTGCGTTGGCAGTGTGCCGCGGGTGATGTCGCTCCAGACGATCGACCAATCTGCGCCCTCAAGACTGTCCTCATCCCAGCCTGGGTCGGCCAGCGTCGCGTCTAGCCGTAGTTTGCGGCCAGCGGTCGGCGCAATGACACCGGCTTCCATCAATGCCACCACGATTTGATGACGGAGGGCACGATGGGGTGCCAGACGCACGCCCCTCGCTCCAAGGCGACGTAGGTATCGGTAGCCCGGGTCTGCGCCTGCCTGCAGCATTGCCAGAAGCGCCATGGCCCCAAAAAGACCGAGATCGCTGACATCACTGAGATGAGGCGCGTTTGAAGCGGTCAGCGGCGAGGCAAGGCTAGCTTCCACGCAAGACCTCTCGAAAAGCCGATTTTGGACTATTCCAGAACGGACTCTAGCGTGCGGTGCGGACTCACGGCAACCCTATGGCGCGCTCGACCCACCATCGCCATTACCAGGCATTCTTGGCTCAACTCCGTGAGCTTCGCGAAGCCGCGGGCATAACTCAGACTGCCTTGGGTGAAGCCTTGGGCAATACGCAAACCTTCGTCTCGAAGTTTGAACGCGGAGAACGTCGCGTCGACGCGGTGGAGTTCGTTGAAATCTGCGAAGCGCTAGGCGCAGATCCAGTCGATGTCCTTGCTCAATATGTCGCGCGTCGCAACGCGGTTGCGGCAACGGGTAAAAAGGTGCGCCGCGCTCCGCGTAAGAATTAGCTCGCTGTGCCAGTGGCATATTTCTATTGCGAAGACGATGAACTGGCGAGCTTGCTCTGCCCGTTCGCATCGGCATCCGATCGCGACAGAAAGAAGCTGTCGCGCCTCCTCGACCGGTAAGTCACGTCACCGGGTAGTTACGGTGAAATGTCTCGATCCGCCCGCCAACAGAGCTCATGCGACGCGAGGCGTTCTGTTTGTGAATGAGATGAAGCGGGATCGTTGTTCAAACGAGGTACGCCGCGCTATGGCTTGCTGGTCGACTCGGGGGTCCGAGGACCTGACCGCTTGTGCTCCGTCCTGCGATACGTCGAGATGATGCGTGTTGCGTCATCGCGGCCGATCGGTTGGCCTTCCAGGAAATCATCAATGATGTCGTAGGACATCCCCAAGGCAGCTTCGTCAGGATGCAAAGGGCGCAAGGTTTCGAGGCCGGCGGTTGGTGTTTTATGCACCAGCGCGGCGGGAGCGCCGAGATGAGCCGCGAGGGCGCGAACGCGTCTCTTGGTGAGGCCGGTCAGAGGTGCGATGTCGCAGGCACCATCACCGTGTTTGGTAAAAAAGCCCATGACGGCTTCTGCAGCGTGGTCGGTTCCGACGACAAGACCCTGCGATGCATTGGCCACCGCGTACTGGATCGTCATACGCTGGCGAGCCCGGACGTTGCCGGCAACGAAGTCTGCGGCGTGCGCATTGCCCAACGCCAGGTCCGCCTCAAGCAGAGCCCTCATGGCTTCGTCGACCGCTGGCTGGATGTCGACGCGTAGCGTCCGGTCCGGCGCTATGAATGCCAGCGCGGCTTCGGCGTCGCTCGCGTCGTGCTGAGCGCCATACGGCAAGCGCATGGCGATGAATTGAGCGTCGTACCCGGTTGATCGAAGATGCTCCGCGGCAAGCTGGCAAAGCCGTCCCGCAGTGAGCGAGTCGACGCCACCGCTGATACCCAGGACGAGAACGTGCTGTCCAGATCGCCGAAGCGCGTCCGCGATAAACGCAAGTCGATGAAGCGCGTTCGCCGCGACATCAAACTGCGCGGTAACGCCCAGTGCTTCGATAATTTCGCGTTGCGCAATCAACTGATCGGTGTTCATGACTTCCTCCGAGGCACTCAACAATACCCTGCGAACAAGCCGGGCCAGCAACATCACTGGTTCACCAACGACGATCACCCATGTATGCGGCCGAGTATTGGGGATGCCCGGCGACCACCGCATCGGGGACTACGCCCTGTCTACCTGCGACGGCGGTCGCTTTCGGGTCGTCCAACAGCATGCTTGCTACCGCAACGACGATATTTCCAGGGGTAACCAAATACCTGAGCGAAGGGTGGTTGCGCATCAAGCCCGCTATCTCGTGATAGGTCAACTGAATCGCAGCCGTTGCCAGTGTGGTGGCGACGAAGACAGACATGCTGCGCACCGCAAAGGCATAGGGCCAGGAGTAGCGCGTGAGACGAACGCGCCAGACCAGGGTGGATGGGAGTATCCCCTGGATGAGCACAGACATCAGCAAACCGGTCGTCAAGAACTCCGATGCTGCGCGAGCGTCAGTCTGCAATACCTTACGCATCATCTCGGCATCCAGGTAAACGCTGTACTCGCTCGCAAAATGGCTGACGGCCGAAGTCACGACGAGCAGCAACGTCAATGTGACTTTGGCGGTCAAACGACTGAGCATGCAGCACAACAGCATGAAGTGCAGCGCTGCCAATGCAACAAAAAGCGAAGGCGCGACCGCCCATCCATTGGGGCCATCGAATGCACCCGCCGCCGCGCTTGCGCGCCAGAAAGCGGCATTACTTACCGCGACGAAGTAGATGCTGACAATGGCGGCGAGCAGTTCGACATTCATCGCCGGGCGCCATCGCAGGACGCGACTGACCTTGCTCCAACGGGTCATTGGGGGACTTGCCTTAGGCGGAACGAAATGAGGCCGCCCGCCAGGATGCTTCTTCGTTCGAGTTGTCACGGAAATTCCTTCATCGAACCGGATGTCGATCGCGGCGCGCAGTCCTTCGGCACGTCAGAAGATGGGTGGGCGTGATCGCGCACCGGCAGCGATGCTGAAGCGCGTCGCCGTCATCAAGTCGATGAACCACGGTGTGCATCGATGCATGCAACCGAGGTACATCGCTTGGTTTCTTGGCGGCAAGGCTGACCTACGTGCGGTGCGGGTTTCTGAAGGCCAGCAACCGCAACGCATTGGCCACGACGAGGAGCGTTGACCCTTCATGAAACAGCACCGCCACACCCATCCGCATGCCAAGAATCGTTGCGGGCACCAGGATCGCCACCATGCCGAGGCTGGCCCACAGGTTCTGCCGGATGATGCGCCGCGTTTGCCGGCTCAGACCGACGACGAAAGGAAGGTGATTGAGATTGTCGGCCATCAACGCGACGTCGGCAGTTTCGAGCGCGACGTCCGAACCTGCGGCGCCCATCGCGATCCCGACCGAAGCGGCGGCCAGCGCCGGCGCATCATTGACGCCATCACCGACCATCGCGACCTCGCCGTCGGCACGTAGCTTCTTGATCGCGGCGACCTTGTCTTCGGGCATGAGATCGCCGAATGCACGATCGATGCCGACGCTGCGCGCCACCGAATCGGCAACCCGCTGGTTGTCGCCGGAGAGCATCACCAGTTGCGTCATCCCGAGCTTGCGCAGCTCCGCGATGACCAAGCGAGCTGCCTCGCGGGGCGTGTCCATCAAGCCAACGGCGCCGAGATAGCGAATACCGTGCCGAACCACGAACACGGTTCGGCCTTCTTGTTCCAAGGCGGTGATGCCCTGCGCAAGGGCATCGGGAATGGTCGGTCCGCCAATCTCGGCAAACAGGCCTTTCTTGCCCAAGTGCACCATGGCGCCGTCGACCTGGGCGCGCAGTCCCTTGCCAGTCAAGCTCTCCAGTTCCGTCGCAATCGGCACGGACGTATCCTTCAGCCGGGTCGTGCCATCGCGGACCACGGCCGCGGCCAGGGGATGGTCGCTCAGGCGTTCGACAGCAATCGCGACCCGCAGCAATTCCTCCTCGCTCGCACCCTCGGCCGGAAGCACATCGGTGACGCGCGGCTTGCCTTCGGTCAGGGTGCCGGTCTTGTCGAATGCAAGCGCATGCAAGGTGCCCAAGAGTTCGAGCGGTGCGCCGCCCTTGATCAGCACACCGCCGCGGGCAGCGCGAGCGACACCGCTCAGCACCGCGCTCGGCGTGGAGATCGCCAGCGCGCAGGGACTTGCTGCGACGAGCACCGCCATCGCGCGGTAGAAGGTGGCGCTGAATGGTTCGTCGACGACGACACCGGCGAAGAGCAGTAGAACCACCAGCGCGAGCACGGCCGGCACAAAGATTCGCTGAAAGCGATCGGTGAAGACCTGAGTCGGCGATTTCTGCGCCTCGGCCGATCGCACCAACTCGACCACACGCGCCAGCGTGCTTTGATCGGCACGGCGGCTGACCTCGATTTCGATCGCCCGCTCGCGGTTGATGGTGCCGGCGAACACGCGATGCTCGGCTGCGACGGCGTCGGGTTTGAGCTTTGCCGCGGCCTGATCGGGCACGGGGCGCTTATCGACCGGTACGCTTTCTCCGGTGATGGCTGATTGGTCGATGCTGCTTTCTCCGAGCACCACAAAGCCGTCGGCAGCAATGCGCTCATCAGGTTTGACGACGACGATATCGCCAATCTGCAACGTGTCCACTGCGACTTCGACCAACTCGGCACCGCGCCTGACCAGCGCGGTTTCAGGGCGCAACTCCGCCAGCGCCTCGATGGCGCGCTTGGCGCGGCCCATTGCGTAGTTTTCCAACGCGTGGCCGAGACTGAAGAGGAACAGCAGCAGCGCGCCCTCGGCCCACTGGCCCAATGCGGCGGCGCCCACCGCGGCGACGAGCATTAAGGTATCGATTTTCAACTGGCGCGCCATCAAGTTCTCGATAGCTTCGCGTGTGGTGTAGTAACCACCCGCAGCATAGGCACCGATGAACAGCACCCATGGCCATCGACTACTGTCGGCAATCGAGCGATCCAGCAACCAGCCACCCAGCAGCAATGCGCCGCACAGAAGGGACAGGATGATTTCGGCGCGACCGCCCAGCGCAGCGCCGTGGTCGTGCGCATGCGCGTGAGCGCCCGAGTTCTTTTCAGGGGCGTGTGAATCTGACGTCATACAAGACTCCTCAGTCGGTGCCGCAAGCGATTACGGCATCGGTCCTCGTGTAATGGGGCAACGTGCGGCGGCTTTGCGGCCGCCGCACGGCAAGGATCAGCGCACCCGATCGGCGATCGGGATTCCTTTCTCGATCGCCGCCACGAAGATCCAGCCTGAATTTGACTGACCCGTTCGAGCGTGGC
>JANMUE010000278.1:0-2824 GCA_031391205.1 Lysobacterales bacterium | reverse complement strand
GCGTAGGCGCCGTCGGCGTCCGCAAGTGGGTAGTTCCACATTGTGCAACGCCGTGTGCTTGCCCCGACTGGAGTCGCCCCTTCCGAACTCCAAGCGAGCTGTTCTTGTGTGCACACCAGGCGTTGCTTTTCGGAACGATATTTGTAAGTACCGCAGAAGCGGGGCGACATGGGCGAATGCAGGCAGTCCTTTGGAGACTAGGCACTTCTATAATTGACTCCGCACTTCTATAATCGTTTGGTTGTCGCGTCCCGGGGGTTCCTCAGAGGAACTGTCAGTGCAAGCGCATTGGCACGCGGCTTAGATGCAATCTCACCCAATGTTGCGAGACGCGCGATGAGCTCCCTTCAAGAAATGAGCGCGCGGGCCCTGGCTCGCGGATCAGCGTACCCCGCCCTCGAATGGGAAAAGCGCTGGGTCAACTGGGAGCAAATGCGACAAGTCGCAGACTCTGTGACCCGCCTTTTGCAAGCCAGCGGTGCCGACCCGCTAGCCCCCGTCGCCTTGCTGCCACGCAACCGACCCGCAGTCATCGCCGCTCTTCTGGGGGTTATTGCTGCAGGCCGTAGCATTCGCATGATTCATGTCTATCAGACGCCAGCGGGGATCGCGCGCGACATCGTTAAGCTCAAGCCTGCCGCAGTTCTGGGAACCACCGAAGATTTTACCGAGGAGCTGCAAGCGGCCCTCCGCGAGCATGGAATCGCTGGGATAACCTTAACGGGGATGGAAGCCACTCTCAGCCCTGGCTGTGAGCGGTCAACAATCGTATGCGATCCGTACCCATCGAGCCCGCAGATTGACTTGTTGACCAGCGGCACCACGGGGCCGCCGAAACAATTTGCCCTCAGTTACGACATGCTCGCTGAACATATGGTTGGCGTGAACCTGATGGGCACCGCTCAGATCACCGATCCGGCGACGCTATCGCCTATCTTCATGTATCTCTCGTTCAGCACGATCACGGGGCTCTATCTGACGTTGCCGACGATGATCCATGGCCTGCGTGGTGTGCTAGTTGATCGCTTCACACTGCCTGGATGGCACGACTATGTGCTGCGGCATCGACCCCCGTCGGCTGGCCTGCCGATCCCTGCTATCCAGATGATCCTGGAGGCCGACATCCCTCCGGCCGATCTCGCTTCGTTGCGTTGGATCAACACCGGCGCCGCGCCGCTCGATCCCTCCGTGCAGCGCAGCTTCGAGGAACGCTACGGCATCCCCATTCTGCTGGCGTATGGCGCCACCGAGTTCGCCGGGCCGGTCGCGTTCATGACGATGGATCTTCACCGGGAATGGGGCAAACAGAAATTTGGCAGCGTCGGCCGGCCGTTCGCCGGCGCACAGCTACGGATAGTCGATCCGGAGACTGGCGCCGTTCTGCTGCCAGGTGAGGAAGGCCTTCTGGAAGTCACAACGCCCAGGCTGGGATCGGGTTGGATCCGCACTTCCGATATTGGTGTGATCGACGCAGATGGCTTTTTGTATATCCGTGGTCGCGCCGACGGCGCCATCAATCGCGGTGGCTTCAAGCTGCTCCCTGACACGATCGAGCAAGCCCTGATGCTGCACGACGCTGTTGCGGCTGCGGTCGTCACCGGCATCCCGGACAAGCGCGTTGGCCAAGTGCCCGCAGCAGCGATTCGCCTCAAGCCGGGTGCAACACAGCCCACCACCGAGGAGCTCACGACGCATCTACGTCAACACGTTCCGGCAACGCACATTCCGGTGGAGTGGCGCTTCGTGGAAATGCTGCCCTACACCGCTATGCTGAAGGTCGACCGGGTGGCCTTGCGCAAGCTATTCGAGACGGTTTAAAGGGGAAGATCGATGGCCGACGAGTTGAAGGTCGACAAGCATGGTCGAGTGACCGTGCTGACGCTGAACAGGCCAGAGCGCCGCAACGCCCTGAATACTCCGCTTGCCTCGGCGCTGGAGGCGGCCGTCGCGGACTTCAGCTTGGACAACGCCCAGCGCGTGATGATCATCACTGGCGCAGGCGACAAGGCGTTCTGCTCCGGCGCCGATCTGCTAGAAATACGCGGCTTTGCCGATCAGGGTGTGAAGCTGCCGATGGCGGCCGAGCAGGACATCCTGGGCGTCGCCAAGTGTGAAAAACCGGTCATCGCGGCCATCAACGGCTTGGCGGTGGGCGCAGGGATCGAACTCGCGATCTGCTGCGACTTCCGACTGGCGGCGGAGAGTGCGTGGTTCGCGCTGCCGGAAGTGGAGCGCGGCTTCCTCGCGGGCCTCGCCGCAGTCACGCTACCGCGGCTGATGCCGATCGGGGCGGTGATGGAACTCATGCTGGTGGGCGACCGCCTTAGCGCGCAGGAGGCGCATCGGCTGGGACTCGTCCAGCAGGTCCTACCCGCCGCCGACTTGATGGCGGCAGCGATGGAGCGCGCCGAACGCATGAGCCGGCACTCCCAGGCGGCGCTCTGGGGCACCAAGCAGGTGATTCGCTACTGGCGCGACCGTTCGCTGGAGGAGCACCACCGGTTTTATGAGCATGTTGCCCACCGGGTGTTCTCGTCGGGCGATGTGGCCGAGGGGCTCAAGGCGTTCGCCGAGAAGCGCCCAGCTGAATATTCCATGGACTGGTCGCCGAATCCTGCGCTGGGCGCCAAAAAGGGACCGGCTTGAGGGGCAGGCACCGAAACGGGCTCTTGCGCATCATCGGCGGCTTGCAAGATCGCCCAGGGCGCGCTGGTCCGACCGGTGTGTGCCGTTGGTAAATTTCAGGGGAGCAGCTTTGGTCACTACTATCCGACCGGTTCGCTTGAACCACATGAATGTTGTGCTGCAGGACTTCGATGCAAGC
>JANMUE010000243.1:0-17931 GCA_031391205.1 Lysobacterales bacterium | reverse complement strand
GCTCTTGCTCTATTCTTGATAGTTCAAGCAAGAGCTTCGCGGCTCACGCCGCTCCCACATTCCTTATTTTTGACAGCGCGGACAATAGAAGCTCGACCGCTGCTGCGTGCGCAGTGCCTTGATCGGAGCTGCGCAGATCTTGCAGCTCTCGCCTTCGCGGCCATAGACGAACAATTCCTGCTCGAAGTAGCCGGGCTCGCCATCGGGCTGCAGGAAATCTCGCAGCGTGGTGCCGCCACGTTCGATGGCATAGGCGAGAATGCGGCGTATGGCCACAGCGATGGCGTGGTAACGCTCGCGGGTGACCCGGCCGGCGGGACGCGATGGACGGATACCGGCCTCGAACAGGGCTTCGGCAACATAGATATTGCCAACACCCACGACGATGCGCTGGTCCATCAGAAAAGTTTTCACCGGTGCACGGCGGTCACGGCTGAGCACATACAGATAATCGCCATCGAAGTGATCGCCCAACGGCTCCGGTCCGAGATGCCTGAGCAGATCGTGGACCTGCCCCGGCCGCTGCCACAGCAGACAGCCGAATCGACGCGGATCGTTGAAGCGCAGCATCTGGCCGGAATCCAGCACCAGATCGACGTGATCGTGTGGAGTCGCTATGGTGTTTTGCGGCAGCACGCGCAGACTGCCGGACATGCCCAGGTGCAACAGTGCCGACCCCTGCTCCGTGTGCATCAGCAGATACTTGGCGCGGCGCTCGACACTGTCGACACGCTGACCGACCAGGGTCTTGCGGATTGCGGCCGGAATCGGCCAGCGCAAATCGGGGCGCCGCAGTCTCGCCTCGATCACACGTCGACCGACGACATGCGGTTCGATGCCTCTGCGGGTGGTTTCGACTTCGGGGAGTTCGGGCATGGCCCATTCTAAACAAAACCCGCCTGGCGGCGGGTTCGGTTCAACGAAGCATGCAGACCAATTACTTGATCTTGGCTTCCTTGTACGGCACGTGCTTGCGCACCACCGGATCGTACTTGCTGACTTCCATCTTGTCCGGCGTGGTCTTCTTGTTCTTGTCGGTCGTGTAGAAATGACCGGTACCGGCGGTGGAGATGAGGCGGATTTTGTCGCGCTTGGATGCCATGACGAATTGCTCCTTAGATCTTTTCGCCGCGTGCGCGCAGTTCCGCGATCACGCTTTCGATGCCGTTCTTGTCGATGGTGCGCAGCGCGTTGCTGCTGACCTTCAGCTTGATCCAGCGGTTTTCGCTCGGCACCCAGAAACGGCGCTCGTGCAGATTGGGCAACCAACGACGCTTGGTGCGGTTGTTGGCGTGAGAAACGTTGTTTCCGGATTGCGGTCGCTTTCCGGTGACTTGGCAAACATTGGCCATGGAACACCTCTGAACGGCATCTCGCCCGTGGCCCGGGCGGTATCGGCCCCGAACTGCCTTGGCAGTTGCGCGATATCGGGAAGAAAACAGCAGACCTTGCTACTTTGGGTGGCAACCGCGCGTTGCCACCGACCGGAAAACCGGTGCATAAGGGGCGGGCTTTATACCCGATCGCCGCCATCGGGGCAAGTTGCAGGGGCCGAAAAGCGTATTTTCCGCCCGCACCAAAGCGTCTTATCGCGGCAAAAAAAGTGTGCGCCCGCGCCTTGACTTTCGCGCAGAGTGCGACCCCCTGCGGAAAGTTCTGCACAGCCTGGGGATAGTGGTGTTGCCTTAGCCCACATACTTCACGTCACGACTCACATAAGTTCTTTAATCGAATGATTTATATATAAATATTAAATTGTCCTGGAGACATTCCAAGCATCAGATCACAGCCATTAAAAACGTTGAACGGCCGGCCTCAGGGCGGTCCATGCACACAGTTATCCACAGGTCCTGTGTTCGCAATGCGCACCGAAATATGTTCCGAACAGCGAAATTCCAAGTGCTAGCCGTTGGATCGGGCGGCGCCGCTCAGACGTCGCCCCGCGCGCAGCGAAAGCTGCCATTGCACGTCACGTGGCAGAGCGGGTTCGCCCCAGGCTGAGGCGAACGCCTGGCTCATGTCGGCCAGCGGGTCGGAGCCGCGCTCGCGACGAAATCGCTGCAAGGCCGACCAAGAGGCGAGATAGGCCAAATACTGCTGCAGGGTCCAATTGACCTGCATCTGCATAGGCGGCACGGGTAATGGCTGAAAAGGAAATTCCAGATCGGCATAGCCGTTCTCGACATGCACGCGCTCCTTGGGCCAGTACGCGCCGAGCACATCGGCGTAAAGCACACGGCACTGCGCGTCGACCGCCGCGGATACGCTGCATTCGGCATAACACCATTCGGCAATCACGCCGCCCGGCCTGAGCACACGATGCACTTCGGCATGAAACCTCGGTACATCAAACCAATGCAGCGCCTGTGCCACGGTCACCAGATCAGCACTCGCATCGCTGAGGCTGCATTGCTCCGCCGGTGCAACTTCGTAATACACGCGTGGCTGCGGCTCGGCGTTCTCGATCTGGGTGGCGCTGGGATCGCTGGCATGTACATGCTCAAAGTGATCAGCCAGGGCGACACTGGCCTGGCCATTACCGCAGCCTGCATCCCAGGCCAGGGTCTGCGCCGGCGCCAATGCCGCCAAAGTCGCAAATAGTTGCGCCGGATAAGTCGGACGCGCCTCGCGATAATGTGCTGCATGCGCAGAAAAATGGTCCTTGAACTGTGTCATCGGCCTATCGCCTGAGCAGAAGCGCCGCGGAGCACCCATTCTACAGAGGTTCAAGCACGCACCTTGGCGACATCAGCCTCAAATCGCTTGGCCGCAAACCAGAGCGCAACAGCCGTAATCAACAGCGCCATAGGCACCAGTGCACTCAGTGAAGCCTGCAGACCGATGGCGCGAAAGGCTTCTGTCATGACACCGCCGCCGTGCATCTGCAGCGCGCGCTGCGCATACCAATCCGAAAGCGCACCGGCGCTGATCGAACCGAACCCCGCACCCAGCAGATACTGGAACAGGAAATACACCGACATCGCGGTGCCGCGCAGCCGCGGATCGACCACCTCCTGCACCGATGGATAGACGCTGACGTAGTAGATGAATCCGAGCAACCATCCGCCCGCCAGCAGCGCTGTGCTGGCAACTACGGCGCCAGCGGGCTGGTTCAGACCCAGCCACAGCAGCGGTACCGCGGCCAGCATGCAAGCGCTGCCCGCGAGCAGACGGCCGCTGCGCACGCGCGCATGTACCGCATCGATGATTGCGCCGCCAAAGGCGAGGCCGACAACGCCGGTAGCGCCCAGAACGATGGCCGATACCGTTCCGGCATGGGCGATGTCGATACCGTGATGACGCATCATCAGCGCCGGCAGGAAACTCCCCAATGCATACGATGCAAAATTGAAGCTGGCACCCGACACGATGATCCACCACAGCGTAGGGATGCGCAGCAGGCGCATGTAGGGCTGATCCAGCGCCGTCGTGGCATCGACCTTGTACGACTCCTGCGCGCCGCGCACCGGATCGCGTAACCGCCATGCCATCACCGCCACGATGATGCCGGGCACGGCAGCGACCAGAAACGCCATGCGCCAGCCATACTGCTGGGCAATCCGGCCGACGATGGAAAAACCGGCGACGCTGCCCAACGGCAGCCCCAGCATGAACCAGCCAAGCGCACGCGCGCGCCGCTCGGGCGGATACAGGTCGCCGATCATCGCATTGGCCGCTGGCGCGCAACTGGCTTCGCCGATGCCGACGCCGATGCGCGACAACAGATAGGTGACGAAGCCGGTAGCGACACCGGACGCAGCCGTCATCGCGCTCCAGAAAAATGCGCCGACGGCCAGCAGCCGCGGCCGTAAGACGCGGTCGGCTAGACGCCCGAGGGGTACTCCGGCGATCGCATAGATCAGCGTGAATGCAGTACCCAGCAGACCCATTTCGGTATCGCCGACGCCAAACTCCTTACGGATCGGTTCGTTCAGCGCGGCCGGGATGATGCGATCGAAAAAATTCAGGAAATTGATCAGGAACAACACCAGCAAGGCATAGCGCGCATGAGTGCGGCCGACTTCGTTCATGAGGGCGCTCCGCACCGCGCAGCGCGGCGCGCAGCAGGCCCCGATGGCGGAGTTGCGACTGTCGTGGCAGGTGCGCGGCGATCATAACGCCGTGGCGATGACGAATAACGAAACTCTAACGGCGTGTTGTTCCCTACCCAGGAACCTCGCACAGGTTCCGGGGAGAAAACCGGCTGCGGCACGCTGCTGCAATCTCTACCGCAAGCGGGAGAGGGTTAGGGTGAGGGAGACGTTCGACCGTGTGGGGTGTTTGCTCACGGCAACACCGCAAAACCCGACACCATCGCAAACCTCCCTCATCCGGCCTGCGGCCACCTTCTCCCGCAAGCGGGAGAAGGAATTCAGTCGAGAAGCGCGCCAACTTCAGCTATCTCCACAATTCTTCAACGCAACCTGCAGCACCTGGCCGACGGCACCGGTGCGTGCATCCTGCATCCAGGCAATGATGCGGGCACGATCCAGATCGACCTTCGAGCGCGCCCGCAACCTGACGACGCCATCGCCGGCAGGATTCGGCCCGTTGAATGCGCGCACAACATGATCGTGCTGCAGCAACTTGCCGGCATTTTCTCCCGCACGTACACGCGACTGCAGACCGTCTTCCACCAGTGCCACAAACACTTTGTTGTCTTCGGTTGCAGCCGCTGCGGTGAATTTCATCTGCCATTGCACCTGAAGATCGGAGCGCCGCACCTGCATTGCGAAGAACACCGGTGCGGCCACCAGCGCGGCGATCCGGCCGCCGCGATGCCAGCTGTTCCATATCTGACCGTCCAGCACGACTTGCGGCGTAAACGTCTGGTTTTTCGAACGCGCCGCGATACTGCGCTGACGCGCAGCGAATCCGGGCTGGGCGAAGCGATCCTGCCAGTGCGCGCTGTCCCAGTAGTCGACATGGAAGGCCAGCGGCACCACTTGTGCGCCGGCCTGCATCCTATTCAACCAATCCTCGGCCGGCGGACAGGAGTTGCAGCCTTCGCTGGTATACAGCTCAAGCAGCTGCGGACGCTGCGTGCCACCTTGCGCGCCGCAGTCGGCGTGCGCGCACAGTGGCAACGCAAATGCGGCGCCGATGACTACGTGGTGCATGCGCATATCGACCTCCAGATTGTCCGACCTGCGGTCGGTTGTGGGTCCGATCTGTGGTCGGACGCTCTTAGCCGTCCACCGACAAAGAGCGTCCGCGCGCAGCGCGGACCCACGATATCGCTTCAGAAGTTCACCGTACCGCCGAGCGTGAAATAACGGCCCACCGTATCGTAGAACTGTGGGAAGGTATTGCCGCCGTTGAATACCGTGGCACCAATCGTATTACCGACTACGGGTGGGCTCTTGTCGAACAGGTTAGTAATGGTCAGGTTGAAGCGCACATTGCTGTTCATGCGCCAGATTGTCGCCAGATCGAAATAGTCGTAGGCATCGATACTGGCGTACGCCGGCAGGAAGTTCTGGCCGCCCGGTTCCTCGATCACGCTGCTGACATGGCGCCAGTTGAGCGAGATGTCGAAGTCGTTGATCGACCACGTTGTGCGCTGGTTCCATTTGTAGTCATAGACAATATTGCCGCAGGCGATGCTGTAGTAGCCCAGGCACTCGCGCTCCACGGAGCCGGGCGTGGCCTGGAACTTGGAGTGCAGCGTTTTGTTGGCGCTCAATGCCAGCGTCAGCGCGCCCCACTCGGCTGCGCCGCCAAGGTCCATGCGATAGCTCACATCCAGATCGATGCCATCGGTCTTGATCACGCCGAGGTTGGACAGGTTCAACCCGATGCCGGGCGACCCCGTGCCGTTGAAGGTACCGCTGGGACCGCGGCCGATCAGCGCACAGGCACTGTTGAAGGCCAGGCCAGGATTGCGCGCGGGGTCGTAACAGTCGCTGAGGATATCGGTCACCGAGGGTGCGGTGATCGCCTTCTGCAGCTCGATGTCGTAGTAGTCCAGTGTCAGGCTGAAATCGCGCGCAAAACTCGGACTCCAGACGAAACCTATCGTCTGCGTATCGGCCTCTTCCGGTCCCAACGCCACATTGCCGCCGCCGATGACATTGACCTGCCCGGCCGATGGCTGCCCCAGCTGCCCGATCAGATTGAGCGGCACACCGGTCAGCCGGCAAAGGTTGGACAAGGTACCCGCGGTATTGGCCGCCCCCTGATTGACGGCCGCGCCTGCGCAGGGATCCACGGCGAGATTGCTCAAGCCAGTGACCACGGGTGCGAACAGCTCGGAAACATTGGGCGCACGCGTCGCACGCTGAAACAGGCCGCGTACGCGAAAGCTCTCGACCGGCGCCCACTCTCCGCCGAATTTGTAGCTGCCGTAGCGATCGTCGACCGTGGTCGAAAACTCGGTCTGGCGATAGCCGGCCTCGAGCGACAGCGAATGCGCAAACGGCGCATCGCTAAGCACCGGGATCACGAACTCGGTAAACGCCTCGCGCATCGAGAACGAGCCCGATACGTCCGGCGTCGGCGCACCGGTGCCGAGCACCTCGCCCTGTATCTGCGAGGCGCTGTCGGAGCGATTGCCGGCAGTCGCGCTGCGCCGTTCGACGCCGATGGCAACGCCGATCGGAAAATCGGTCCACGGACTCTTGAAGCTATCACCCAGATCGCCGTTCACCGATGCCGAGGCTATCGATTGCTGCACCGATTGCGTCAGCAGCGCATCCAGATTGAAGAACCCGATCATCTCCGGCGTGATCGAGCCTTCTGCGCCGAAGATATTCAGCGGCACGCAGCCATTCGCGGTGTTCAGGCATTGCGTAGTCGATACGGCGCGCAACGCCTGCTGCACACGCGAGTTGGAGCCCCAGCTGCCGCGGGTCTGGATCTGATCGGATTCGCCGTACGACCAGTACGCATCGTAGTTCCAGGTACCGGTGATGGCGCCGCGCAGACCCAACGTGTATTGGAACGTCTTGTTCTCGAAATCGCTGCGCCGCGGGCCGAGCTCAACGAATCGCCGGCCCAGTGTCAACGACACTTCCTGCGGGTTGCCGAGCACGCAATTGGCAGCAGCGATACCCAGGTCCGCGCAGATTTGCTGCCGGGCCGGTTCCGGCAGGAAAGGATTACCGATCGGCACCATGTAGTCGTTGAGGAAGCTGCCACTGGGCGCCAGCGTGCTACCGACGTCGCCGCGGGTATACATCGCCTGCGCGTAGGCGTCGACATTTTCGCTGATGAAGAAGTTGCCGATCGCGGTCGCCTGATAGCGCTCCAGCGGCGTCACGAAGTAGTTCAGAGGATTGAAGTTGTAGGTCTCGACACCCGGGTCGATCACGCCAGTAGCCGGATTGATCTGTCCGCCCAGGGTGCCGAAGGTGGTACCGAGTTGCACCGGTACGGTGGTGCCAGAGCCCTGGCGGTTGCCCGTGACCGAAGATCGCGATACCTGTCCGAAGGAACGATCGCCCTGGCGCAGCGGGTCGGTCTGCGTATAGCCGACGCCGAACATCACGTTGCCGCGATAGTCGGCGAGGTTGGCGCCGAAGACGACATCAGCACGATAGCGCTCAGCATCGTCGTCGCCGGACACGCCGTAGGCACTGGATGCCTCGACGCCTTCGAAATCGCGTTTCAGCACGAAGTTGACGACGCCGGTGATGGCGTCCGCACCGTAGACCGCTGACGCGCCGCCGGTAACGATATCGACGCGCTCGAGCATGGCGATGGGCACCACGTTGGTGTCGACCACACCCTGCAGATTGAATGGCACCAGACGACGCCCATCGATCAACACCAGATTGCGATTGGGGCCGAGACCGCGCAGGTCCAGGGTCGCAGCACCTGCGGTGCCATTGTTCATGCCTGGTCCCATTGCCGGCACCGCGGCGGGCTGCGCGCGCAGAAATTCTTCGACGGCAACCGGCTGCGTTTTCTCGATGTCTTCCTGGGTGACCGAGGAAATCGGACTGTTCGACACCGTGCCCGGCGACTGAATGCGGGTCCCGGTGACGGTGACGGTTTCCATTTCCTTGGCGTCTTCGTCCTCGGCAGCGGTCACGGCTGATGGATCTTTCGGGGCTTCGTCCTGTGCAATTACTGCGGCTGGCGCCAGCACCAAGCTCAGCGCGAGCGCCTGACGCATGCAGGCGACTAGGGGATTCAAAGGAATGATCATCGTGGGGTCTCCGGATGGCGGTGCGTGTAACGAACCGTTAACGCTGCACAGGAGACTCGCAGCAGCACTCATATCGCTGAAGCACCAATCGCGCAGTCTCGGATGGAGCCATTGCGGCGTGGCGGCATTGGAGCGGTATGGAGCCGTTGTAAGAGCGGGGCTTGCTCCGCTGCTGTTGCTCTTGATGTTGGGATAAGAGCCAAAGCCAGAGCAGCGGAACAAGCCCCGCTCTACACCGGCAGCGTCACTCGGCGGGGATCGTGTTCGCCTGACTGGCGACCATGCGCCACGCGCCGCCGCTGCGAATCAGGGTATCGGTGAAGCGCACGTCCACTGCAAAGGGGTTACCGCCGGAACGGCCCTTCAGCGTAGTGATTCCCCAGACCATCGCCGTGTCGCCATAGATGCGCGCGGTCATCGAGTGATTGCGGAACACCTGATACTCGGGATCGCCGCGCCGTATCTCGGTAATAATCGCGTCCCGCGACTGCATCTGAGTATCGCTGCCGATCAGCACGAAATCGGGCATCAGCAGTTGCCTGATCGCAGCGATATCGCCTGTTCGCAACGCATCGCAGGCCATCTGCGTCGTCGCCACGGCCAGCGATTCATCGGAAGGTTCTGTTGCCGAATGTGCAACCATCGGCAATACGCACAGCGTCAGCGCTGCAAGGCGATTGAACATGTGCATCGTCTGTGCAGCTCAACGCGCTGCGATCGACTGCAGATACCGCGCAACGAAGACGCTAGGCAGCCCGACGAATACCATGTGCACGACGATGCTGGAAAGCACCCACGGCCAGTCGATCGGACCTGGCCGCGGCGGTGGTACGGCGGACAGCGGCACCACGACGCGATTCATCACGATGTACAGGAACACCCCATAGGCACAGCCGGCCAGCAACGGATACCGCACCAGCACCGGCCATTGCCGGCTCGCCAGATAGAATGCCAGCACCATGCAGGCGGCGATGAAGAAATGCAGGCCAAGTCCCAGCAATGCGCTGCTGTTGCCACCACGGTAGGCGTCGCTGCCCTGCACACCGGCGGCGACGGACTGCAGGATGCGGACGGGCGGCACGCCGCGTATCGCCCAGAATGAGGTTGCAAATAAAATGTCCAGCGTGCCGACCAGCGCCGCACCGAGCAGCAACACGCTGATGATCGAACGATGTTCCGGGCTGAATGCGGCCATGTCGTCTCCTGTATCGGTCCGATGCTAGGTCACCTATTGGCGCGTGCATGGAGCCAATAGCCGGATTTTCGCTGGAGCCAATTGCGGTCGCCGATCCAGCATATTGGAACCTCTGGACAAGTCCGGAGCCGCGATAGCCCCCTGAGTCTGGGGGCGAAAAACCGCAGGTTTTTGCGGTGTGGCGACACTAAGCTGTCGGGCGAAGTAGAAGTGATGACTTATTCAGAGCTTCCTATAGTGTGCCTGCAACCGGCACGGCGGAGCGGCGCATCCATGTTTCTGGAACTCAATGGCATCGGCACCAAGCAGGCGCAGCTCACGCGGGCGCTGCGCGCGGCGATCGTCTGCGGACGCCTCAAACCAGGTGCGCAGCTGCCGCCCACGCGTGAGCTGGCGCTGGAGCTCGGCCTGTCGCGCAATACCGTGCTGGCAGTATTTGAAAGCCTGCGCGCCGATGGTTTTCTGGTTGGGCGCGTGGGCGCCGGGAGCTTTGTCGCGTATCCCGCGGTGCCGGAACCGATCAGCGAAACCTTGACGACACTCGACGCGCAATCAGCCTACAGCCAGCGCGCCAGAATGCTGGCGGCATCGCGGGTGGACACCAACGCAGCGGCGCCGGTATTGCGTTACAGCCTGCAATACGGCGTACCGATGACCAATCCGGCACTGACCACCAGCTGGAGTCATGCGGTCGCCAAGGCAGCGCAGTTTGCCGACACCGGCTATCCGCCGGTGCAGGGTCTGCTGGTGCTGCGTTCGCAGCTATGCAATTACCTCGCCCGGCGCCGCGGCGTGCAGGCCAGGCCCGAACAGATTCTGATCGTCGGTGGCATCCAGCAGGCGATGACGCTGACGGCACGCGTGCTGGTAAACGAAGGCGAACGCGTGTGCATGGAGGAACCAGGCTATTTCGGCGCTCGCCAGTTGCTTGCTGCACACGGCGCCGAACTGGTGTTGGGTCGGGTTGATGGCGAGGGACTGGATCTTGCCGGGCTGGCTGCGCCACCTCCCAAGCTGGCCTATGTGACGCCATCACATCAGTTTCCCAGCGGCGTGGTGATGTCGCTGGAGCGGCGCCACTCGGTGCTGGGTTTCGCCCGCGCCCATTCGTGCTGGTTGCTGGAGGACGACTACGACGGCGAGTTCAGCTACGAGCCACAGCGCATTCCCACCCTGCATGCGCTCGACAATCAGCAGCGCGTGATTTATGTGGGCAGCCTCAGCAAGATGCTGTTTCCCTCGTTGCGCCTGGGTTTCATGGTGGTGCCCGATGCACTGCGCGCGGATTTCATCGCCGCGAAATGGTTGAACGATTTCGCCTGCCCGGCGATCGAACAGCTGGCACTGGCCAACTTCATGGCAGATGGCAGTTTCGAACGTCATCTGCGCCATGCATCGCATGCGCTGCAGAAGCGCCGCTCGGTGCTGATTCAGGCGTTGAAGCATCATCTCGGCGGCAAGATTCAGATCGACGGCGCCAACGCCGGCATGCACCTGACGGTGTGGTTTGCCGATCTCGACCAGGCCGAACTGGAAGCACTGATTCATCGGGCACGCGGCCGTGGTCTGGGGCTGTTTTCGATCCGGCGGCATTACCAGCAACCGCCGCAGACCCCGGGGTTATTGCTCGGTTTCGCCAGTCTGCCGCCGGGAGAATTGGAGATCGCGGTGCGTCTTCTCGCCGAGTGCCTGGGCGAGATCGAATCAACCCGTCGGCACAACCTGGATTTCGCCCGGCTGCAGTCCGGCCAGCACGAAGGCGCCGATACGCTCGCGGATCAGTCGCAGCGTCGGTAACCCCACTGCTGCGGTCATGCGCCGCACCTGACGATTGCGCCCCTCGCTGATCGTCAGCGCGATCCAACGGGTCGGGATCGCCACCCGGAAGCGGATCGGTGGATGACGCGGCCACAGGCCAGCAGGTTCGGTCATCTGCTCGACCTGGGCTGGCGCCGTCAGGCCGTCCCTGAGCTGCACGCCGTGGCGCAGTTGATCCAGCTGTGCGGCAGTCGGAATACCCTCGACCTGTGCCCAGTAGGTTTTGGGCTGCCGAAACCGTGGATCGGTGGTGCGATGCGCGAGCTGGCCGTCATCGGTGAGCAACAGCAAACCCTCACTGTCGGCGTCCAGGCGGCCGGCCGCATAGACACCGGTTTGTTGAACGTAATCCGTCAGCGTCGCCCGACCGTCGGGATCGGTGAACTGGCAGAGCACACCGTAGGGTTTATTCAGCAGCAGGATCATGATCAAAACAATGTGGGAGCGGCGGCCGCTCCTACAATGACCGTTCCGGACGCCGAGACAATCAGCGGAAGCTGAACAACCTCGAGCCACCGGACGATGACGTATAGCGGTCGCGATCACGGCGACGGCGCATGCGTTCCTGCAATTCCTGACGGCGATCTTCCATCCAGTCGGCACGACCCAGCGTCGAAGCATCGACACCGTGTGCGGCAGCCTGCTCCAGGCGATAAGCAGTGAAGTCTTCATAGGCTTCGAGCTCATGCTTGAGTTCGCGAACGCAGAGCTCGATCATGATCGCATCGTCGAGGTAACCGACCACCGGCACCGAATCGGGAATCACGTCCTTCGGGTCGGCAAAATAGGTCAATGCCGTCAGCACGCGGGTCTTGTCTTCTTCCTGCAGGCCCCAGCCTTCATCGTGCACCATGTTGATCAGGTGTTCGAGCTTGGCCAGACGCTCGGCGATGAACTCCGGCACCTTGACGGTGGCCGCATCGGTCAGGAGCTTGCGCGCTGAATCGGTGATCTGATGCGAATCCACCGAACCGGCGGTGGTGTGGGCGCGTTTGAGTACTTCGGTGAAGTGATCCAGGTCGTTGTCGGAAAGCTCGATATTGATCGAAAGGCCCATGGCGCGTCCTCTTAAGGTCAGATCGGCAGACTAGCGCAGCGCCGCCTGGAAGATCAATGTCGAAAGGCCGATGGCACTGCTCGGTGGTTGTGGGTCCGACCTGTGGTCGGACGCTTTCTATCCGGGTGCCTTGAATCCGCAAGAAGCGTCCCACCACAGGTCGGACCCACAAGGACCATTCTTCACAGAATCGGCGCCAGTCCGCCGCCAAATGCGGTAATCAGACGGGTGTAGATGCCTTTGACCGAAAGATTGACTTCGGGAAAATCGCCGACGCGCACGTAACATTGGTGAAACCGAGGGTCAGATGACGGTATCGGCGCGCATTCCGGGCGCAGCTCATAGCTGGTGGCGTAGCGCCACAACCAGATATCGAAAAACGGAAGCTTTTCGCTGATGGTTTCGATGGTCTGGTTGAGCGAAGTCAACAAGTGTTTGTCGGGCTTGCGTGCCACCACCCAGCTCTGGTCGGGCGCGGCGTCGGCCATGATGCTGGCGCGCAGTGCCGCAGCAAACTCCCGGTCCCAGACGATCAGGCCGTTTTCGGTGTTGAAGCTGTGCGAGCGCGGGTCGAAGTTGTGCGACCCGATCAGGCTGACCGTGCCATCGATGACGATCGATTTGGCATGCAGGCCACGCCGTGGTCCATTGCGTTTCAATGGCACGGCATGCCGGGTGCCCAGCGCGCGCGCCGAGCCGATCAGACCGAGCTGTGGATTGTCGCGGAACACCTGGTCACTGCGGCCAACAAAGGGCTTGTACTCGTAAATCTCGAAGCCCAGTTTCTGCAGATGCAGACGGCGGTGCTTATGGCTGATGGCATACACCGGAAACGCATCGGTCGCTGCCAGGGAATTGGTCGAAACGATGACGCGCAGCGCCGGGTAATCCTTGCGCAATTGACGAAACGCATAACGACCGGGATCAGACAGAATCAGGTACGGCGTCTGCATCACCACTTCGGTGCGGGCCGCACGGATCAGATCGGCAATGCGCTGCGACACATCCTCGCGCCCGGGATGGCTGCTCGATTTGTTCTTGCGGGGCGGGTCCGAAAAGTAGGCAACGCGATCAACCTCGAAGCGCTTCTTGAAGAAAGTACGGTCGATGAAATCGATATCGCCGGCCAGCATGCCGGAACGCGCTATCTCTTCGGCATGATTCAGGCCATGCGCCGGCTGCACTGGCGGGTCGCTGCCCGCTGCCACGATACGCTGCGCTACATCGCGCAGGTCGGCCAGATGACGGGAACGCGGGTGTTCCCAAAAGGTATCGAAGGAATGGCGCATGACGCGGCCTTCGGCCCCCACCACCAGGACGTCACGGTCGCGATAGTTGTAATCGAGATCGAGGTCAAAATAGCGATCTTCGACATTGCGCCCGCCTATCACCGCGATCCGCTGGTCGACCAGCAGCAGTTTATTGTGCGCGCGCTGGTTGACCTTCAGAAAACAACAAAGGATGCCGGCAGCGAACTCCAGCGGCTGGGTCGCGGCCTCATCGAAAGTCGGGTTGAATACGCGCAGTTCGAAGTTGTCATGGGCGCGCGCCAGTTGTGCCAGCAGCTCGCGGTTGTCGATCGAAAACAACTGATCAACCAGCACGCGCACGCGCACTCCGCGCCGGGCGGCCGCCAGCAGCTCGGAAAGAGTGAAAATACCGACGTCGTCGTTGGCGAAAATGAAGGACTGCACGTCGATGCTTTCGCGCGCTGATCGGATCAGATGGGTGCGCAGTGCAAGCGAATCGCGCCCGTCATCAAGCAGGGTCACCGAATGCGTCCGGTCGCCCGCCGCCGACCGCGCCAGCAGTTCTTCGGCCAGCACCTGGTAGGGCGATGCCAACGCGCAGGCATCGGCCGCGCTACAGCTGGAACGATGGTCGCGCAGCTGGTCCGAAAGCGCGTGCGCTTCCCGATGCAGCGCCGGATTGGAGGCACAGCCGCACAACATCGCCGCAAAAGCGATACCGGCAAGCGCGCGCAGCCAAACCTTCATACCCTGTTATCCGAATGCAGCCCGGCGCCAACGATAGCGATAGATCCCTGAATGAAACAGTCATCGGAAGCGACGTCATGTGGAGTGCGGCAGCTTGCTGCCGCTGTTCTTCGTCACGCATACGGCGCCGCTTACGGGCAGAACAGCGGCAGCAAGATGCCGCACTCCTCACAAACTGCTGCCTCGATCAAACCGGACCACTACCCATGAGACCGCCTACACGAAACAGCCAGCGCGAGCGCTGGCTGTGGGGTTCGCTGGACGACCGCGGCGTGGTTTTATCAGCCGCCATTGCCACCCGGACGATACGGACCCATCGAACCGAGATAGCGCGACAGACTCTCTTCGACCGCCTCACGCGCCTTTTCGTCGGCATTGAGATTGGAGAAGCTGACCTTGGTGTTGATGCCCGAACCGACACCGCTGCGCGACTGCACATCGTAGGACTTGACCGACAGATTGGCACTGTAAACGGTCTCGTACTGGCCATAGAACTCCAGCTGCGAGCTGCCCGTGGGCTGGGCGTTGATCACGGTAACCGCGCGGATGTTGTTGGCACGAGCCAGCAAGCCGAGCAGGCGCGGAACATCCGGACGACCGCTGTCGAGGATGGCGTTCATGCCCGGAAGGGTGTCTTCGTCAGCCAGCAGGAAACCACGTTCTTCCAATTGCTGCTCAAGCAGTTGCTCTGCGGCGGCGGTAATCCCCAGATCGCCTACGCTGATCACCATCACCTTGGGCGGGCCCGTCGGGCGCGGCGGCGGAGCCGGCGGCCGGTTGGCCTGGGCCACCGCTACGCGATCGGCGATTCTCTCGGCAACGCGCTGGCCGATACGCGGCGCTTCCGGCTCGACTGCGGCCTGGGCAATCGCGCCGTTATCATCGCTGGTACCAAGGTTGTCGCGCTCTACCGCCTTGCGACTCTGCGCCAAATCATGCAACGCCTGCAGACCCGGCGTAGCCGACGGATCATCCACCGCCTCGCCATCATCGGCACCGGCAATGCCGGTGTGCGTGCCGGTGTCGTCCGTAGCGCTGTCGCCCACCGACCCGTCGGCATTGAGCCCGGCCGGTGTCGTCGACGTCGTTGCTGTCCTTGAATCGACCAACGTGGTCGCCGTGTTGGTGGTATCCGCAACGGCATCGCCGCCGCCCAGACCCGGAATACGATCGCGAAACGCGAACGCTGTACCGCCGAGCACGACCAGAGCAACCGCAGCCGCAATCGGCAACGCATAGCTGTTGCTGCGCTGATCCGGGCGCGCCAGAACCGACGCGCGCGGCGCCTCTGGCACGGCAACCGGCTGAGGTGGCAGAGCACGCTGTGCCGTAGCCGGTGTCATCGCCGAATGGCCTTGCGTTGCAGGTACGGAATGCGCGGCCGGCGCTGGAGTTGGCAGGCTGGACATCGGCAGTGGCGGTGTTGCACGCGACAGCGCAGCCGGCGTCGGCAGGCTGCCGATCATCGTCGATGCGGCGACCGGCAACTTGGCGCGCGCGGTGATCGGCCCGCCCTTCTGGATCGCGGGGTGGCGCTGAAAATCCTCGACCAGTTCATGGCAGCTCTGGTAACGATCGGCCGGTTCCTTGGCCACCATGCGCGTCAGAATCCGCGCCAGTTCGCTGTCGACTTCGCCATTGAGCTGGCGCACGTCGGGCACTTCGGCACGCACCACCTCGAGCAGCAGGCCGAGCGGCGATTCATCGGTGAACGGCATGCGGCCGGTCAGCATCTCGAACATCACGATGCCGAGCGAGAAAATATCCGAGCGCAGATCCATCGGTTTGGCCAGGCAAACCTCAGGCGACAGATAGCCCGGCGTGCCGACGAACTCGCCGGTCGCCGTCAACTTCTTGGAGAAATCATGCTGCGCAAGCGCGATACCGAAATCGGCGATCTTGATCGTGCCGCGCGTGGTCAGCATCAGATTTGCGGGCTTGATAACGCGATGCACCACACCCTTATCGTGCGCTACAGCCAGACCGAGCGCCGTCTGATGAATGACCTTGGCAGCCTGGTCCGGCGTCATCTTGCCTTCGCGCTTGAGGAACGAAGACAGCGACTCGCCCTCGACGAATTCCATCGCGAAGTAGGGCTGATTGTCTTCTTCGCCGATGAAATAGATCTGGATGATGTGCGCGTCGTTGAGCTGCGCCATCGAGCGCGCCTCGCGCAGGAATCGTTCCTTGACGCTTTCGTCGTGCGACAACGACTCCGACAACGTCTTGATCGCCACATAGCGATTCAGCGGCGCCTCGAAACCCTTGTAGACAACGCCCATGCCGCCGCGGCCCAATTCGCAGACCACATCGTAATGACCTACTCTCGTACGCATGTTGTCATCCCCATTGAATGTGCCATTGCAGAATATCACCGCAATCTGAACGCTCGCCGAGTGTTACATCACCGGCGGGCCTGAAATCTGTTCGATTTCACTCTTTCTATCGTCGTAAGCAGTACGCGCCGGACAGGCTTTGCCCGCAATTTTGACCCAATTCGTTCGGCCTCACCTAAACTCGCCCGATCCTTCACGGAATCAGCACATGAAAAGACGCCACCTGCTGATCAGTGCCGGGGCGGCGGCCGCTTCCCTGGCCGCCTGCAATGGCGACCAGAGTATCGAAAAAGGAAAGTTTCGCTGGAAACTGGTGACTTCCTGGCAGGCCAACTTCCCCGGATTGGCGACTGGCGCCGCACGACTGGCCGATGCCATCGGTGAAGCCAGCGGCGGTCGTCTGCGCGTCGATGTGTTCGCTGGAAATGAACTGGTGGCGCCCTTCGAGGTGTTCGACGCCGTGGCCCAGGGCCGCGCGGAAATGGGCCATAGCGCCGCCTATTTCTGGAAGAACCGGCATCCGGCCATGCCGTTTTTCTGCACGGTGCCGTTCGGCCTCAATGCTCAGGAGATGAACGCTTGGCTGTACCACGGCGGCGGGCTGGAGCTGTGGCGCGAGCTCTATGCCGGCTTCAATCTGATCCCGTTCCCGGCTGGTAATCTCGGCGTGCAGATGGCCGGCTGGTTCAATCGCGAAATCACCTCGGTCGAAGACATCAAGGGATTGAAGATGCGTATCCCCGGCCTGGGCGGCGAGGTGATGACCCGGCTTGGCGCCCAGGCAGTGAATATTCCTGGCGCTGAAATCGCCGCTGCGATGCGTGCCGGCACCATTGACGCCTGCGAATGGATGAACCCACGCAACGACCTGGCATTTGGCCTGTTCGACGTCGCCAAGTATTGCTACGCACCGGGTTGGCAGGAACCCGGCCAGACCCTGGAATGCATCGTCAATCAGGATGCCTACAACGCGTTGCCGATCGACCTGCAGGCCATCGTCGACCAGTGCTGCCGCGCCATCAACGACGATCTGCTGGCCGAATACACCGCCGAGAATCAACGTGCCATGCGCGTGCTGATCGATGATCACAGAGTCGAGTTCCGGCGCCTGCCCGATTCGGTGCTGGCAGCGCTGCGCAAGGCGGCCGACGAAGTACTGACCCAGATGGTCGGCGAGCATGGCTTCGCCCGCCTGGTGCTCGCCTCATATCGTAATTTCCGCGATCAATCGCGTGCCTGGCATGCGTTCAGCGAGCTGCCCTACTACCAGGCGCGGGAATAACGTCCTATTTGTGGGAGCGGCCTCCGGCCGCGATGCACTTGCTTTGGGGTTGTAGGAGCGGCGTGAGCCGCGAAGCTCTTGCTGTCGCTCTGAT
>JANMUE010000228.1:0-3060 GCA_031391205.1 Lysobacterales bacterium | reverse complement strand
AGTGTGGTGAATCATCCACCGGCGGCGACGCTTAGGGAAAATTGATAGTGGATAGTTGATAACGCTCAGCTTGAGCCGCGAGCAAAAGCGAATCGCTTTTGCGAGTCGGGCGCGCAGTGCGCGCGGACTCCAAGCTGTTGTTAGGCTCTTGCATGAGCGGCCAACATTTGATTCATGAACGTAACGGTATTGCTGTATTTTTCCTGAACTTCTTGTGGCAAATCTTCGAACGGTCCGAAGGATCGCTCAAACGCCGCGTAGAACTGCGCTACAGAGATTGGCGGCTTCGCCTTAAGGTCGTGAGCGACGAAAGCAGGCCAATTCACAACCAAGCCCTCAGCAGTCCCTCTCTTGACCGGAACGGGCCAGTCCACGACGGCATTGCTCTTGCCGCTTCTCATGGCGAGGGCGATTGCTCTCTCACGAATCGAGGCGCCGAGTGCGATACCGAGCCACTGCGCAGCCTCGCCAACTCGATAGGCTTCAATGAGCGCCGGACCGGCATACATCGACTTGTCTAAATTGAAGCTGAAGACTCCGTGAGCGAGCCCCGCGCGGACTGGCACGCATCGACAAAGTGCTTTGTGAAAGATTTCGGTTAGCAAGACGATCATGCATCTCAGCTCGAGAGGAGACTCACCCTTGGTGAAGAGCATGATCGTGTCAGAGAACGTAACCATCTGGATTGCCTCTTGGGCACGTATGCATTCTCCGCTCTCCGTAAATTCAAGCTCCAAGCGTCCAATCCGATCACGAACAGCAACCAACTCCGAAAGCAAAGTCCAGGCATCGTCGAAATCCTTGTCGACGATAGCCGACATCCCAAGGATGTCCAAATGCGCAACGTACCTGTACCCGCTATCGCTCATGGAGGCCTAAAGCGATGCATAAAACGCTGACAAAGCGCGTAGCGATTTGCCAGTCGTGCGCACAATGCGCGCAACTTTTATGCATCTGTTAGGCTGCTTTACTGTGGCCATACGGCTACTCCAACCGTAGTCATGATAGCGACCGTAAGCAGATATATCACCCAATAGACGACACTGTTCGACCGATGACCAGAAAGCGCGGATCTTATTTCCTGATCCGAATTCTCTTGTTCTATATCGGCGGCAAGGATGTCGATTGCACGACGTTTGTTCTGGCGATCAAGCCGCCGCGTTTCTACCGCGACGAAGATTGTTCTCAATGTAGTGTGGATGCGAGCGAGATGCTCTGCTTGATCTCGGAGCAGTAACAATGCAAACACAAGGACTCCCGAGAGCGCGCCGAAGAGAGCTTTGGCAGCCAACGAAACGTCCAATGACACAAGTGCTGCTAAAACTACAGCCACTAACAAAGCATGCATCGCTGAGACCACTAAGCCACCCATTCTTTATCTCCGATGCCTAACTAGAAGTAGAGGGCCGTGATATGGGCCCGAAAAGTCCCTTTGCAAAGGGACTGAGTGCGGTACTCGACATCATGGGTCCCCTTGGTTTCTTTACCAGTCAACAGCTTGAATGCTTTTTAGTAGGTCCTAAAACAAAAAGCAAACAGGACTGGGTCGATATAGTGCCGCGATCAAGGAGAGCGCATGAGGGAAACAGTAGTTCGCCATGCCTTTGGGAGCCAGTCACGAATTGTGACCGGTTCAGGGTCTCGGCCTCACTCCACGGCGCGGGCTATTGACCGCGATGGCTGCCATTCAAGATCACAGTTTGTGATTTTGAATGGCAGCTTCTTCGACCGCCAAGTGAAACTGGAAACGCGCAGCGAAAGCCCAATTTTCTTACTGTCACGTACCTAGTGTAGTGCATCACTCTTGCCGGGCATTTTGATTAACGCAGCTTTTAGCGAGCGTAAGACGCTTCGACTCCGCTCAGCGACCGGAACAATGTACTCCGGTCGCTGAGCGGAGTCGAAGCGCTCTGAATATCAGTGGTGCCATAGCAGCATGACCCACACGCTTAAGTGCCAGATAGCGTGATGCACTACACTAGATAGTTCT
This sequence comes from Lysobacterales bacterium, assembly GCA_031391205.1. Taxonomy (GTDB): domain Bacteria; phylum Pseudomonadota; class Gammaproteobacteria; order Xanthomonadales; family Ahniellaceae; genus 0-14-3-00-62-12. Next base: position 1,070 of record JANMUE010000228.1, on the reverse strand, counting down.
TTAAGGTCGCAGATTGTGACCTTAAAGAATCGTTGTCAACACTCAGCCTGTAGGCTCTGACCCAGCATCCTGATCGCCGCCTTAACCGGCGCGTGCGGCTTTCGTGCGCGTTGGAGTTGAACGTGATGTACGTGTACTGGCCTTGGCGATATCAATCAGTCCTCGCAAAGCCGCATTGACCGATTCCTCGTTCGGGAACGCTTTGGCGACCACCGGATCAATGACTACAACGTTGGACTCCGCCGCGATGCGCTTGGCATACTTACCACGCGCGATGGGGCCGAGATTTTCGCGTTTGTATTCAGTACGAAGCCAGTCATTCTTTTCGGATTTAACTTTCTTCATAAAGCTTTTTCTCACTACGTGTTGCGGGACGTGCGCTGATAATTCGGATCACATTACTGCGCTCAGTGTGTGAAACAGCCAGCAATCGTCCGCGCGACGAGATGCCAAAGGTAATGAATCTGAACTCACCCAACGAATGTTCCAAATCACGAGCTGTCGCCGAATAGTCATCCTTCAGCGCCGAAACCGCCTCTTCGAAGGAAACGCCATGCTTCCTTACGTTTGCGATTGCCTTCGCGGAATCCCATTCGAATCTCATGGGGCGATCATACACCAGCACTTACCGCATTGAAGATAGGCAGACGGGTAGCTGGCATCCAGAACGCCAGCGTTCAGAATCACGATTTGTGATCTTGAACATTTGTTCCGCGACTACAGAACCTACCAGCTTTGAAGCCGCATTTTGTGACCTCAAAGAGAAAGGCACATTGTTTAGCGGCAGGAGCGGGGCGTGTCCAGGTAGGGGCAGGTTTCAAACCTGCCGTTGTATTATTGGATTCAAGTAGGCGGGTTTGAAACCCGCCCCTACGTCGAACCCTATGAACCGGTCACAAGCTGTGACCGGCTATTCACTGTAACTCCAACAACACCCACCCGACCACTGTTGTCTGGCCTTTGTAGTTATAGCCTTCCAGTTTGATCTCGTATTGACCGGCGCCGAACGCCGATGAATTCAAGCCAAAGCGCAGTTCCTTGTTGGTGTCGGCGGCGATGCGGCGAATTTG
>JANMUE010000209.1:0-2755 GCA_031391205.1 Lysobacterales bacterium | reverse complement strand
TTTCTGCCGGGCGATGCCGAATGCCCCACCTTCGTCAATGCGGATTTGATCGCGGCGGGGTTGTCGCCGTTTGCACCCGAATCTGTGGCATTGCGCGCCGGGCGGCTGATGCTGGAAGAGATCGAGCGTCATGTCGCCCAGCGCGTGAGCTTTGCGTTCGAGACGACACTTTCCGGGCGTAGCTATGCGCGGCTGATTCCGCAATGGCGGGCGCAGGGCTATCGCGTGGAGCTGTTCTTCCTGTCGCTGCCCAATGCCGAGGCGGCGATTGCGCGTGTGGCCGAGCGCGTGCGCCAGGGCGGCCACGATATTCCCGAGCCCACGATCCGGCGTCGCTTCGATACGGGCTTGGCCAATCTGCGGCAACTCTACGCGCCGCTGGTGCACAGTTGGATGCTGTACGACAATGCGGGCGAACTGCCAGTCTTGATCGACTGGGGAGAAAATCCATGAATCCACGTCCTATCGAAACCGCCCTCGACCCCGACCTGCGCAAGGCTACTGCCGCGCTGATTCGCGCTGGTCAGCGCGCGCGACAGCTTGCGCTACAGACGCGCACGGCTGTGATCACCTGGAAAGACGGCAAGCTGCAACGCAACTTTCCGCACAAGGAAGCTGAGCGCCGCAACGAATAGGCGCAGCGCGCTTGCATTGGCTATAGGTTTTGCAGTGTTCGCGTTTGTGTAAGTTGAGCGGAACGGTTTCCATCCACGCGATCCACGCCCAGGAACATGGCCTTGCCCAGCCTGATCACGGAAGACCAGATCGAACGTGCCTTGCTCGGCAGGCTGACGGCAGACCACGGCTGGAGCATGCTCAACTGCTACACCAGCGATCCGGCCGATCTGAATGATCGCTCCGGCCGTTCCAACAAACGCGATGTGATCCTGCGCGATGCCTTGCGTGAGGCTGCTATCCGCTTGAATCCGGATATCCCCGAATCGGTGCTGGACGACGCATTGGATCGACTCTGCGATCGCCGCGGCGCACTCACTACGATTGCCGTCAACCGCGAGGTCTATGGCCTGATCCGCGATGGCGTGCCGGTGGAGTACGACGACGCCAATGGACGCCGGCAACAGGAACGCGTCCGCGTGATCGATTTTCGCGATGCCGGGCGCAATCGCTTCGTCGCGGTATCGCAGCTGTGGATCAAGGGCGAACTGGGCTATCGCCGGCCGGACGTGCTGCTCTACGTCAACGGCCTGCCGCTGGTATTCATCGAGCTGAAGAACTCGAACGTGGCGCTACGCGCCGCCTATGACGACAACCTGACCAACTACCGCCACGAGATCGCGCAGTTGTTCGCCTGCAATGCGTTCTGTGTGCTGAGCAATGCCATCGATACCCGCGTCGGCAGCCTGACCGCCGAGTGGTCGCATTTCTTCACCTGGCTGCGCGCCGACGACGAAAAAGAGAAAGTCGACCGCGACCTTATCCGCGACCAGGGCACCAGCCTGGAGCGTCTGGTTGCTGGTCTGTTCGCGCCGGAGCGACTGCTCGACTACGTGGAGAATTTCGTCCTGTTTCACAAACAGACGCAGAAGATCATCGCGCAGAACCATCAGTTCATCGGCGTGAACAACGCCATCGCGCGCTTCGCGCGACGACGCGAGCTGGCGGGCAAGCTCGGCGTGTTCTGGCATACGCAGGGCGCGGGCAAGAGCTTTTCGATGATCTTCTATGCGCGCAAGATTTTCCGGCGCATGACCGGCAACTTCACCTTCGTGGTGGTGACCGATCGCGAGGACCTGGACGGCCAGATCTACCGCAACTTCCTGAACACCGACACGGTCAGCGCCGCTGACGCTGCGCAGCCGAAAAACAGCGAGGAGATGCGCAAGTTCCTCGGCCAGAACAAGCGACTGGTGTTCACCTTGATCCAGAAATTCCGTTTCGCAGCGGGCGCGCGCTATCCCACGCTCTCGGATCGGGACGACATCGTGGTCATCGTCGATGAGGCGCACCGCACCCAATACGCCAATCTCGCCGAGAACATGCGTACTGGCTTGCCCAACGCCAACTATCTGGCATTCACCGGTACGCCGCTGCTGGGCAGAACCGACCGTGAAGGGAAAACCGAGGCCTGGTTCGGAAACTACGTATCGGAATACAACTTCCAGCAGTCGATGGATGATGGCGCTACCGTGCCGCTGTACTACCAGAAGCGCGTTCCCGAGGTGCTGATCCAGAACGATGATCTGAGCGCAGAGTTCTATGAAATTCTGGAGGACGAGAATCTGGACGAAGCCCAGCAGGCCAAGCTGGAGCAGCGCTTCTCGAAGGAAGTAGAGGTCATCAAGCGCGACGATCGGCTGGACACCATCGCGCGCGACATCGTCGCGCATTTTCCCGCGCGCGGCTATCTCGGCAAGGGCATGGTTATCTCGGTCGACAAGTTCACCGCCGTGCGCATGTACGACAAGGTTCAGGCCTTCTGGAAAGAAGAAACCAAACTGCTGCTCGGCTGTATCGGCAGGACGCAGGATGAATTCGGTAGAGCGCGGCTGAAGAAGCGATTGGAGTTCATGCGGCGCGTGGAGATGGCCGTGATCGTCAGCGAAGAGGCCGGCGAGGAAGTCAAGTTCTCGGCGCAGTCGCTCGACATCAAGCCGCATCGCAACCGCATGAACCGGCTGGATGAGCACGGACACGACGTCGAGTACAACTTCAAGGACCCCGAGCATCCATTGCAATTGGTTTTTGTCTGCGCCATGTGGCTGACCGGCTTCGATGCACCCACGGTGTCCACGCT
>JANMUE010000207.1:0-1541 GCA_031391205.1 Lysobacterales bacterium | reverse complement strand
GGTGCATTGATCGTTTACGAAGCCATCATCGACGACGACCGCTCGCAGAATGCGTTTGGCTTGATGATGAGCCTGAACATGTTGATCGAAACGCCCGGTGGTTTCGATTACACCGGCGCCGACTGTTCGGCATGGATGAAGGAAGCGGGCTTTACGACCACCCGCGTTGAACCATTGACGGGTCCGGATTCGATGGTGATTGGCATCAAGTAAGGTTCACGAGGTTTTTTTGAGGCGTCGGAGTGCCCCCACCCCAACCCTCCCCCGCAAGCGGGGGAGGGAGCTGGTACGACTTAAGTAAGCACCATTCGCGCTAAGGTTTATTGTTATTTCGCCAACGTTACCGCGCGTTCGCTGGTGATGATCCCGTCGGCGTCCGCATAGAGGAATTGTCCAGGAACAAAACTGATGCCGGCGAATTGCAGCGTAAGATTCGCCATGCCCATGTCGCGCTTCTCGCTTTTTCTTGGATGGGTAGCCAATGCCATCACCCCCAGGTCCAGCGTGGCGATGATGTCGGAGTCGCGAATGCAGCCGTAGATCAGGATGCCTTCCCAGCCGTTCTTCTGGGCTTTGTCGGCCAGCAAGTCGCCGAGCAGGGCGCAACGTAGCGAGCCGCCGCCGTCTACCACCAACACCTTGCCCTTGCCGGGCGCAGCGACAGCGGTTCGCACCAGGCTGTTGTCCTCATGGCACTTGATGGTTTCGATCTGGCCAGCGAAGGCTTTGCGGCCACCGTAGTGTTTGAAGCCCAAGGGATCGGCGACGTTGATTTGATCGCCGTACTCATCACAAATGTCCGTGGTCTTCATACAGAACGGCTCCCGATAAAACGTCAATTATTACCCCACCGGCACGGGTGCGGCGAATGTGCCGGGTGTGGTAGCGCTTTGCAGCATGATGGTGGCACGGTCGCCGTCGGCAGCAGCGATGTCGGGACGGCTGTCGCCGTTCAAATCGCCAATGGCCACCGACAACGGTCCATACACACCTGCGTAGTTGGTGGCGCTGAGAAACACACCAGCACGCGCCGGATCTTGCAGCAATACCGAAATGGTGCCGGCACGCGAGCCGCCTAGATTGGCCACTACCAAATCGGGACGGCTATCGCCATTTAAGTCGCCGACCACGGCGTGAATCGCGCCGGATGCGGTGGCGTAAGTCACCGGCGCGAGAAAGGTTCCGAGTGTGGTGGCGTTTTGCAACAAGATGGATACGCCGGAGGAGCCGACGCCGCTGGAGCCCGGGCCTTCATTGGCAATGGCGAGATCGGGTAACGCATCGCCATTGAGATCGGCAATCCGCACCGACATCGGCCGCGCGCCGGCGGCAAAATCCAGTCGGGTTAGAAACTGTCCGGCATTTGCCGCATCTTGCCTGAACACGGAGACGCGGCCGTTGTTACCGGCACTGTCAAAGCTGGTCACTACTAAGTCTGGTAAGGCATCGCCATTCACATCGCCGATGGCTACTGCGGTAGTCAGGTTGCCGGCATCGAGCGTCACCGGGGCCAAGTAGTTGCCGACGCTTGCCGGATTTTG
>JANMUE010000186.1:0-1324 GCA_031391205.1 Lysobacterales bacterium | reverse complement strand
GGCATGCAAATGCCGATCATGGCCGCCGACATCGGCAGATAGTCACTCCAGGTGTTGGGCCGCAGCGCGGCTATCACACCGGCACTCATGCCGATCACTAGCGCCACCAGCAATGCATACAAACCAAGTTCGGCGGTGGCGGGAAAACCGGCCACGATCAATTCATTCACCGTGCGGCCGGGATACTTAAACGAGGGGCCCAGATCGCCGTGTGCGAGATCGCCAAGATAAGAGCCAAACTGCACCAGCAAGGGTTGATCCAAACGATACTGTGCTTCCAGTGCGCGTTTGACTTCGGGAACCACGGCTTTCTCTGAGGAGAACGGTCCGCCTGGTGCATATCGCACTAAAACGAAAGTGACGGCGATGACGATGAACAACACCGGCACAGCTTGCAGTAATCGGGAACCGATAAAGCGCCACATCAGCCTTCCGGCTCCAAATAAATGTGCTTGAAAGAGTAGTAATCCATGATGTTGCCGGGCATGCCCTTCACGCTGTTACTGACCAAGTGACGTGTTGAATACGAATAGATAGGAATGATCGGCATATTTTCCATCAAGATGGTTTCCGCGCGCGCAAAACCGGCAATGCGTTCGGCATTGGTTTTCATGTTGGGAATTTTGCGCTGGACTAGCTCGTCATACTCGGCGTTTGACCAGCCCGTGTCGTTATTGCCACCGCCGGTGACCCACATATCTATAAACGTATTGGGGTCAACATAGTCACCAATCCAACCGGCGCGACATAGATCGTAATTCAGTGCATCACGACTATCGAGATACACCTTCCATTCCTGATTGACCATGGTCACATCAATGTTTAGGTGGGTCTTCCACATCTGTTGTAACGCCACCGCAATTTTGCGATGTTGCTCCTGCGTGTTGTACAGAATTTCAATCTTGGGGAAGTCCTTGCCGCCCGGGTAACCCGCTTCAGCAAGTAATTTGCGCGCAGCTTGTGGGTCGAAGTGGAACAGCTTGGGCGGCTGATACCCGGCTGTGCCCGGCGGCGTCAGCGTGTAGGAAGGAAAGTTGACGCCGTTAAGCACGTTGTTGATTAATGACTCGCGATCAATCGACATGGCTAATGCGCGCCGCACCCGCGCATCGTTCAGGCCGGGGCGTTTTACATTCACCATGTAGTAGTAGCTGCCCAGGTACGGATCCAACCGCAGTTCATCCGGATGCTTGGCCCGGTATTCGGTGACCTTGTTGGTGGGGAATTCTTCAGTGCGATGTAATTGTCGCGAGCGGAACATGCGTTCTTCGGTGATGATGTTCTCGGTGGGATAGAACACGATGGCATTGAGCTTTACGGTGGC
>JANMUE010000167.1:0-1242 GCA_031391205.1 Lysobacterales bacterium | reverse complement strand
CGGTTGGCTGAAAACCGTCGCCACTAATCTCACCTTGAATCATCTGTCGCGGTATCGCAAACGCTGGAGCTTTTTTTCCGAGCTGCGTCATGTCGATGCCGACGACGAACGCGAATTCGACTTTGCCGATGTGGATGCCTTACCCGATGCTTCGTTGGAGGACATTCACGTGGATCAGCGCCAGGTGTTGATCCAACGTGCGCTGAGTCAATTACCCGATCATCAACGTGTGCCGCTGGTGCTGTATCACTTCGAGGACATGCCTTATGAGCAGATTGCCCAGCAACTGCGCGTGTCGCTGGCCAAGGTCAAGACCGACATTCGGCGGGCGCGCATCGCAATGGCCAAGTTGCTAGTCGGCAGCGGGCTGGCCCCTTCAAATCACCGTGACGCAGCATCATGATCAATCAACAGCAACCCCCAGATCAACTTGAGCAATGGTTTGATCGTCATGTTCAGTCGCTGCCAGTGCGGCGTGCGCCGCAGGCGTTGTCGGCGCGCATTGTGTTGGAGTTGCAGCGGCGCGCGGCCTTGCCTTGGTGGCGCAAGTCGTTTTTGCACTGGCCCTTCACTGCCCGAGTTGCCTTGGTGGCGCTGTGCATGGGGCTGGCGAATGCCAGCATTGCGCTGTTGCGTTGGCTGAGCATGGAGCCCCGCAGTGTCGAATTGTCGGTCGTGCTCAGTCGTCCTGTTACTTGGACGGAACGCTTTATTGAAACGGCGCACAGCATGCAAGCATTCTTGGAGTTGGTAGTGCGTCATCTACCTGCGGCTTGGTTGTACGGCGGTTTTCTGGCGGTAGCGCTGTTGTATGTCGCGTTGTTTGGGATCGGCGCTGCGGCTTACCGCACTTTGTATGCCGACCGCTGATTTATTTAAACGAGTCATCATGAAGTCTTTAAAGTTTTTTCAATCCATGCGTATCTCATGGCTGTTCTGGTTCGCATTGTTAGGCATGGCATCCACTGGCGTAAGCGCGCAGGCGCAGCAGGGAGATTCGGCGAGTTCCATCTCGACTGCGGCCATTGAATCGGCGGATGGTAATGCGTCGAGCGCAAGTAGCGTTGCATCGTCCTCTGTCACTACGGATAGGGATGGTGTGTGGACTGAATCGTGGTATCGAGAGGCTGAAAATCGCGGCGATTGGCGTCACGAAGCCCGGCGTCGCAATGAGTTAGTGAGTATTGGTCACGATGCGAGATTGCCGGCCGGTCAACGGGCCGAGTCGGTGATTGCCATCCT
>JANMUE010000166.1:0-1087 GCA_031391205.1 Lysobacterales bacterium | reverse complement strand
CTGATCCAACGTGCGCTGAGTCAATTACCCGATCATCAACGTGTGCCGCTGGTGCTGTATCACTTTGAGGACATGTCTTATGAACAGATTGCCCAGCAACTGCGCGTGTCGCTGGCCAAAGTCAAAACCGACATTCGGCGGGCGCGTATCGCGTTAGCCAAGTTGTTACTACACAGCGGGTTGGCCGATGGTTTCGGCCAACGCAACTAAGCATGAGCAGTCACCATGAGTAACCAACCTCCACGCCAACATCCGGGCCACCTCGAGCAATGGGTTGGGCGTCACTTGCAGTCGCTGCCAGTGCGGCGTGCGCCGCAGGCGTTGTCGGCGCGCATTGTGTTGGAGTTGCAGCGGCGCGCGGCCTTGCCTTGGTGGCGCAAGTCGTTTTTGCACTGGCCGTTCACTGCCCGAGTTGCCTTGGTGGCGCTGTGCATGGGGCTGGCGAATGCCAGTGTCGCGCTATTGCGCTGGCTGAGCATGGAGCCCCGCAGTGTCGAATTATCGGCCGTGCTCAGTCGTCCTATTACTTGGACGGAACGCTTTATTGAAGCGGCACACAGCATGCAAGCATTCTTAGAGTTGGTAGTGCGTCATCTACCTGCGGCTTGGTTGTACGGCGGTTTTCTGGCGGTAGCGCTGTTGTATGTCGCGTTGTTTGGGATCGGCGCTGCGGCTTATCGCACCTTGTATGCCGACCGCTAGATCAATTTAGACGAGTCATCATGAAATCTTTTAAGTGCTTTCAATCCATGCGTATCTCAGGGCTGCTCTGGCTCGCATTGTTAGGCATTGCATCCACTGGCGTAAGCGCGCAGGCGCAGCAGGGAGATGCGGCGAGTTCCATCTCGACTGCGGCCATTGAATCGGCGGATGGTAATGCGTCGAGCGCAAGTAGCGTTGCATCGTCCTCTGTCGCTAAGGATAAGGATAGGGATAGGGATAGTGAGTGGACTGAATCGTGGTATCGAGAGGCTGAAAATCGCGGCGATTGGCGTCACGAAGCCCGGCGTCGCAATGAGTTAGTGAGTATTGGTCACGATGCGAGATTGCCGGCCGGTCAACGGGCCGAGTCGGTGATTGCCATCCT
>JANMUE010000161.1:0-10116 GCA_031391205.1 Lysobacterales bacterium | reverse complement strand
AAAAGAAGACGGCGCGAACCCGGAAGGGTCCGCGCCGTCGAATGCACCTTACTTGCGCTTACTCGAAACCGTCGGCAAACACCGCATCCGGGAAGCCGGTGACGGTGGCGCTGTTGTTGGCGCTGGCGCTGGCGCTCCGGTACTTACGACCCGACCTCAGCGGGGCTTCCCTAGTCAACACTGACGAAGAGCCGAGCCAATATCAACTCTCATCCGCTATGGTGAGATCTGCGTGGGCAGAGTCATTCTGCGCGTCACCGTCTGCACAACTGGGTTGAAGCTTGTGCACGTCCGCAGTCACGGAAATGAGTGCTCCATTCGCGCTGAGAATCAATGTTTTGTCCGCAGATCCACCGGCGCCAATCGATCCAAACGCGCAGTTGAGACGCGTAGTATTTTGAATCGCTGAACCGGCATTTGGCGGATCGACCTCGATCTGACATCCACCTGGGACAGAACTTGACATGTTGCTCATGGATGAAAGTTCCACGCGAGCAATTACGGGGTGCGATACCTGCCCGCCATAATTCTGAGCCCTAACTGTCAGAACTTGACCATTCGGAATGAGGCTCACCCCAACATCCGGATTAGTACCGTTGGAATTGGTCATGAAATAGCTGTCCATCACAAGTAGATTCACCTGAGCACCGGCAAGCAGATAATAAGATCCTACAAGATTGTTCGCACTGGCAGAAACCGGCCCTGTGAATCCATCGGCAAGTGTGGTGGAAGTTCTGACCGTCCAATTGAGCGACGGTCCCGAGCTGGGAGCAAACCAGGCAATGCCCACGCCGCTGATCGGGTTCCCATAGCTGTCCACGGCTTTTATCCGCAGCGGATAGGGAAAGGGGTTTAGAATGGATGTGCATTGATACTTGCTTTCGGGTGACGCAAATATCCTATCCAGCGGTCCCGGAAGGTTTGTGAGGCTGTGCTCGCTGGAAATCCCCGATGATCCGACCACCGATGCGACCAGGTTGTAGCCGCCATTGGCTCCGCTGGATGAGTACACGCCGGCATTGCCAGAAACATAGGCAACCCCATTTGGGCCCGTCGTCGCCGCCGAAGATTGCAAATGTGCCGTCGCCCCGGTTCCCGATAACGTAGTGTTGAAGGCCAGCTGCACTCCTGGGACAGGATTCAAGTACTGATCTGTTACCCGCGCACCCCACGGGGCAGCAAAAGCCGTATTAACCACCGCGCTATTCGGACCCTCTATGATGGAAACTGCAGCTGGTGCCCCTGCAAGATTTTCTGCAGCGATGCCGACGGATGATAGGCCGCTAACTAACGATGCTGTGACCACATATTGCCCAGAGATCGTGTTCGCGACTGCGGTCACCGACGCAATGCCGCTGGCATTGCTCACCACCTGACTGGCAGACAATTGGGCGGTCGCACCGCCCCCCGAAATGCCGGCAGAAAAATTGACCGGAACACCCGCAAGCGGCGTTCCAGTGATCTCTCGTACCTGTACTGCGAAGGGCTGTGCGGTAAAGGGGGCTCCTACAACGGTTGAATGATTGCCAGCTACCACACTGACGCTGGGGTTGGAGATATTCGTTAATACGAATGTTGCCGATGGGCTTATACCAGGGGTGCTCGCAGTCACGTTATACGTACCAACAACTGTGTTCGCAACAGCTGTTGCGACGGCCCATCCGTTGTCCTGCGTAAGTTGAATGTTGCTGGCAATAACTGCTGATGCCCCAGACGCCGGTGCCGTGAAAGTCACTTGCCGCCCACTTATCGGATTACTGAAAGTATCAACGACTCTGGCAGAAAGGGCGGGATTGAATGCAACAGTGACGAGCGCCCCATTGGGTGTGCTGCTAGGGCTTGCGACAATGCTCGTTGCTGGGCCAGCAAGATTGCTGAGTGTGTATCGCGCCGCAACCTGTGGAGTTGAAGTGGGCAACGACATGACGACATCGTAGTTGCCGGAGGGACCTCCCCAGGAAGACTTCGTGTTCGCTGTGGCGATCACAGAGACAACACCACTAGCATTTGTGACAGCGGACGAGCTAGACAACGTTGCCGTGGCGCCAGTCGACGAAACTGTCGCCGTAAAGCTAATCAGAATCCCAACCAGTGGTGAACCGTCTACGTCTTTGACCGAAATCGTCAGCGGAGAGGAGAATTGCGTACCGACGACGGCAGGTTGAACCGTCGAAGTCTTTGTTATGACCGGACTTGTGTTCGCCAAGAACATACCGCGCCCGAATGTCGCGGCGAGAAGTGTCCAGTCGTCTGTCCAAGAAAGTTGGCTGACTCGCACATTTCCCGGACCCTGACTCGTGCTTGTCCAGGATGCGCCGGCATTGTTGCTCGAGTAGACGCCCGTATCTGTTGCGACATACAGCCAATCACGCATTACAGGATGCTGGGTGATCCAAAGGATGGGCGCTTGAGGCAAGTTTCCTTGAACACTTTGCCAGCTTAGGCCGTTATCGGAAGTGCGAAGCAAGTTCCGAGTGGTGCCATATCCGCCGGAGCTCACGTAAACGCGGCTATGATTAAATTTGTCGATAAATATCGATGTTATCTTTCCGGCCGGATTAGAAAACGCGGCCTGGGAAAAATTCGGGGATGCGCTGGTAGCATTGGACGTCTTGAATAATCCACCGCCGCTTTCTGCATACCAAACAATATTTGAGTTTCCCGGCGCAACGGACACCGCGGAAATTGTCTGAGGAAACGTTGGGGTGAATGGAGGCGCGAATATCTGCCAGCTTCCAGGACTGCCGGGGAATAAACTGGAATTCAACCAGACGGTTTGCCCGCCAGTGTACAGCCTTTGAGAATTATTCGGATCCAAAACTTGTGGCGCGATAAATTCAACCACGCTACTCCCACCAAAGCAAGCTCCTTCTAAGAGTCCAGAGCAAAGATCCGAAGAAAAATACGGCGAGAATGAAAATCGGAACGCCTGCATATTCTGGTATTCGCCAAACATATAATTAGCGTTATCGCGCGGAACATTTACCATTCCTCCATCTCCGCCAGCCAGCTGAGACCAAGTCATCCCGCTTTCTCTTTTTAGAGTTCCATTGTCTTGCGTACCTCCAACAATTAGATTTCCCGCACCAGCACCAGAGTAGAATTGAGTAATCCGCAAGCCCGGCGTAAGGTGTAGCCAATTGGACGTAACGCCATTCGCTATTTCGGACACATTGTCTGTTGCCGAAAGACCTCCGTCGTGAGCAAAATAAATTCTTTTATTTGTAGTCCCGTTATATAGGGGGGAGGAAGCAATGACGTGGTTATCAGGGTGCGGAACAGCTCCTGCATTCGGCAATGAGAGAAAACTGACCCCTCCGTCTACTGATCGATACAAGTGAACGCCACCGGCAATTATATGTGAACTGTTTACGGGGTCTACCCAAAGTGTGTTGCAGTAGCCGCTGTACGACCCAAAGTGCGCTGTTCCCGAGGTCAGAGAGAAAGAAGCACCTCCATTCGTAGATTTGTACAAACGTCCATTTTCAGATAATGCAAATAGTAAATTTGATGTTGATCGGGCGAATGTGATGTCATACAACACAGGGCCGAAGAGTCCAGTGCTTGGCGTCCACGTTAATCCACTATCATTTGAGATAAAGACGTTAGAATCAGGTAGACCGCATGAACTTGCTGCCACCCTTCCGCTCACTATTGGGTCAAATGCAATATTGCAGAAACCAGTGCTCACCGGCCCGACAGATTGCCAGGAGGTCCCGGAATCCGCTGAACGCCTCAGTCCGGTACCATTATTGGGGAAACGTATTGCGGCGATAAGTGTTGTTGCAATGTTGGGGTGAATTGCGAGATCGGATACATATGCCCAGTCAAGCGGGGGGCTCCCTGTCGGGGTAGTGGCCTGTAATCGAGTCCAATGAACCCCTCCATTCGTTGATTTAAATATTCCTGAGCCCGGCACCCATTCGCCAGTGGAGGCGTACATGGTTTGGGGATTGCCGGGCGCAAAAACGAGAGAAGATACGGACAGACTTGGTAGAAAATCATCGATAGGCAACCAACTCGCGCCGGAGTTTTCTGATTTCCATATACCACCCGAAGCCGCTCCGATGAAGATTCGCGCGGGGATAGTGGGGTGAACTGCAATGGCCCTAATTCTCCCCCCTACATTATCAGGCCCGATTTCACTCCATGAGCCTAGAGAGATACCAGCTGAACTCGTTTCAGTACCCTCTGATGTCCTTAGCAGACTAAGTAACCCGGTTCTCTGCAAATGCGCATCGTACAAGCCATCGGCGGGAATCTGACCGTTGGCGTCTTTCAGAGTGCCAAGATAAAACTCAACGCGTTTAGAGGGTGCGTCACCTTCCGGGGCAGGGTCTTCGTTTTGGGCAGAAGCGATGAACGAGTATCCGAGTACAATGAATGTTGCAATCATGAAACTATAGCGATGTGGCCTTCCTGTCGATAATGGATTTTTCTGTTTGAGACACATGATTTACGTTGCTCCAGGTTGTTTTTTTTGTTTCTTGCGATGGTGCAGTATTTTCAATATACGCGCTGGAATCGGCTGTCAGCACGCTGGCAGAGCACATTCATACGCGATAGTAGTGTGCATTTCAACACCTGTGTGAAATTGCGCGCGTTGAACTGGTGAGTCAATTATCGCTGGTCTGCTAATAGCTATTCGGAAAGCTCGCAGGCATTCGCGCTTTAGTGCCTAGGCTTGTTTTGGTCGATTGAGGGCGGCCAAGACACTGAGGGCCATCGCGAGAGTCGCGAGTCCCCAACTGGACAGTGAATTTATAGACCTAGCATTGACCGGCGGGCCGTTGATCACGTTGATCGTCGTAGAACGTGTTGTCACGATCCCGGGAGGATCGATGTTAGTGAGACTCCAGATCACGGTATATGTACCATCTGGTACATGGCCAATATTTGCCGAAATCTCGAATGGAACTGGGGGCGGAACTATGAATCCTGGCGGCGGAGGTGGGCACTCCCCGGAAAAGGTGCTGGAGCGAACGTTGATGCTGTCGATCGAAACGACGAATGTCGGCCCGCCGACAAAACCGCCCAACGCTGGATCGCAGTAACGAATCTGGCCACTTAATGTAACCAGCGTGTGTCCTAGCGCAGGTACATAGGACGACGAAAGTTGAAGTGACGATGTTTGTGCTGAGGAGGTGCAGCTTCCCAGCACGATCAATGCGACGGTAAGTCTTCGAAAGTATGCTTTTGGCACATTGGCTCCTTTGCGATCATGGCCGGTCTACACCGCTTCTATCGAGAATTGGGCCGAGCAGGCAATGTTAATTTGGTCAGGACGCAGCATCTATTAAACGGCGCTCGACCGACTATAGTCTATTCGGTAAGTATGGAATAGCTGTCGAGATATGGACGGGGCGTAGATCGCCGCTTCCACTACAGTAAAAGAAAACGGCGCGAACCCCGAAGGGCTCGCGCCGTCAAATTGACCAGCTGGCGCTTATTCGAAACCGTTGGCGAACACCGCATCAGGGAAGCCGGTGACCGTCGCGCTATCGCTGTTGTTGGCGCTGTTGGCATCCACCGTAGCCGACGTGCTGGCGGTGGCCTGCAGCGTCAGGTCAGCGCCGCCAGCCGGCATGGCGAAGGTCAGCACCAGGGTCGCCGGGCCTCCCACCGCATCTCCGCGCGTCGGCACCTGCCAGAGACCGGTGGCGCCCGAATACACACCCTCGCTGGCTACCGCCGACAGCGGTGCCAGGGGTTCGATACCGGCGCCGACGAAGGCTTCGTTGATGTTGATCGAGTACGCAGTATCGGGTCCGCCATTGTTCAGCGTCAGCGTAAAGACGACGCTTTCGCCGTCATACGCGCTGGCAACATTGGCCGAGACATTGAGGGAGAGGTCAGCGGAGTTATCGCCATTGATGGTCACTGCGGTGCGGTCGTTGCCGGGCACCGTATCGATCACTGGCAGCGACGTCGACACCAGCGCGGTCTGCGTGATGGCGGCACTGGTGTTGACGGTGGCGCTGAGCGTGAACGAGGCCGAGGCACCGGCGGTGATCGACGCCACTGTCCACTCGCCGGTCGCCGGGCTATAAGCGCCAGCAGCGGTATCCGACTGGTAGGTCAGGCCCGCGGCCAGCGGCACCGACAATGTGGCGCTGGCTGGGATAGCACCGTTGTTGGTGGCGGTCACCAGGAAGTTGACGACCTGTCCAGGCGTCGGCGTGCCGGTGTTCGCCGACAACGCCACTGCGATGTCGGTGGTCGCCGCACCTTCCATTGCCACTGCCTGCGCGCGCAGGCCACTGCTGTTGTGGGTATGCAGCAGCAGACCGCCGACCGAACCATTGGTGGTCATGTTGGCGGTGTTCCAGGTGACCGGCAGCGTGGTGCCACTGAGATCGAACTGCCAGCCGGCGGGGGTGCCGAAGGTTACGCCGCGCGCCGCCGAGTTGAAGAAGAACGGGCCGGCGGCAAGGTCGATATTTCCGGTCGACAAGCAGGTGTTGGCACGCACGCACAGCGGGTTGAAGCCCGGGCAGGTGGCGACGGCATAGCGGAACGTGGTGTCGACGGCCGTCAGGCCGAGCTGTGTGGCAGTGGCGCCCATCGAGAACACTTCGTTGCCGTGCACCGCGGTGTCGGCAGCGGCTGCAGTGACGTAGTTGACGAACGCGGCGGCGCCTCCGGTGGATACCGATGCAGCCGCGGGGGGCAGTGAAAAGACGCCGGTGATGAAGGTATCCTGCCCGGTGACGTTGGGCGTACCGAACACGAGGCGCGACATCTGGCCGAGGTCGCTGTTGAACAGCACGCGATCGTAGACGCCGTCCTCGTTGTTGTCGACGCAGATGTTGTACGCGACATTGCCCAGCGTGCCCCACTCGCCCCAGCTCGCCAGACCGAACAGGTAGGTACCACCGGCGCCACCGATGGCCGGATCGTGGCCGACGCCGACATAGCGGATGTCGGCGAATGCCGGCAGGCTGACGTTGCGCGGCGAGGTGACCTGCAGCTCAAAGCCGCCTACCAGAGAGACCTGGTCGGTGGTGCCGAAGTTGCCGGTGCAGCTGCCCGGACCAGCTGTGCCGGTGCAGACATCGGTACCGCTGAGCACGATGGTGGTCGACCCGGATGGCGCGCCGCCCGTGGTGATCACCGACGCCGCACTCATGGTGGCCTGCGGGCGCACCGCGGCATAGACCGGCACGCGCGCCACTTCGGTTTCGCCGCCTTCCATAAGCGATACGCCCGAGCTGAGAATGATCAGCGCACTCTCTTCGGCAATGTAGTGGCGCGGCA
Organism: Lysobacterales bacterium; assembly: GCA_031391205.1. Taxonomy (GTDB): domain Bacteria; phylum Pseudomonadota; class Gammaproteobacteria; order Xanthomonadales; family Ahniellaceae; genus 0-14-3-00-62-12. The sequence goes on along the minus strand of JANMUE010000161.1, from coordinate 2,859 downwards.
CGTTGCCGAGCCCGGCCAGACTGGCAGGCGCGGCGACGTTCTGCACCGGCGACATCGACGGCTCGCGGCGACGGTCGATCTGGGTCGCATCGGCATCGACACGCACGTTGAATGTGGTGCTGCCGCCTGCCGGCACGGTGATGCTGCCCGGGCCGACGATGGAAAACACCACGCCGGGTGTATCCGTCTGCGTGACGATGCCGACATTCAGCGTCTGCGCGCTGCTGCCGCGATTGACCACGCGCACGCTCTTCTGCGCGCTGGTGCTGGCGCCCACGGGTTCGATGTCGAAGCTGACCGAAACCAGGCCTTCGTCTTCGTCGTTGAAAGCCGCGATCGAGCCGGTGGCACCCGACGCCACGTCGATACGGCCCGAACCAGCGCGGCTGATCGGGATCGTCGCGCCCGAAGCATTGGCACCCACGGTCACCCGATGCGATGAGCGGTTCATCGCCAGCGCCTTGAGTTCTTCGACACTGCGCGATGGATAGAGCTGGCGCAGCAGTGCCATGTAGCCGGCGACATGCGGCGCCGCCATCGAAGTGCCGGAGATGGTAAGCGGCTGGCCACCGGCGATGAAGCCGCTGGGGTTGGCGACGAGACAGCCGGTTGACGGTGCTATGCCGGTGCAGACGATACCGGTCTGTACGGACGTGATCAAAGTGCCGGGAGCCGCGAGGTCGGGCTTCAGCTGCACGGCTTCGCCGCCACCGCGCGGACCGCGCGATGATGAGCCGCTGATGGTGTCGCCGGCATTGGCGGCGGCAAAGGTCACATTGACGGCGCCGAGCAGGAGCTGGGCGCGGATCAGGGTACTGGTCGGCTCGGCGATCGACATGCCGGGAATGGTGATCGGCGGACCGACCGCGGCACCACCCATGCCGATGGGCACTGGATCGCCAGCGACGTTGTTGGCGATCACCACGCCGATCGCGCCATTGGCTTGTGCGTTCTGCGCCTTGATGGTGAATCCGCAGCCGCCGCGTTCTATCAATGCGACGTTGCCCAAGACCGCTGCGGCATTGACGAATGGCGTCTGGCAACCGTCGTTGATGGTGCCGGGGCCAACCGTGCTGCCGTCGTCGACCAGGACCACGTTGCCGGTTTGTCCGGCCGGTGGCGGCGGATTGGGCAGGCTGGGATTGGTGTAGGCCGAAGCCGCCGCCGGATAGCCACCGGCAATCGCGCCCGGCGCGTTGACATTGATCAGTGCGCCAGCGATGCCACTGTCAGCAACGTTGGCGACCGATATCGTACGCCCCGAGACGCCTGGGCTGCCGCTGATGAAGAAGGTGTCGCCGGCATTGCCGGCCGAGGCGACGACGATCACGCCGATGGCAGAGGCGTTGTCCGAAGCCACGGTGGAGGTATCCGAGGGTGAGCCGTAGTTGGAACCCAGCGACATGTTGATGACATCGAGGCGGTCGCTGAAATCGCCGTTGTCGTCTGGATCGGTGGCCCACTCGATGGCCAGCCCGACTACGTTGGTACCGCCGCCGCAGCCGAACACGCGCAGCGAATACAGCTGTGCCTGCGGTGCCACGCCCGGCCCGATGCGCATCGGCGCAAAATCAGTGGAGGCGTTGAAGGGCCCGGTGAATGGCGAGCCATCGGCATTGACGCCGAACGCCGCGGCGATGCCGGCAACATGCGAGCCATGGCCACCGCAATCCATCGGATCGGGGTCCGGCACGCGCGTGTTGGCGCCGGTGTAGGCATCGCCGACGAAATCGAAGCCGCCAGCGACTTTGGGTGTGGGATAGAAACCATCGGTGATGATCGCGGGGTTATTGGCCTGATAGTCAGCAAGCAGGCCAGTGCCGCCGAAGGCCGGATGCTGGTAGTCAATGCCGGAGTCGATGATGCCGATCTTGACGCCGGTGCCGGTAGCGGCACTGGCGAGGCCCAGTGTGTTGCCCCAGACCGGTGGCGCACTGACGAATGGCACGCTGCTCGAATTGGTCGGATATTCCGGTTGCATGAAGTCGACGCGACGCACGCCCGGAAGCGCGCGCAATGCGGCGACCGCCGACGGCTCGGCACGCACCGCGACGCCATTGAACACGCGCTGCAGTCGATAGATTTCGTCGAAACGCAGGCCGGTCGCGCGCAGCGTCTCCATGGTTTGAACCTGTGCCGCCTTCAGCGCCTGTACCTGCTGGCGTGCCGCGTTATTGGCAAACTGACGGCCCGATGGCGAATCGCCCAGCCGCGCGATCTCGCGCGCATAGACCCGCGCAGATGGCTCGCCATGGAGTTCGATAATGACCGCGGCCAGGCCATCCGCGCCGACATCGGGTTCATCGGCAGTGACCACGGCAGAAACGCCCGGCGCTGCTGTCGTGGTGCCGGCGCGCAACTCGGGCGCCGCCACGGCTGGAAGGGCACAGGCGCTGAACAGCAGCCCGACGAGTAAGGCTTTCCAATCAATTCGGATGCGGTACATGACAGTCTCCAGAAGCAGGGATTCGACGACAGCAAACACGTCGTCACGCATAGCTAACAGCGAATTTCCACTCGGTCAATTGGCGTGACGTGAAGGTAATGGCTCAGTTTGAACAGCGATGAATCCCTTCTCCCGCTACGCGGGAGAAGGGAAGTGATCCCCTCGCCCGCTTGCGGGAGAGGGCTAGGGTGAGGGAGACGTGCGATGGTGATGGGCGTTTGCCAACAGCAAAGCCGCAATACCCCACACCATCGCGCGCCTCCCTCATCCGGCCTGCGGCCACCTTCTCCCGCAGGCGGGAGAAGGATTTCCGTCCCCTCGCCCGCTTGCGGGAGAGGGCTAGGGTGAGACGATGATCCAGGCACCACATGGAACGCCGACGCGCGGGTGCGCGACAAGGAGCGCATGTCGCC
>JANMUE010000154.1:0-13476 GCA_031391205.1 Lysobacterales bacterium | reverse complement strand
GGTGGCCGCTGCCCAGCAGCTCAGCTACCGCGGAATCGAAGATCTGAAGATCAGGTTGAAGGAGTTGGGTGCAGATGAAATCGATGCATGAAGACCGCCTGCAAGCGCTGTACCGCAATGCGACGCGCGGACTGCCGAATGATGCCGATCGCCGCCTGACCAGCGACGAACTGCTGGCACTGGCACGTGGCGAATCGCTGGGTGCGCGCCAGAGCGACGCGCTGCAGGGCCTCGCTCAGTCTTCGGACCAGGCCCTGGTGTTGCGTCTATTGGCCGACACGCAATCTCTGTCCGCGGAACTTGCCGGGCAGATCGCCACACTGCGCCGTCCCAACCTGGGCGACAAGCTGCACGCCTGGTGGCGCTCGATGGGCATGCCGCCGGTATTTGCATCGGCAGGCATCGCCTTGATGGCAGTGCTGGGTTTCCAGTTTATCGGCTCGGCCCCGCTGCCGATCGATCAGACCGTGCAGACACCCGCGGCCATACCCGCCGAGATACCGATGTTTGATGGCGCATTCGAAGCCAGCGATCAGCTGTTTGCCGCATCGCTGGAGTCCAGCGAAAAGCCCGACCAGGTCTTCGGCGGCGATTTCGATAGCTGATATTCATAGCGTAGTCGCCTGAAGCAGGCGTAGGTCGGGTCCCGCGCACGACTCCATGGATGGAGGAGGTAGGGCCGCGTCGGGAACGGCGGCCGAGCGGTACCCGACATCGGCATATCCGCCGCGTTAACCCGAGCCGAATTGCAATCGGCAAAACGTCACCGCATCGTCATCCGTTTGCCGAGGCCATCGTCGAGAACACGCGGAGGGTACCGCTCGGCCGCCGTTCCCGACGCGGCCCTACCTCCTCCATCCATGGAGTCGTGCGCGGGACCCGCCCTACTTCATGTTCAATAATGGTGGGTGCATCTACCCTACGCTCTGCACGATCAATCGATCGCGCCGTCCTTGGCGTTGAAGCTCTTTACACGCTCGGCCAGACGCCGATCCGTTGCCAGCAGGTCGATGGCGTCGGCAAGCACATTCGCGGCTTCTTTGACCAGGAAGTGGGGTTGCTCGTCGTTCTTCGCCTTTGCCTCTGCAGCCGCTTCGTCGGCGACACGGCGTTCGTTGGCCTGCAAGCCGTCATCGCCGCGGGCATCCGCCGCGATATCGGCCAGACCGGCAGCAACGCGCTCCTGTTTGCGCAGTTCGCGTTTCTTGTCCTGTGCATCACGCTCGGCGCGACGCGCTGATTCCAGCAGGGACAGGGATTTCTCTTCGCGCTGCTTACGGTACTGCGCGAGGTCGTCGACCCACCAATTGAACTCCTTGTCCTTGGCGGTACGCGCCTCATGCTTTGCCGTCAGCAACGGCACCAGGGGATGCAGATCGCCGGACACGGCGTAGTCGGCCGGCTTGATCGAGGTCCAGGGCAATGAGTTGTCCAGGGCGCTCTCGCCGAAATCCTTCGGATCCCAGGTCTGCGGAAACATGACATCCGGAACCACACCCCGGTGCTGGGTGCTGCCGCCATCGACGCGGAAGAACTGCGCCACGGTCATCTTCAGCTGGCCATACTTGGGCGCTTCGTTCTGCGCGATATTGTCCAGATCGACCAGGTTTTGCACCGTGCCTTTGCCGTAGCTGGTTTCGCCGATGATCAGCGCGCGACCATAGTCCTGCAGCGCTGCCGCGAAAATCTCGGAGGCCGAAGCCGACTCGCGATCCACGATCACTGCCAGCGGGCCATCCCAGGCGATCGATGGATCCTGATCCGCCTCCAGGCTGACGCGACCCTGCGCGTCACGCACCTGCACCACCGGACCCTGCTTGATGAACAAGCCGGTCAGGTCGGTCGCTTCGGTCAACGAGCCACCGCCATTGCCGCGCAGGTCGATCACCAGTCCATCAATGTGCTTGGTCTGCAATTCCTTGATCAGCTTGACTACGTCGCGCGTCGAGCTGCGGAAATCCGGATCGCCGCGGCGCGCACCTTCGAAGTCGTGATAGAAGGTCGGCAGCGAGATCACGCCGATGCGATGCCGTGGCTGCGTGCTCGCAGTCGCGGCTGCATTCGCCGCTGTCTGCGGGGCGCCGATTTCGAGCAACGAGCTCTTCGCGGCCTGGTCTTCCAGCTTGACCTTCTCGCGCACCAATACGATGCGTTCGAGCTTGCCGTCGGCACCAGCGTCGGCAGGCAATATATCCAGACGCAATGTAGTGCCCTTCTTGCCGCGGATGCGATCGACGACATCGTCGACCTTCCAGCCGACCACATCGGTCAGCACCGCATCGGTGCCCTGACCCACGCCGACGATGCGATCGCCAGGCTTGAGCTTGCCGCTCTTGTCAGCCGGGCCGCCTTTGACGATGGTGCGGATAACGGTGTACTCGTCTTCGCGCTGCAGCACTGCGCCGATGCCTTCCAGCGACAGACGCATCTGGATGTTGAAATTCTCTGAGGTGCGCGGCGCCAGATAATTGGTGTGCGGCTCGATTTCCTGCGTATAGGCATTCATGAAATTCTGGAAGATGTCCTCGGTATCGAGGTCGCCCAGGCGATCGGTATAGCCGCGATAGCGCTTGTCCAGCGTCGTGGCGATGGCCTTGTCATCCTTGCCGGCCAGCTTCAGGCGCAGCCAGTCGTTCTTGACGCGTTTGCGCCAGAGATCATTGAGTTCTGCATTCGTCGTCGCCCAGGGCAGGTCCTCGCGATCGAAGTCGTATTTCTCGTCGACGGTGAAATCAAAGCCCTGCTTCAGTAGCTCGCGCGCGTAGAGCGTGCGTTCTTCGGTACGGGTGCGATAGCGCTGGTAGATCTCGAACGGCGGATCGAGCTGCTGATCGAAAATCGCGTCATCGAGCGCATCGCGATAACCATTGAACTGATCGATGTCGGAAGCGAGGAACATCATCTTGTCGCCGTCCAGCGATTCAATGAAGCGATCCAGCATGCGTGCCGACATGGCATCGTCCAAGGGTACGCGCTTGTAATGAAAGCGCGTCAGGAAACGCGTGGCCCACAGAGCCGCATTGCCGAGATCTTCCGTCGGTGTCAGCCCGACCGCGGGTTTGGGCAGCGGCGCATCGGCGTGGGTGAAAGCTGCGCTGAATGTACCCAGGGTCAACGCGATCATCAGGCTGAGACGTTTGTTCATGAGCATTCCAAAATAGGGTTCGAGGCCAGTGTACGAGTAGCGGGGCATCGCAGAGTTCAATCGCCGGTATTTCCCGTCGCTTCCGATTCAGATAACAACACGAATTCACGGGCAAAGGGTGTGCTGAAGGTCAGGTTACGCCAGCAGCATGAGCCATCTGGTCCGCATGATAGGACGAGCGTACCAGCGGGCCGGAAGCCACGTGGCGGAAGCCCATCTGATATCCCAATGTTTCAATGTTTTTGAATTCATCCGGGGTCCAGTAGCGCATTACCGGATGATGATGCCGTGAAGGCTGCAGGTACTGGCCGACGGTAATCATGTCGACGTCGTGGGCGCGCAGATCCTGCATCGCTTCGATCACCTGCTCCAGCGTTTCGCCCAGGCCCAGCATGATGCCAGACTTGGTGGGCACGCCGGGATGCGCGGCCTTGAAGGTCTTGAGCAGGCTCAGCGACCAATCGTAGTCGGCACCGGGGCGCACTTCGCGATAGATGGCGCGCACGGTTTCGAGATTATGGTTGAACACATCCGGCGGGAACGCCGCCAGCGCCGCCAGCGCGCGCTCCATGCGGCCCTTGCCGCGGAAATCCGGGGTCAGTATTTCGATCTGGATATCCGGGCTGAGCGCACGCGTCTCGCGGATGCAATCGGCGAAATGCTGGGCACCGCCGTCGCTGAGGTCATCGCGATCCACCGAAGTGATGACGACGTAGCGCAGCTGCATCTCGTTGATGGTGCGCGCCAGATTCAGCGGTTCGGCATTGTCCGGCGGCTTAGGCCGGCCATGAGCGACATCGCAGAACGAGCAGCGTCGTGTGCACACCTCGCCCAGGATCATGAAGGTGGCGGTGCCCTTGGAGAAGCACTCGTGGATATTCGGGCAGCTGGCTTCTTCGCACACAGTGGACAGCGAACTGGCGCGCAGCTTGGCTTTGAGCAGCGGCACGGCATTTGAGCTGGGGATGCGCACGCGAATCCAGTCGGGCTTGCGCAGCAAGGGGCGCTCGGCATCGAAGGTGACCGGATTGCGCGCGATCTTATCGCGGGCGATCTGCTTGGCGCCCGGCACCAGTTCGCCGCTGGCTTGGGCGTCAATAACGGCAATGGGAATGGACTTGCTGGCAGCAGATTCGTTCATGCAGGACTCGCATCGGACAGTTGCGGCGCGCCGGTCTCGACTTGCAGACCGAACACCCGAGCCAGCGCCGCGATCAACACCGCCTGCACCGCCTCGATATCACCGGGGCCGCCCAAGTCTAGCAGTTGGGTTACCTGCAAACCCTGATAGCCACAGGGGTTGATGCGCAGAAACGGCGACAGGTCCATGGCGATATTGAACGCCAGCCCATGGAAGGAACAGCCGCGGCGCACGCGCAGCCCCAGCGCTGCGACCTTGGCCTCGCCGACATAGACGCCGGGCGCACCGGCGCGGCGCAGCGCGGTAACGCCGTAGTGTGCACAGGTATCGATGATGGCCTGCTCGATACGGCAGACCAGTTCGCGCACGCCGATGCCGAGGCGACGCAGGTCCAGCAGCGGATAGGCCACGATCTGGCCGGGGCCGTGATAAGTGACCTGCCCACCGCGATCCACCGGCACCACCGGGATATCGCCCGGCATCAGCACATGCTCGGGCTTGCCGGCCTGGCCCTGGGTAAAGACCGGATCATGCTGCAACACCCAGAGCTCATCCGTGCTGTCGGATGTGCGCGTGTCGGTGAAGCGCTGCATCGCCTGCCAGATCGGCTGATAGGGCTGGCGGCCGAGGTGGCGGACGATGAGCGCGGTCATGGCGATGCCATTGTAGGAGCGGCGTCAGCCGCGATTGTTCGGCTAGCGCGCAAGCTCGAGAAAATCGCGGCTGACGCCGCTCCCACATTGCTGACTACAACGTCCACTTGACCGCCGGATGCGCGCGCACCTCGTTGTACACGGCCTCGTGGGTGGCGCGATCCGGGCACAGGAAGCTCAGACTGACGGCGATGTAGTGTCCGGCACTCGATGGCCGCGTACGCAGCGAACCGGCCAACACGGACACGCCCCGGGCTTCGACCAGCTGCTGCAGCAACGGCTCCAGTCCGGCATCGGCGGTACCAAAGGCAGTGATATCGAACATGCCGGGGAAGGTGAAGCCTTGGGTGTTGTCGGTGGTGGTCATGAGTCGTCTGGATGTCCGGAAAGCACGCTGGCAAAGCTGCATGGCGCAGGCGCAGCCGACTCATATTCTGCCGCAAACCGGCTATTTCAAGGTGTCCGCCGCCTGACCCGGCACACTCGACCGCATTCACGCCTGCGGCGATATCGAACCGACATACAGCAGGGCGCGCTCGCCCTGCGCAGTGCGCGCGCTGACTTCGAGCGGGGCCTGCTGCCCCGCAGACAGCCGCGCGCGAAATGCCCATCCTGACCGCGCCATGGGTGTGTCGCCAAAAGCGGCCGTCACATCCGGGCGCGGAATATCCGGCAGACATTCATGCAGCACACCATCGATGCGAATTTCGACGCATTGCACCTGGCCATCGTCGAGCGAGGCCGCCCAGCCTTGCAGATCCAGATCGCCCTCGGGCGAAAGCACGCAGCGATCCACCCAGCCCCAGGGGCCGCGGCGAAACTGGGCCAGCGCATCGAGACTTTGGCCAGATTCCTTGCGAACCACGATCAGGTCCTGCTCATGCGCCAGCGCCTTGCGCAGGCGATGGCAGGGATGCCCGGCGCCCAGGGCCTGCTCCACCGACGCACGCACGAAGTCTTCACTCACGTAAGTTGTGCCGTAAACGTCTGCATCGAGATCGGTGAGTTCGCTGCTCGGCGCATAGAAAATCCCGGAATCGGGCGGGATCTGGTCCGCCGGCAACAGATCGTCGCTGCGCGTGCTGAAGCAAAGTACGCCACGTGGCGTCAGCAACGCGGTCAGCCGTTGCAGCCAGGCTTGGAACAGATGCTCGGGCAGATGTGAAAACAGCGAGGCCACCCAGATGAAGTCGAAGCGCCGCCCGGGCTGAAACTGCTGCGGATCGATATGCGAAGCCAGCGCACGCACACCGAATGCCTCGGTGACGAACCGCACCGCATCGGTCTGCACCTCGGATGCCCAGAGCTGATCGGATGGCAGCGACAGGCGCAGCAGACGCAGCAGCCGGCCATAGCCGCAGGCGAAATCCAGTAGTACGACGCTGCGGTCGGCGACGTCGAAAAAATTTCGATACACCTGCATCGCCGCGGCATGCTGTTGCAACGAGATATTGAAGTACTGGCTGAGCGCGATGTCGGCATCGCGGTGATGCTGCAGCGAATGCAGCAGCATCTGGTCGCGCGGATGGATGTCGGCGTTCAGGCGATCGACATCGGCAGCGTCGCGCAACCAGGCACAGTGACGCAGCACGGTGCGCTTGAAATCATCCTGGTGGCAACGCGCATTCGCTGCGCTCATCAACTCGGTCAGGCTGGTGTCCATCTGTCAGGGCAGCTCACGGTTAGGCGGTGGCGATTCCTTAGCCCGCTTGCGGGAGAAGGTGGCCGAAGGCCGGATGAGGGTGGTGGGGTTGCGGAGCTCCCTGCGCGCCTTCGCACATTTCCCTCTCCCCGCCCTCACCGCGAGCGGGCGAGGGAATCAATACCCGGTTTCCTTCTCCCGCTCGCGGGAGAAGGTGGCCGCAGGCCGGATGAGGGTGGTGGGGCTGCCGGACCTGGACGCACCTTCGCACGTTTCCCTCACCCTGCCCTCTCCCGCGAGCGGGAATCAAGGCGTGGCAGCGCTATTCGCCATCATCAAACCACAGCCATACCGTGTCCGAGAGCCGGCTGAAGAAGCCGCCTTCGGAATAGTCCTGCAGCGCGATCAGCGGCGCCTTCAGCACTTCTTCTCCGTCGAGCTTGACCAGCAGCGTACCCACTTCATCACCCTGCTTGAGTGGGGCTTCCAACGGCTTACGCACGTTCATGCTGGCCTGCAGGCGTGCGTAGGCGCCGCGCGGGATGGTGATCGAGGCATCATTGGCCACGCCGAGCTGCGCCTTTTCGACGGCACCACGCCACAGCGTGGGTTCAGCGACAGTGGCGCCCTTGACATATATCTTGTGCGTTTCAAAGAAGCCAAAACCGTAGTTGAGCAAGGCCTGGGTTTCGTTGGCGCGCACTTTTTCGCCGGTGGTGCCCATCAGCACGCTGATCAAGCGTGTCTCGCCGCGCTTGGCCGAAGCGGCAAGGCAGTAACCGGCTTCCTTGTGATGACCGGTCTTGATGCCGTCGACGCTGGGATCGCGCCAGAGCAGCGTATTGCGGTTGTGCTGGGTGATGCCGTTGATGGTGAATTCCTTCAACGCGTACGCGGCATAGTCTTCCGGGAAATCACGAATCAGCGCGCGCGACAGGATGGCGATGTCGCGGGCCGTGGTGTAGTGATTGGGATCGTGCAGGCCGCTGGCGTTGACGTAGTTGGTACCGGTCATGCCCAGGCGCTGAGCGTACTGATTCATCAGCGCGGCGAACGTCGCTTCGCTGCCGGCGACATGCTCGGCCAGCGCGATCGCGGCATCGTTGCCACTTTGGATGATCATGCCCATCAAAAGATCCTTGAGTGGCACCGAAGCGTTCAGCGGTACGAAACTGGTGGACCCATCGGTACCGCCGCCGCCGTTACGCCAGGCATGTTCGCTGATGAAGACCTGATCGTCGGCCTTGACCTTGCCCGCCTTCATTTCTGCGGAAACCACGTACGAGGTCATGATTTTTGTGATCGATGCCGGCTCGACGCGCTCATCGGCACCCTTCTCGGCGAGCACGCGCCCGGTGAGGTAATCGGCCAGCACCCAGGTGCGCGCACTCAGCGTCGGCGGCGGCGGCATCGGTGCAGCGGCCGTTGTCGGTGGCGGCAAGGTCGGGACCGGAGTCTGTGCAACAGCGATGGAGGAAGCGAGGGAGAACAAAAGTGCCGCGGCAAATTTCATGGATCGTTTCTACTCTGGGCTGGTGTTGCAAAGCGGGTGGCAGGCTGGTTGCCGGTGACTCGAAGAAATAGGCGACAAGCTTGCGCTGCTGAGGATTCTTTGAACAAGTTCGGAGCCGCGATAGCCCCCTGAGTCAGGGGGCGAAAAACCGCAGGTTTTTAGGGGTGTGGCGACACTACGCTGTGTGGCGAGACGAAGTCGTTGCGTATTCAGAGGTCTCCTAAGATTCAGTCGATGGAAATGCTGACGCTGGTCATCCCGTGCAGACCCAGACGTTGGGTCAGCGCGTCGGCCTCGGCCGGGTCACGGGTCGGACCAATGCGCACGCGATGCAGCACATGTCCGCCGCTGAGCACACGATCCAGAAACACATCGTCAAATCCCAGTTCTTCCAGTCGATCTTTCATACGCCGCGCATTATCCCGATCGTTGTAGGCTCCGACCTGAACGTAGACCCGATGCAGGCCAATGCTCGGGCGCACCGCGGTGGAATCCTGTTCCGGATGAGCCGGATCGAGGGCGCGCACTTCAACCAGGCCAGTGCCCTTGGCCTGGATGCCAAGCTGCACCGCGGCGGCATAACTCAGATCGATGACGCGGTTCTCATGAAACGGACCGCGATCATTGACGCGCACGGTCAACGCCTTGCCGGTTTCCAGATTGGTGACGCGCACATAGCTCGGCAGTGGCAGGGTCTTGTGCGCAGCCGTCATCTGGTAGATATCGTAGGGTTCGCGTGACGAGGTGAGGCGGCCATGGAATTTGACGCCATACCAGGACGCAATGCCACGTTCGACGTAACCCTTTGCACTGGGCAGCACCGTGTAAGTACGACCCAGCACGCTATACGGCGAATGGTTGCCGTAGCGTGCCAGCGGTTCGGGTTTGGGCACTGCCTCGGGCACATTGCTGACGTCGCGCGGTGTCACCGGTGCCGCATCACGATTCGGGTCGTGGCGAGGGGGGCGCGACCCGCGCTGATGCGAACGCTGCTGTTCACTGCCCGCCGGCGGCAGGTCGCGCACATCGCGATGGCCGCAGGCGGCGAGCAGCAGACAGAGCAGCGCAGCGCCCGGCGCCAGGCACTGCTGCAGCCCCTTCATTTTCATGGCGTCGCTGGCGCTTCGATGCCCGCGGCCAGCTGCTGACTCAACTGATAGACCGCGAGGCTGTACATCGGCGAGCGGTTGTAGCGCGAGATCACGTAGAAATTCTGATGCGTAATCCAGTGCTCGGTGCCCTGCTCGCCTTCAAGCACCAGCAGCGTTGCCGGCAGCTTAGGGTCCAGTGCTTCGGCCAGGCTATAGCCGGCATCGGTCAACGACTGCACCGTGTGCAGTGTTTCGGTCGCGCGGATTTCCGGCAACTTCGCGTCGGCCCGCGCCGCGGCACGGGCGGCCACCGGCTGATCCGGCTGCCAGCCATGCTGCACGAAGTAATTGGCGATCGAAGCGATGATGTCGGGCTTGGAATTCCACAGGTCGATCTTACCGTCGGCATCGTAGTCGCGCGCCCACTGCGCGTAGCTGGTCGGCATGAACTGACCCCAGCCCATGGCGCCGGCATAGGAGCCAGTCACTTCGGCCGGCGTGATTGGGAAACGCTCGCCTGGCAGGCGCAAAAATTGTTTCAACTCACCGCGAAAGAACGGCGCACGTGGCGGGTAATAGAGCGCTAGCGTGGTCAGCGCATCGATGACCTTGTACTTGCCGGTGATGCGGCCATAGCTGGTTTCGACGCCGATGATGGCGACAATGATCTCGGCCGGCACGCCAGTGTCAGAGGAGACTTTGTCCAGTAGTTGACGGTTTTCGTTCCAGAACTGGAGGCCGCCTTTGAGCCGCTGATCGTTGATGAAAATCTTGCGGTAGTCGCTCCAGGGTTTGGTGGCTTCGGCCGGACGACTGATCGCGTCGATGATCGACTGCTGATACTTGGCGCCATCCAGCAGTTTTTTCCATTCCGCGCGGAGGTGATGGTCCGCCTTGGTTTCTGTGGCCAGTTCCTTCAGCAAGGCACGCTGTCCTGGATGGGTTTCGCGGGCCTGGGCCAGAGGAGTGAACAGCAACGCACAACACAGCAGTAAACGCGCAAGGCTCATGGTGATGGGGTCTTCACAGGTTCGAACAACGCCAAGGATGCCACGGGTCAGGTGCGCGATGTGTGTGGTGCAGCGTGACGTAGGCTGGGGTGAGCGCAGCGAACCCCGGAATGTAGGGTGGGTGCAACCCACCATTCTCGAACGATGGATAATGGTGGGTTGCACCCACCCTACGCTTTACGCCCGCCAGCCTACATTTCAATCGCCCAGCGCCTCACGCAGAAACTCGGGCGTCGCCAATGCGGCCTTGTGCGTCTCGACGTTGTAATACCGCGTAGCGAACTGCTTGGTGGCGGCGCCGCGCTCGCGGAAGGTATCGAGATCCAGGTGCTTGCGCGCCATCGTGCAGCTCCACCAGCCGGTGGGATAGCAGGGCTGCGGGAACGGCAAAGTCTTCAGGCTATCGAAGCCGGCATTGCGCATCGCATTGCGCATGGCCTGGATCAGATCGACGTGCGCCAGTGGCGACTCACTCTGCTGCACCAGGATGCCGCCGGGCCGCAGCGACTTCAGGCAGCTCGAATAGAAAGCCTGGTTGAACAGGCCTTCTGCCGGCCCGACCGGATCGGTGGAGTCGACGATGACAACGTCGATCGATTCGGGGTCCAGGCTTTTCATGTAGGCGATGCCGTCATCGAACATCAGCTTGGCGCGTGGGTCGCCGTTGGATTCGCAGAGCTCGGGGAAATACTGTTCCGCAAGACGCGTCACGCGCTCGTCGATATCGCATTGCACGACGCTCTCTACCTCGCGGTGCTTGAGGATTTCGCGCAAGGTGCCGCAGTCGCCGCCGCCGATGATGACCACGCGCTTGGGGCTGGTGTGCGTGTACAGCACCGGATGCGACATCATTTCGTGATACAGGAAGTTGTCCCGGGTCGTCAGCATCACGCAGCCGTCGATCACCATCAGGTTGCCCCAGTCGGTGGTCGCGTAGATTTCGATGTTCTGAAACGGCGTCTTCTCGGCGTGCAGCTTTTCCTTGATCCGGAACGAGATCGCCGAGCCGGAATGCTCATGGGGCTCGGAAAACCAGTTCGTGTTGAGACTCATTTCGCACTCCAGCGGAATGTTTTTGCGGGGGCGGGATTGTAGCGGTCCCGGACGCCACGAAAAGTGTTTTTGCCGCGACTCGCCGTCAGACTTGCAATTGTTGGCCCCGCATACAGGCGCCATCGCTACACTACGCGCCGCCCGAGGGCGAGTGTTCCGACCCGATTTGGCGTCGGCCCCATAGAATCCAGCCCCTCAAACCCAGGGGCAATGCATGCGGAGCAAGCCCCGCATCTACAGGAGTGCCTGCGATGAGCGTTTGGAACAGCGACCGCGCCCGCCATACCTATTCCATTCCGCATTGGAGTGAAGGCTATGTCGACGTCGACGACGCCGGTCGTGTGCTGATGCGGCCCAAAGGTAGCGAGGGTGCCGCCATCGCCCTGCCCGAAGTGGTGCGTGCTGCCGAGGAAAGTGGGCTGAAACTGCCCCTCCTGCTGCGCTTCACCGACATTTTGTCGGACAAACGCGCGCGCATGCAGGCGGCGTTTGCCCGCGCCATGCAGGCCAGCCAGTACGGCGGCCGTTACACCGCGGTTTATCCGATCAAGGTGAACCAGAACCAGAGCGTCGCCGGCGAGTTGGTCGCGACCGGCGGCGAGGGCTTTGGCCTGGAAGCCGGCAGCAAGCCGGAACTCATCGCGGTTCTCGCCCTGTCCAAGGGCGGCATCGTGATCTGCAACGGCTACAAGGACCGCGAATATATCCGCCTGGCGCTGATCGGGCGCAAGCTCGGGCTGGATATCTTCATCGTCATCGAAAAACCCAGCGAACTGCAGCTGGTGATCGAGGAAGCCCGCGATCTCGGCGTCGAGCCGCTGCTCGGCGTGCGCATGCGCCTGGTGTCGATTGCCGGCGGCAAGTGGCAGAACACCGGCGGCGACAAAGCCAAGTTCGGCCTCAATCCCGGTCAGCTGATGAACCTGCTCGACGAATTGCGCGTCAATGGCCTGGCGCAGGCGCTCAAGCTGGTGCATTTCCATATGGGCTCGCAGATTTCCAACGTGCGAGATATCGCCGGTGGCATGCGTGAGGCGGTGCGTTACTACGTCGAACTCAACAAACTCGGTTTCGATATCCGCTATATCGATGTCGGCGGCGGCCTGGGCGTCGACTACGAGGGCACGCGGTCACGCAGCTACTGTTCGATCAACTACGGTCTCGATCAATACGCCACAACGATCGTGCAACCGGTGGCCGAAGCCTGCCGCGAGCACGGCATCGCGCCGCCCCATCTGATCACCGAGGCGGGGCGCGCGATGACCGCGCATCATGCCGTGCTGGTGGCCAACGTCAGCGAAGTGGAGCCGGCGCCGCTCGGTCGTGTGGCAGAGATCGGCGCTGGCGAGTCGCATGCATTGCAGCATCTGCGCGACATCCATGCCGCCATCGATCAGCGCCCAGCATTGGAGCTTTACCACGAGGCGCTGCATTTTCTCGCCGAAGGCCAGTCGCTGTATGCGCTGGGTAACATCAGCCTGGCCGAACGCGCGGCGCTGGACGAGGTGTTCTACGCCATCGCACACGCGGTGCGCGCCCGCCTCAAACCCGACGAGCGCTCGCACCGCCAGGCGCTGGATGAGCTCAACGAAAAGCTCACCGACAAATACTTCGTCAACTTCTCGGTGTTCCAGTCGATGCCGGATATCTGGGCGATTGACCAGGTGTTCCCGATCGTGCCGATCGAACGTCTGGATGAAAAACCGACGCGCAGCGGCGTGATCGCCGACCTGACCTGCGACTCCGATGGCCGCATCGATCAATACGTGGATTCCGAGGGCGTTGACGCCAGCCTGCCGCTGCACGCGTTGCGCGACGGCGAAAGCTATCGCCTGGGCTTTTTCATGGTCGGCGCGTATCAGGAGACGCTTGGGGATATCCACAATCTGTTCGGCGATACCGACACCGTCGACGTGCGCCTGAAGGCTTCGGGATTTGCGCTGGCGAATGCGCGCCGCGGCGACACCTCGGACAAGGTGCTGGGCTATGTAGGCTTCGACAGCGCGGCGTTGCGCGCGGCCTATAGCGCCAAGATCGCTGCGGCGAATCTGGGTGCCGACGAAGCGAAGCGCATCGCGGCGGATCTGGAAGCAGGGTTGACGGCATACACGTATCTGGTGGAGACGCCGCACAAGGCGTAGTGCAATGTGGGAGCGGCGTTGTGGGAGCGGCGTGAGCCGCGAAGCTCTTGCTCTGCCTGTCAAGCAAGAGCAAGAGCTTCGCGGCTC
>JANMUE010000150.1:0-5925 GCA_031391205.1 Lysobacterales bacterium | reverse complement strand
CCGCAATGCCGGCAACAGGCCACCCAGGAAGCCAATCGCCAGCGCGAGCGCCACGCCAAGCCCGACGAGACCGGGGGTAACGCGGAAATTGAACACCAACTGCGTAAAGCTGCCGCCCAGGGTCGACACCGTCATGCCGTTGAAGAACACGAAGGCGAGCACCGCGCCAATGACACCGCCGACAAACGCCAGTAGCATGGCCTCGACCATCACCGAGATCACCAGCGGCAGCCCACCAAATCCGATCGCGCGCAAGGTGGCGATCTCGCGGGTGCGGGCCGACACCGAGGCATACATGGTGTTGAGTGCCGCAAAGATTGCCCCCAGTCCCATGATGATGGCCACTACGGTACCGAGCACGCGGATACCATTGGTCGATTTCTCGGTCTGCTCGGAGTAGTACTTCAGCTGATTCTTGACCTCGGTGGAGTTCAGACGCGGGTCGGCCTTGAGCGATGCCTCGAACGGCGCAAACGACGCGGCACTTTCCATTGCAACCAGGATCGTCGAATAGATATTCGGGCGGCCCCACGCCGTCTGCGCGGTCGCTGCATCTGTGAGGATTTCGCTCTCGGCAATGTCGCCGGACTCGAACACGCCAACCACCTGCCACTCGGAACTGCGCAGCCTTACCTTCTGCCCCACGCTCAATCCTTCGAACTGGCCGGTGGCACCTTTGCCGACGAGCAATTCCTGCAGTCCCGGTGTGAATGTGCGGCCCTCGACGATCTTCAGACGCGGACGCAGCGCAAAACCCTGAGGACTGATGCCGCGCAGCGTGACATTCGCACCCAGCGTGCCGCCTTTCTTCGGTAATTCGGCAATCACGATCAACTCGCCCGAAGACAGCGGTTGTCCGTTGGCATCCTTGCGTACACCGGGTGCGCGCGAGGCGAGATCGAACGCATCACGCGTGAGGGTGCTGTTGAGCTCATCCTGCGAGCCACCGCGCATCACCATCGCATTGAGCGGATCGCCGCTGGACACCAGAGTCGACTCTATGCCCTTCGACATGGCGAACAAGGCGGTGAATACCCCGACCACGCCGGCAATGCCGACGACGATGACCAGAGATGCACTGAGGCGCTGCGGCAAGGCCTTGATGTTGAGCGATACGATTTCGTAGATCTGTCTGAACATGGCTATTCCTGTGCAATCCCGAAGATCGAAAAGCGCTCAGCGCCCGGCCAGCGCATCGACGATGCGCATACGTCCGGCGCGCAATGCCGGCGGCAAACCGACCGCGATCGCCAATGCAAATATCGCCATGACGGCGCGTAACCATACGGTGCCATCGGTGCGCACCGCCGCGAAAAACGGCACTGCCTGAGCGATGCCGGCCATCATCAATGAAGCCAGGCCCATGCCAAGCAGCCCGCCGATGAGACACAGCAGCAATGCTTCGGCCATCACCAGCACCGTTACCCGGCCATTGCTGAAACCCAGCGTTTTCAACACCGCCAGCTCCGGGATGCGTTCGCGCACTGCCTGAGCCATGGTGTTGCCGGTGAGAATCAGGATGGTGAAGAACACCGCGATCAGGATCAGGTTGACGATCAGACCGATGTCGCCGATCTGCGCGAAGAAGCCCTTGTTGAAATCCTTTTCGCTCTGCGTCTTGGTTTCGTTTGGAGAGTTGAGGAAGTGCGCGTCGATGGCCTGCGCCACTTCGTTGGCGCGATTCGGGTCATCGAGCACCACGGCAAAGACGCCGGCGAAGCCCGACCCGAATTGATTGGCCTCGGAGAAATACGCCCAGTTGATATAGATGCTCTGGGTCTGCGCCTGCCAGGAAGCATCCTTGCCATCGAAGATGCCAACGATGTCAAACGTCCAGGCCATCGATCCGTTTTTCTGCGGAAAGATATTGGAGTTGAGCGGCAGCTTGTCGCCAACCTTCCAGCCGTATTTGTCGGCCAGCACACGGCCCACGATGGCGCCAGTGCGGGTGCTTTCGAATGCTTTCCACTCCGGATCGGTCATCACCCACTCGGGGTAGACGCGGCGCAGGCGCGCCGGATCGGAGGCGAAGGTGAACATCTGCGTATTCTCGCCGAGCACGCCGCCGAACCACTGATCATGGCCGACATCCTTCACGCCCGGGATCTTTTCGATTTCGGGTAGCAGACGGATCGGCAGCGAATCGGTGAACGACACCCGCGACTGCGAGATCAAACGCGACGCACCGACGAAATCAACGCCAGCGGTAAAGAACACGCTCAGTGCCTGCAGTAATCCAAACAACAGAAAAGCACAGACCAGCGACAGAATGGTCAGCAGCGCACGCGTTTTCTTGCGCCACATCCCGGCCCAGACGAAACGGATGTATCCCATGGTCTACTCCGATCAGTTGGCGGACGCCGACTCAGGCAGGGTGCCGGACTCGAGCAATGTGCCCTTGTCCAGATGCAAGGTGTGCTTGGCGTATTCGGCAGCCTTGGGATCATGGGTGACCATGACGATGGTCTTGCCATGCTCGCGGTTGAGCCGCTGCAGCAAGGTCAGAATCTCGTCGGCGGTCTTGCGGTCCAGATCGCCGGTGGGCTCATCGCAGACCAGCAGCATCGGATCGGAAACCAGCGCACGCGCAATGGCGACACGCTGCTCCTGGCCACCGGAGAGCTCACGCGGTTTGTGGCGTGCACGATCCTTGAGACCAACGATTTCCAGTGCGACATTGGCGCGCTTGAGTCGCTCGGCGCCGCTCATCTTGGTCAGCAGCAACGGCAGCTCGACATTGCGCTCGGCGGTCAGTACCGGCAACAGATTATAGAACTGGAAAACGAAACCCACATTGCCGGCACGCCAGCGCGCCAGTTCGCCGCTGGAAAGACGGTCGATGCGATTGCCGCCAATCAGTATCTCGCCGCCACTGGGTTGATCCAGGCCGCCGATCAGATTGAGCAGGGTAGTTTTGCCCGATCCCGACGGCCCCATCAGCGCGACGAAATCGCCCTTGGGGATATCGATGGACAGGCCGTGCAATACCTCGACCTTCTGCTTGCCGCGCGTGTAGTTCTTGGTGACGTTTCGGATTTCGACGAGGGCATTGCTCATGGCTCGAACCTCGATGGGACGGATGGGTTGAATGACTCAGGCTTGAAACAGATAGCAATCTTCGCTGCGCTGAAGCGCTGATTCTGACGGCAATGGCACTCGTGTCTGGTCATGGGGGCGCCTCTTCGACAGCGGCGCCATCCTTGAGATCGGCAGGCGGACCGACAACGACGCTGTCTCCGGACTGGATGCCGCTCAGCACATTGCGCGATACACCCTGCGCGGCGCCGCTCTCGACATTGCGCATTTCGGCGCGACCTTCGTCGACGACAAACACCACGCTGCGGCCATCGCGCTGCACCACGGCAGAGTCCGGCACCATGACACCGCGCGCAGCGGGACGCGGAGCAGCCTCCGCTGCGGCATCGCGGGATTCGAGGAAGGCAACGCGCACGCCCATATCCGGCACGATGCGAGCATCCTTTTCATTCAACGCCACGCGGACGCGCACTGTCGCCTTGGTGCGATCCGCTGCCGGGATCACCGCGACCACCGAGCCGGGGATGCGCCAGTCTGGGTAGGCATTGAGTGTCGCCTCGATGGGCATCTTCGCCGCCACACGACCGATGAAAGCCTCATTGACATCGACTTCCACCTCCAGAGAATCCATATCGACGATCGTGCCGATACCGGTACGGGTGAAGCCACCGCCGGCGGATATTGGCGAGATCATTTCCCCTGGCTGAGCCGCCTTGGCAATCACCACGCCAGCGAATGGCGCGCGGATGACGGTATCGGCAAGAAAAACGCGACTCATTTCCAACGACTTGGCCGCGACTTCCACCTGGTGCCGTTGGCTGGCGAGCCGCGCCGCCAGGCTATCGGCCTGGGCGCGTGCGGCATCGAGCTGTGTCGCCGAGGTGAGCTTGCGCTTGAAGAGCTCCTGCTGCCGCGCGAGGTCGGCACGCGCCTGGCGCAGGCCCGCCTCGATCTCGGCCAGCTGCGAACGTGCGCTCTCCAACTGTGCCTGACGCAGATTAACGTCGGCCTGCTGGTCGCGATCGTCGAGGGTGGCGAGTATCTGGTCCTGCTCGACGCGCATGCCTTCTTCGATCAGCACCTCGCGCACCTTGCCGGTGACTTTGGCCGATACCGTCGCCTGACGACGCGCGACCACATAGCCGGAAGCGTCGAGCACCGAGTTGATCGGCGCAGCATTGCTGGCAGCAGTGGCGCGCGCGGTCTTGACAGCAACCGCCGCGGGCGCGCGACCGAAAAACCACCACGCCGCCAGGCCCGCCAGCAATACCACCGCCGCAACAATGACCCAGCGCAGAGCACCCGAAGGTTCGGGCTCGGGGCCGGCATTGCGATCAATACGAAGTTGGCCCAGAAGATCGGGTTGGTTCATTGCACCGTGCTCGAAGGAAGTTGCGACGTGCCTGCTGCTGCGCCAGTGGGCTGGAGCCGCGTCGTGCGTTGAGGAATGGTCATCGTTGCCTGATCGCAGCCATAGTGCCAGATGTCACCAAATGCACCAATCGATTGTCATCGCGGGTAGTGGCGTTCCGCCGCGAAGCTCTTGCTCCTGAATGTAGGAGCGGCGTGATCCGCGAAGCTCTTGCTCTACTCTTGATGGCAGAGTAAGAGCTTCGCGGCTCACGCCGCTCCTACATTTTAGGATCCATGCCACGGGTCCCGCCTGCTAAAATAGCCGCTGTCATCATGCGGTCAGATCATGGAATTGTTCAAGTCTTTCACGCTGGAAGCCGCGCATCGCCTGCCCCATGTCCCGGTCGGACACAAATGCAGTCGCGTGCACGGGCATTCGTTTCGCATCGAGTTGCATGTCGAGGGTCCGATCAACCCGCATTTCGGCTGGGTCATCGATTTCGCCGAGATCAAGCAGGCGTTCAAGCCGCTTTATGACCAGCTCGATCACCATTATCTCAACGACGTGCCCGGCCTGGAAAATCCCACCAGTGAAATTCTGGCGGTATGGATCTGGGATCGGCTGAAGCCGGAGCTGCCGCTGCTGTCGCAGGTGGTGGTGCATGAGACTTGCACCTCGGGTTGTCGCTACCGCGGACCGGTGCCCCAAAGAGACTGAGCAAATGCCGTGCAGGGTGAGGTGGGCCGCCAGGGGCAGCCGCATTGCGCTGCACAATATACACGTCAAACCCGTGATCGACATTCCTTGGTTCATGCCGGAAAGACGCCTATTTCAGGCGATATTCCTGGCTTTTCGTCCATTCATAAAAACATGTTGCATTGCAGCAATTCCTGCTGTAGAGTGCGCCCCGTAACGTCGCCCATTGTGGGCACGTCCGCTGAGGACTTTCCCATGTTTGAACAGATCAATTCGCAAGTACTGAATGCCAGCAAGCAGTTCGCCGATGCCGCCTTCAAGGCGCAGGGCATCGCGTTCGAAGGTTTCGAGAAGGCGATGAGCCTGCAGGTCAAGGCCATCGAGAACCGTTGGAACGCCACCCTTGAGTTTCTCGGCGAAGCTGCCGAAGTGAACTCGCCGGAAGCGATCAAGGCGTTCCTGCCTAAGGGCGTCGCCCTGGCCCGCGAAACCGCCGAGAAGAACTACGCCACCACGCAAGAACTGGTGAACGTCAGCGTCAAGACCGGCGAAGCCCTGACCTCCCTGGTCAAGGGCCAGTTCGAAGCCGCCAACGAAACCTTTACCAAGCCGGTGGTTGCTGCAACCGCGCGCAAGACCAAGTAAGACATTCTCGTCGCCGGTCGCAAGGCCGGCGGTGAAAAAGTGGAAGCGCCGGGACGGTACTCCCTCCCCTTGAACCGTTCGGCGCGACTCGGGCCAGTGGGCAACCATTGGCCCTTTTTTATGGGAATGTGGGAGCGGCGTGAGCCGCGATGCTCTTGCCTTTGACTTTGTAGAGCGGGGCTTGCTCCGCTGCT
>JANMUE010000128.1:0-3708 GCA_031391205.1 Lysobacterales bacterium | reverse complement strand
AAGCCCCGCTCTTACAAGTCAAAGGCAAGAGCTTCGCGGCGGGACGCCGCTCCCACGGTACTGATTGCGAATCAGCGCCTACGGCTCAATGTCCGCCAAAGACCAAAGTCGCTACCGCCCCACCCCCATCACGCGGCGCCAGACTGACTTTCCAGCCGTAAAGTTCGCACAAGCGCACCACGATGGCGAGGCCGAGGCCAGCACCTTTGCCAGTGGCACCGGCACCGCGGAAGCCGCGATCGAACAGGCGCTCGGCGTCGACCGGGCTGATGCCCTTGCCGCTGTCCTCGACCACCACGCGATCGGTTTCGACTCGGATCACCACAGTGCCTTCGGGTGTGTATTTGAATGCGTTGCCGATCAGATTGCCCAGCGCCACGGACAGCACCGCCGCAGGGGCGTCGACTCGAGTTTCGTGCGCTTTGACGATACGTACTTCGATGGTCTTGTTGCCGATCGCGGCGCGGTGGGTTTCGACAACCTGGTCGACGACGGTCCCGACATCGGTACTTTCGCCCTGTGCCGGCGACTGCCGTTCATTGCGCGACAGCAATAACAGGGCATCGGTAAGCTCATTGGACTGGCGTGCCGCGCGCTCAATGCGCAGCAGTCGCTGCCTGGCCTTATCCGGTAATTCGTTCTGGCTCAGCAGCAGCTCGGTGGCACCGCGGATGACCGCCAGTGGCGTGCGCAGTTCATGCGATACGTCGGCATTGAACTCGCGATCACGCACCACCAGGTGGGTGAGCTTGGCGGCATATTCGTCCAGCTTGGCCGCCAACTGGCCGACCTCGTCATCGGCAAAGTAAGGTGCCAGCCGATCCAGGCCCTGGGATTCGGTGAAGTGTTCCAGGCGTTTGACCAGATCCGCCACCGGTCGCATCACGCTGGAAGCAGCCCAGAATGCGATCAACGCCGACAAGCCCGAAAACAGCACCACGACACCGATCAGGCCGCCGACCAGCCAGCGCCGGAGTTCCAGTTCGTGGGATATGTCGTACTGCAGAAAGAACCAGTAGTCCGGAAACTTGCGCACCGCCAGTTGATACGACGAAGGCCCGCCGCTCTCGGTGTCGTCGATGATGGTGTGCACGCCGCTTTCCAGATCCCGCCAGGCAAATGGCACGTTGGCGAAGGTGCGTTCGCTGTAGACGGCGCCTTGAATGCGCGTGAACACGGTAAATTCAGATTCCGGGTCGACCCGGAACTGCTCGACGTAATGGTCGATTTCGATATCCAGTGTGCGACCGATCAGCTGATCTTCGAGGTAGCCGCGCAACATCAACGCAGCAACCGCGAACGCCGCGGTCAGCAGCGTTCCGAACAACAAAAACGAAATGATGATGCGGCTTCTAAGCCGACGCCGATACTGCATCCGGATCGCTCAGGCTATAGCCGATGCCGTGACGGGTGTGGATCAACGGATGCCCGAAGGGTTTGTCGATGGCGGCGCGTAGACCGTGGATGTGTACACGCAGCGAATCGCTGTCCGGTAATTCTTCGCCCCAGACGCGCATTTCCATTTCCTTGCGCGTGACCACCGCAGGCGAGGCCTCCATCAGGCACTGCAGCAGTTTCAGCCCGATCGGATTGAGCGTAATCGACTTGCTGGCGCGCGATACCGTCAGCGTATCCAGATGGAACAGCAGATCGCCGACCTGCAGCTGCCGCGAACTGCCCGGACGCGTGCGCGTGCCCAGCACGTTGATGCGCGCTTCCAGCTCCTGCAGCGCAAACGGTTTGACCATGTAATCCTGGGCGCCGCTTTCGAATCCGGCCAGCTTCTGCTCGAGCGCGTCACGCGCCGTGAGCATCAGTATCGGTGTGGATTTGTGCGCTTCCTGGCGCAGGCGTCTACAAACTTCGAGCCCGTCGAGACCAGGTAGGGTCAGGTCGAGCACTATGACATCGAAATTCTCGCGCATCGCGAGATTGAGGCCGGACACGCCGTCGGGCGCAAAATCCACGACATGGCCGCGATCGGAAAGATAATCGCCGACGTTGGCGGCAATGTCTGCGTTGTCTTCAATGACCAGGATATGCATGGGCATAGCTTAGCGACTCCTTCCGCAGATGGGGATGTCGAATGGTGGTGGCCGGTGCGAATTCCGGATGGGAACTGAGAAAAAGAAAGGCCCAAGGCGGGCGTCCCGACCTTGGGCCTAAACAGTGCCCCGATTACCGTAATCTGCGTTGGACCAATGCCTTGGCACAGTCGAGCAGAACAAGGTAGACCCACTCTAGGGCAGGTAGGGTTAAGAGGCGGTTAAAGGATTTTGACAATCGCTACGCCGGCTTGCGTGCCGCTCTATGGCGTTTTTCGCGGCGTTCCAGATACGCGATGATTTCGCCGGCGACATCGATCCTGGTCGCGGCCTCGATGCCTTCCAGTCCCGGAGAGGAATTGACCTCCAGCACCAGCAGACCACGCTTGGAGCGCAACAGGTCGACGCCAGCAACGCCCAATCCCATTACTGCCGCAGCGCGAATTGCGACGTCCTGCTCTTCAGTGCTCAGCACCACCGATTCAGCGCTGCCTCCGCGGTGCAGATTGGAACGGAATTCCCCTGCGCGTGCCTGTCGACGCATCGATGCAACGACCTTGCCACCCACGACGAAGCAGCGAATATCGGCACCCTTGGCCTCCCGAATAAATTCCTGCACGAGGAAATTGGCGTACAGCCCGCGAAATGCTTCGATCACACTTTGCGAACTGGCGATCTTGTCGGCCAGTACCACGCCCTGCCCCTGCGAACCCTCGACCAGCTTGATCACATGGGGCGGCTTGCCGAGCATGGAGAGCAGATCAGAGGTGTCGTCGGGATTGTCGCCAAACACGGTAATCGGCAGCCCCAGGCCCTGTTGCGCCAACAACTGCAGGCAATGCAATTTATCGCGGGCGCGCAGGATGGGTTCTGAGCGATTGGGCGTGAATACGCGCATCATCTCGAACTGGCGCACTACGGCAGTGCCGTAGCGCGTGATCGACGAACCGATTCGTGGAATTACTGCATCGAACTTGGGCAGGGCCTTGCCCTTGTAGCGCATGATGAATTCGCCGGGCTCGATACGCATATAGCAGCGTAACGGATCGAGCACGCGCACACTATGGCCGCGCAGACGCGCCGCCTCCTTGAGTCGTTGCGTTGAATAGAGCTTGCTGTTGCGCGACAGGATCGCGATCTTCATCGGGGTGGGCTCGGTGTTTGAGTTGACGCATCGCCAAGCACATAGCTCTGCTCCGGGTCGATCAGCCAGCGCCCGCGCATTGCGGTCCGGCCGAGCAACATCGGAAACAGCATGCCACGGCGATTAGTCAGATTGATTTCAATCGCATAGCGCTGATCGGCGATCTGCACTTCGGTAAGAATGAATGGACGCAGGCTGACGCCACCGCCTGAGTCCGTAACTTCGCGTCGATCCAGCAGCGGCGCCTCGATCCAGCGTGCACGCCGTCGCGAGCGGCTGACCGGGTCGAGCTTGAAGCGTACCCAATCGGCATCATCGCGGCGGAATTCCACAATGGCCTCGACATGAAGTGCCGAACTGCGCGCACCGGTATCGATCTTGGCGCGAATTGCAGGAATCCCAAGCTCCGGCAACGCCACCCACTCGCGCCATCCAAGCACGGGTCGATCACCGAGCGACTCATCAACACTCATGCGGGGGTCCGGGATGGCAAAATGAAAGAGATAGCAGAATCGCAGG
>JANMUE010000114.1:0-6276 GCA_031391205.1 Lysobacterales bacterium | reverse complement strand
CCGTCGGCATCGAGTGCACCGAGGAAAATCGCCGCGCTTATCGCGAGATGCTACTGACGACGCCGAATCGCTTCTTGATGGTGTTGTTGGATTCGTCGATGGCGATGATGCCCTTGCCAGGGGCGACCATGGCTAACGCGGTTTCTTCGAGTTGATCGATACTCATGGCTGCTCCTGGGTGACGACGGGCGATATCGCTTGATTGCACATTATAGGACGGATCGGTGAATGTCCCACGGCATTTCAACGACGATTGGCTGCCATTCTCGACCGAATTCTGTTACTGAATTTCTCTGGCAGGCTGGATGCGGACCGATGTCGAGTTCGGCGGTGGTGCAACGCGATCAAGCGGAGGGCGGGTGTCTGGCGCCTTGGCGGGCGCGGCTGCAACTCGAGTTTGGACTGCGCGCCGGGCGTTGCCGCCTGCTGCAGAACCTTCATTCCGGGCCGCTGCGGCTGCAACGGCTATTGCATCCGCAAAAACCCGAGGCGGCCGAGGCGGTGTTGCTGCATCCGCCTGGAGGCATCGCTGGTGGTGATGAACTCGTGATCGAGGTCGACGTGCGCGACGGCGCGAACGTTCTGGTAACGACACCGGGCGCTTCCAAGTGGTATCGCTCGCACGGCCGGGGCGCGCATCAGACGACTGCGCTGCGCGTTGCTGATGGCTCATCACTGGAGTGGCTGCCGCAGGAGGCCATCCTGTTCGACGGCAGCGATGCGCGGCAGACGCTGGAGATCGATCTCTTCGGTGATGCGGGCATGATCGGTTGGGACATCGTGCAGCTTGGTCGTACCGCGTCCGGAGAAAGCTGGCAGGGCGGGCGTTGGCGGCAGGATTTGAAGTTGCGCCGCAACGGCCGATTGCTGTGGTGCGAGCGCGCCGATCTGGTCGCCGACGGCGCGATGTGCCGGGCCCAGCAGGGGCTGGCAGGGCGCACGGTGTTCGGCACTTTGTGGGCGAGTGCGTCGGGGCTGGAAGACGCGGAGCTGCTGGACGTACTGCGCGCCGCGTTGACTGCCGAGTGCAATCGTCAGGGTGGGGTGTCCAAGATTCACGCCGCGGCAACGCTATGGCAGCATCCGCGCAGCGTGCTGCTGGTGCGCGCCCTGTCCGGTGATGCCGAGCGGCTGCGCGCGGTATTGGAGTCTGCCTGGGCAGAGCTGCGCCCACGCGTCATCGGCCTGGACGCACAGCGTCCGCGCATCTGGAGCACCTGAACCATGCACACGAGAACGCCATGGAACTGACGCCACGCGAAAAGGACAAGTTGCTGATCTTTACCGCAGCGTTGCTTGCAGAACGGCGGCGTGCACGTGGACTGAAGCTCAACTATCCCGAGGCCGTGGCCTTCATCAGCGCTGCGATCATGGAAGGCGCCCGCGATGGGCGCAGCGTGGCCGACTTGATGCATTACGGCACGACGTTGCTGGGCAGCGACGATGTCATGTCCGGCGTGCCCGAGATGATTGTCGACATCCAGGTCGAGGCCACGTTTCCTGATGGCACCAAGCTGGTCACCGTACACAACCCGATTCAGTAGCATTGAGGATTCTATATGCGTAAATTGCTTTCTTTCTTGCCGCGCGCGATCGTCATCCTGCTACTGCCTGCCGTGGTGTCGGCGCATGACGGTCACGCGCAGGGCTTCGGCCAGGGCTTCATGCATCCGTTCACCGGAATGGATCATCTGCTCGCGATGTTGGCGGTGGGCTTGTGGAGCGCATCGTCGCTATCCGGAAAATGGTGGCTGGTGCCTTCGACCTTTGCTGCGATGATGCTTGCCGGCGCGCTGTTCGCGATGAACACCGCGGTTTCGTTGGTCGCTGTTGAGGTCATTGTCGCGGTATCGCTGATGATGCTTGGCGCGTTGCTGTTTGCGCGTGCGCGCTTGTCGGTTGTTGCCGCTTCGCTGATCGTCGCGGTGACGGGCGCTGCACATGGCATGGCGCATGGCAGCGAATTACCGATGAATGTCGCAGCGCAGTCGTGGCTGGCAGGCATGGTGCTGGCGACGCTGACCCTGCATCTTGCGGGCGCCGCGATCGGGCGCGCGACGCAGCGGCGCAGTCCCTGGCTGACACGAACGGGCGGGGCGGCAATCGCCGGTGTCGGCGTCACCTTGATGGTTGCACTCACACTGTCCTGATGCGGAGCGCCACATGATCCCCGGAGAAATCCTGACGCTGGAAGGTGATATCGAACTCAATGTCGGGCGCGCGACCGTACAGCTGCGCGTGGCCAACAGCGGCGATCGGCCGATCCAGATTGGTTCGCACTATCACTTTTTCGAGGTGAATGATGCACTGCTGTTTGATCGCGCTGCAGCGCGTGGATTCCGTCTGAACATTGCAGCAGGGACTGCGGTGCGCTTCGAGCCGGGGCAGTCGCGCACGGTCGAATTGGTTGAACTCGCAGGTGCGCGCCAGGTGTTTGGCTTCGCCGGCACGATCATGGGGGCACTCTGATGGCCGCGATTTCGCGCCGCGCCTATGCCGAGATGTTCGGACCCACCACCGGTGATCGTGTACGCCTCGCCGATACTGCTCTGATGATTGAGGTCGAACGCGATTACACCATCTACGGTGAAGAAGTGAAGTTCGGTGGCGGCAAGGTGATCCGCGACGGCATGGGCCAGCGCCAGCGCATGAGTGCCGACTGCGCTGACACGGTGATCACCAATGCGTTGATCGTCGATCATTCGGGCATCGTCAAGGCCGATGTCGGCCTGAAAAACGGCCGCATCAGCGGCATCGGCAAGGCCGGCAATCCGGATATCCAGCCTGGTGTAACCATCGTGATCGGACCGGGCACCGAGATCATTGCGGGCGAAGGTTCGATATTGACTGCCGGGGGCGTCGACAGTCATATCCATTTTATCTGCCCGCAACAGATCGAAGAAGCGTTGATGAGTGGCATCACCACGATGCTGGGCGGCGGCACCGGTCCTGCGACCGGCACCAATGCGACGACCTGTACACCAGGGCCGTGGCATATCGCGCGCATGCTGCAGGCGGCCGAGGCGTTTCCGATGAATCTCGGTTTTCTCGGCAAGGGCAACGCGAGTCAGCCTGGTCCTTTGCGCGAACAGATCGATGCCGGCGCGATCGGGTTGAAGCTGCATGAGGACTGGGGCACCACGCCAGCGGCGATCGACTGTGCGCTCACCGTCGCCGACGCCACCGATACGCAGGTGGCGATTCATACCGATACCTTGAACGAGTCGGGCTTCGTCGAAGTCACATTGGCCGCGTTCAAGGATCGAACGATCCACACCTATCACACCGAAGGTGCCGGTGGCGGGCATGCGCCGGACATCATCAAGGCGGCATCGCGGGCCAACGTGCTGCCTTCGTCGACCAATCCAACGCGTCCCTACACCGTCAACACACTCGACGAACATCTGGACATGCTGATGGTCTGCCATCACCTCGATCCTGCCATCGCCGAGGACGTAGCCTTTGCCGAGTCGCGCATCCGCCGCGAAACCATTGCTGCTGAAGACATCCTGCACGACATCGGCGCGTTCTCGATGATCTCGTCGGATTCGCAGGCGATGGGTCGTATCGGCGAGGTGATCTGCCGCACCTGGCAGACCGCACACAAGATGAAGCAACAGCGCGGCAGCCTGCCGGGCGATCCATCGCGACACGACAATGCCCGCGTCAAACGCTATATCGCCAAGTACACGATCAATCCAGCGATCACGCATGGCATCGCCCACGAGGTTGGCTCGATCGAAGTCGGAAAATGGGCCGATCTGGTGTTGTGGAAACCCGCGTTCTTCGGCGTGAAACCTTCGCTGATTCTGAAGGGCGGCAGCATCGCGGCTGCGGCGATGGGCGATCCGAATGCGTCGATTCCAACACCGCAGCCGGTGCATTATCGGCCGATGTTTGCGTCTTACGGTCGCAATCTTACGCTCAGCTCGCTGAGCTTCGTGTCGCAGAGTGCATTGGCAGCCGATATAGGCGGGCGCCTGCAACTGCAGCGCCCGCTGAGTGCGGTGGGCAACTGTCGCGCACTGCGCAAGCACGATATGGTGCACAACACCGCGATGCCGGATATCCAGGTCGATCCGGAAACCTATGTGGTGCTGGCCGATGGCGAGCGCCTGTGGTGCGAGCCGGCGACCGAGCTGCCGTTGGCGCAGCGCTACTTTTTGTTCTGATCGGGAGGCCGCATGCTTAGCGTAACCCTGCATCTGCGGTTCGATCGCATCGAGTCGCCACCAGAACAGACGACACCGCTGCTGCTGGACTACTACGCGCGCCAACGCAGCCGTCAGCGGTTGACACTGGATGACGGACGCGAGCTGGCGATTGCTTTGCAGAGTGGAGCGTGGCTGACGCCGGACGATCTGTTGCAGGTCGAGCAGGGCGAATGGTTTGTCGTGCGCGCGAAATCCGAGGCGGTGATGCGCGTGCGCGCGGCCGACCATCACAGTCTTTTGGCTGCGGCCTACCACCTGGGCAATCGCCACGTGCCGGTGCAAGTGTCCGCCGATCATCTGCTGCTGGAGCCCGATCCGGTATTGCGCGACATGCTGCTGCGACTGGGTGTCGACGTCGACGAGGCATTGCTGCCATTTCAGCCGGAATCTGGCGCCTATGGTGGCGGCCATCGACACGGCCACGATGCCAGTTTCGCGGAGGACTATGCGCTGGCGCAGGAGGGATTTCGCGCGCACGCCGCAGTTCCATTCCGGCCTGTGGTGCCTCCAGTCGCGGCCGAGGACTATGGGGCGGAAGCGGATGCATGAGTCGGGTGACAATGATGACGCTGTTGTTGTGGGTTCGACCTGTGGTCGGACGCTTTCCGTCGATCATTGCGGCACATCAACGGCGTCCGACCACAGGTCGGACCCACAAGTGATCGGCCGCCATCTGCCGGCACTGCTTCAACTCGCCTCCGCGGCGCTGCCCATCGGCGGCTTCAGCTATTCCAGCGGTCTGGAGGCGGCTGTCGAGTGCGGCATGGTGCACGATCGCGACAGTGCGCAGCAGTGGCTGCACGTGCAGTTGCACGAGGTATGGGCGGGTGGCGAGGGGGCAGTCTGGCCAGCGCTTTACGCCGCATGGACGCGCGCCGATAACGATGCCGTCGAACACTGGAACGATTGGCTGCTGGCGGCGCGCGACAGTGCCGAGCTGAGGCTGGAATCCGAGCAGATGGGACGGTCGCTGGCGCTGTGGTTGCTGGCGCTGCCGACGGTGCCGGGCATCGACACCACGCAACGCAGCCTGCTGACGACTCTGCGCCCAATCGCCTATACCGCAGCACACGCCGCTGCCGCATCGATACTGCGGATTCCGCAGCGCGATGGTCTGTATGCATTGGGTTGGAGCCTCCTGGAAAACCTCAGTGCCGCCGCGGTGAAATTGGTGCCACTGGGCCAGAACGATGGCCAGCATGTGCTGCGCAACGTTGCAGCGACGCTGGATGCTGCAGTGACCGCAGCGCTAGCCGCCGCACCCGAAAACGCCTGCAATTTTTCCCCGATGCTGAGCCTGTTGTCGGCACGGCACGAAACCCAGTACAGCCGTCTGTTCCGGTCCTGACGGTCGGGCAGCAGCCACCTTCATCTACGGAGACTTCCATGCCTGCATCCGCGCCCGCCGTCCGTACCAAGTCCCTGCCACCGCTGCGTGTCGGTATCGGCGGGCCTGTGGGTTCGGGTAAGACTACGCTTGTGGAAAAGCTCTGCAAGGCGATGCGTGATGCCCACGATCTGGTAGTGATCACCAACGATATCTACACCAAGGAGGATCAACGCTTGTTGACCGTCTCCGGCGCGCTGCCGGCCGAGCGCATCATGGGCGTGGAGACTGGCGGATGTCCGCATACCGCGATCCGCGAGGATGCCTCGATCAACCTCGAAGCGATCGAGCGCATGCTGGAACGTTTCCCCGATGCTGACATCGTGTTCGTCGAATCCGGCGGCGACAATCTTGCCGCGACATTCTCGCCGCAGCTGTCGGATCTGACCATCTACGTGATCGATGTCGCCGGCGGTGAAAAGATTCCGCGCAAGGGCGGGCCGGGTATCACGCGCTCCGATCTTTTGGTCATCAACAAGACCGATCTGGCACCGCATGTCGGTGCATCGCTGGACATCATGGCGGCGGATACTCGGCGTATGCGTGGCGACAAGCCTTTCGTAATGACCAATCTCGCCAAGCTCGAAGGCCTGGACCAGGTGATCGAGTTCATCCGGCGGCAGGGGTTGTTTGTGCAATAAGATGCCGTTGTAGAGCGGGGCTTGCTCCGCTGCT
>JANMUE010000055.1:0-1401 GCA_031391205.1 Lysobacterales bacterium | reverse complement strand
GATGGACAGGATGGGGGCAAAGCTCAAATGCTGCGGGCTGTTGAGACGTCGGAGCGCCCCCACCCCAACCCTCTGCCGTGCAGGAGGCACAAATGGTGCGAGCGCATGGATGCGCTGGAGCAGCCCCCGCAAGCGAGGGAGGGAGCTTGTACGGCTTAAGTTAGTGCCATTCGAACTAAGGCAGCGTCTCCGGCGCAATCGAATCGCGCCCATCGTTCGGCTGCGGCGACCATCCTGGTGCTTGCGGCAGCCGTTTGCCCGCCTGCCAGGGTTATTGCTTACGCCGCTTGCCGTCAGGTACGCCACATCAATTGATATGACGCCGTGATCGCGAGTCCGGTTTAAGCGCGGGTGCGCGGCAACCCGAGCCCGCGTTCTGCGATCATGCTGCGATGGACTTCGCTAGTGCCGCCGTAGATCGTGGTTCCCTGCGCATGGCGGTAGCACTGGTTAAGGAATCCAGCAGGGCCAGTGCGTTTAGCGAGCGAATACGGCGCAGTGAGATTCAGCAGATCGGCCGAGTCCTTAACGAACTTCTCGGAAGAGAACATCTTCGCCATCGGGCCATAACCCATGTTCGGCAGCTTCTGCACCGCCGCCCACACGGCGCGATAGGCAATGACTTCGGACAGGAAGTAATGCGCCGTCGCACGCGCCAGACGTACCTGCGCGGCGGTGTCCTCGATTAGCGGATGGCCGTTGTATTTTATTTCACGGCAGAGCTGTTCGGCCGCATGCACCATGTGCCGCTGGCTCTTGCTGAAGCCACCGCCATGCTCCAACGACAGCGCGCCGGACATCACCTTCACGCCGCCATCCACGTCGCCCAGGCGATAGCTGTCCTTCACCTTTACGCCTTCGTAAAAGGTGATGTTGGTGCGTTCATCCTGGAAGGTGAAGACGGGTTGAATCGACACGCCCGGTGTCTTGAGCGGCACGATGAACATGGTCAGGCCTTTGTGCTTGGCCACATCGGGGTTGGTGCGCGTCAGCATCAACACATAGTCGGCAATGTTGGCACCGCTGGTGAACATCTTCGAACCATCGATACGCCAACCATCGCCATCGCGCGTGGCGCGTGTCTTCGCGGCGAACACATCGGAGCCGCAGCCAGGCTCCGAGTAGCCCAGGCTGCACACCACTTCGCCCGAAATAATCTTGGTGAGTACTTCTTGTTTAAGTTCGTCGCTGCCGAACAACCGGATCATGGTGCCAACCATGCTGGTGGTGCTGATGGCATGGTTGCTCCAGCCCACCTCTTCCCAAGCTTGATGCAGCGCGTTCATGGCATACGGTGGCGCCGCCCGACCACCCCATTCTTTTGGCCATGCGGGGAACAACAGACCCGCCTGCGCGAGCTTGCGGTGCACACCGGCATCGTGACCATCGAAAGAATAGTGA
>JANMUE010000044.1:0-4920 GCA_031391205.1 Lysobacterales bacterium | reverse complement strand
TCGCGTAGATCGTGCTCCTGAACGTTCAGACGGCGCGCCAGTTCACTGGTTGTGCATTCTCCCTTCTGCATCAGGCGAACCGCCTCAATCTTGAACTCTCGCGGATATTTCTTGCGAACTCTGCCCATATGACACCTCCTACCTCACTCTGCGAGGTAATCTGGGTGTCCGTCAAACCCTGGTCAGCTCAGGTCCGGGTGATCGGGTTTTACACCGCTGCGATGCGTTTGAGTGTTGATCGTACTCGGCGGACCCGAGGTGAGTTACGAATGCGATAAGCAGCCGATTGTACAGATGGCCGACTATGTGGTGACCGGTCAGGCCGATCTAGCATTCGCACAATTGTGCCGCGAACTAATTCATCCAATGCAGATAGGCTTCCTCGGTACGGATGCTGTAGTGCTTGGCGCGAATCTTATCGCGTGCTTGCTCGAGCAGCGGCCTCAAGGGAATGCGTTTACCACCTCCGCGAAACGGTGCCGGGTTTCGGTTATTGGGTTTCGAGGTCGATGTGGTTCGCATACTTGTGGCTACGGCACCCTGTCGGGAAGCGCGATGGCTGCGGTGCTTCACCACCCCTCCGAGCTGCACCTCAGCTAGCGCATGACCGCCGCCAAACTGATTCCTTTCGGCGTCAGTCCCGCTAACTTTGCCGGGTCTGCCAAGACGGTAGACAAGTGGCGCACTGTGGCTGAGTTTGTCGCCGTGCAGCGGGCGCTGGCCAACAATGTATTGTCGTGCGCTGACCTGGCCTCCATCTTGACGAGCAGCAACACAGAATTGTTCCTGGCTGACAAGACCGGACGCTCGCTGGACTGAATGGCGTTGTGTGCCCGCACCATGCTGCCGGGTAAAATCTTGGCAAGGAAGGCGTTGAAGCAGGCGTTGGTGGCCTGGTCGTCGAGGCTGATCGGTTGAGCAGTCGGCGCATTCGCATCAACAATAACGGAATTGTCAGAGGCGAGAGCAACGCCCTGGACGCCGAGCAGGGTCATCGTTCCCAGGACGAGGAACTTGCTTAACCTGATCCGGTCAGTGGTCGGATTGATGGGGTTGGTGTTCATGCTGATTCTCCGTTTGCAGTGGCTTGCGTACCGATCGCCGCCCGGCGCTTGTTGGTGCCGAGAGGTGGCGGTACTCTGGTCGCTACCTGTTGAATGCTCTTTGGCAAGCGCTGAAGCGTTCTGAAACGTTCTGAAAAAGACGGCGTGCGCTGAAAACGTTCGAAAATGTTCTGCAAAGGGTGGTGTCTGTGGGTCAGGAATCGATACGGAGGTACGAGTTCAACGGGTTCTGGATCGATGTCGCGGGCCGCCGGTTGCGCTCCCAGGATGGAGCCGCAATTGACCTGCCTGTTCGCGCCTTCGACGTGCTGCTCTATCTCATCGATCATCGCGGCGAGGACATCAGCAAGGAACGACTGATGAGCGCCGCCTGGCCGAATACGGTCGTTGAAGAAAACAATCTCAATCAGGCCATCACCGCGTTGCGGCATGCGCTCGCGGATCAGCGCAACCAGCCCCGCTACATCATGACTGTGCCCGGCAGGGGCTATCGCTTTGTTGCGACCGTTACCGAGGTACCGGAAGCGAGCCCCACAGAATCGCCGTCATCGCCCTCTACGTTGGCCTTAACTTCACCGGCGTTCGCAACCGAACAAGCTGCGAGCGGTGGGCCTGTACCAGCGCTGAGCGGACCGTTGGACACAGCTCGCAGTGACAAAGCATCCCATGCGCGCCCGGCTTCCAGCACCCGGAGTGTGATCGGGGCACTCAAGCGCCTCAGGCGTGGGGTTTGGCTCACTCTTGCAGCACTGATAGTCGCCGGCGTAGCGACTTATTCTTACCTTCACCGCCAGCCGGTCTTGACGGACAAGGACACGATCCTGCTGGTGGATTTCGTCAACACCACGGGTGAGTCAGTTTTTGATGGAGCGACGCTCAAGCAAGGTCTTGCGGTGCAGTTGCAACAGTCGCCCTATCTGACGCTGTTCTCCGACGAGCAAGTGCAGCAGACACTGCGGCTGATGCAGAAGTCGCCCGATGAACCAGTGACCCGCGAAGTCGGGCGAGAGATCGCATTACGACAGGGATTAAAGGCGGTGATTGCCGGGACAATTGCCAAGTTCGACCGAAACTATTCGCTCACGCTCGAAGCGATCAATAGTCAGACGGGCGAAACGATTGCGCTGACGCTGGTCGAAACCGAAGGGAAAGATCAGGTACTCAAGGCGCTGTCGCAGGCGGCAACGCAATTGCGCGAGAAATTGGGCGAGTCGCTCAGCTTGATCCGGCGGTTCGACAAGCCGCTGGAGCAGGTCATGACTTCAAAGCTGGAGGCGTTTCAGGCATACGCCGCAGGCTTTGAACTGTCATCCGGAGGCGCCGGATGGAACGAAGCAATTCCGCTTTACGAACGTGCCGTCGAGATTGATCCCGACTTCGCCGCGGCTTATCACATGCTGGCTCTAATGCACGACTGGGCTCGCCGACCAAGATTGGCTGCTGAGTATGCGCAGAAGGCGTATGTGCTCAAGGATCGACTGGGTGAACGTGAGCAGCTCCCCATCACGAGTCGTTATCACCGGCTGGTCACCGGAGACATGAACAAATTTATCGAAACACTGAAGCTGCAAAAGCGGCTATTCCCGCGCGAGAGGGGCGGGTCGATGGGCCTGGCCCAGGCCTACATCCTCATCGGCCGACACGACCAGGCACTAGCGGAGGCCCGCGAGGCTATTCGACTCCATCCAGATTATTTGGGTGCACACGCCCTCCTGGGACAAGCGCTGCTGCGCCTCGATCGTTTCGCGGAAGCCAAAGCTGTATTCACGCAAGCGTTTCAGCAGACTCCTGTTGATCGCGGTTTCAACTCTACCCTGTATCAGATCGCCTTTATCCAGGGCGACAGTGTCGGCATGCGGCAGCAGATCGATAGGATTGATAAGAGTGACCGGCAACTGGCTGAGTACAGCTTGCTCGAATCGCGACTCGCGGCCCTTGGTGGGCAGTCGCGCAAGGCGCAGGAGCTGTCGCGCCGCGCAATTGACCTATCCCGGCGCAGCGACGCAGAAGAAGTCACCGCGCAATATTTGACCGAGGAAGCGCTACTAAGCGCGCTGTTTAGGGATTGCCCACGCGCCAGAGCACAGGCAGAGGACGGGCTGAGTCTCGAACACGGTCGTGCTTCACTACCGCGCGCCGCGCTCGCGCTGGCGATGTGCGGCGAGACAGAGCAGGTGAAATTGCTGATGAATGAGCTCGCCAGACGTTACCCCGCGGACACCTTGATCAACGAGCTCCAGTTGCCGTTGATCCGCGCCGTGATGGAATTACAACACGGCAAGGCAGCGGAGGCCATTGAGCTACTGCAACCCGCCGCTCGCTTTGAAGCAGCCGCTGCGTTCTGGCCGCAGTACATCCGCGGTCAGGCTTTCCTGAAACTCAATAAAGGCGCGGAAGCCGCGGCAGAGTTTCAGAAAATTCTCGACCATCGCGGTGAAGCTCCGCTGTCTGTCTTGTATCCGCTCACGCAGCTTGGCGTGGCGCGCGCGGCCGCGATGGTGGGCGACAAGGCGAAAAGCCAGAAAGCCTACGAAGATTTCCTCGCGGTATGGAAGGAGGCCGATTCTGATTTATCGCCGTTGCTTGAAGCTGAGGCACACCGGTAAACACGCAGAATGGACCCGACTAGCGCTGCCCAGCCGATATATTGTTGCCCCGACTCAAGCCACCCACCCGTCGCAACCACGCAGATGAATACGATCCTCCTTGCGACCATCAACGCTCAGTTCATTCACGCTTCGCAGGGACTACGTTACCTGCTAGCGAATCTGGGCGAGCTGCACGCACCGGCGAGGGTGCCGTCGGATCGTAGGTATTGGAGGGTGCACCTGATAAACAGGCAAGGAGTTGAGAGTGAATGTCTCTTACGTCATGGGGGTCAACTCCACTCCTGATTAACGTCAACATCACTTCAGCTTGTTGCGTATCCAAGCAGGATTGCGGCGACAATCAAGAACGCGCCGCACGCGCACTGCGCGGCGTTCGATCTTGTAATAGATGGCAAACGGAGACCGCTTGGCGAGCATGCGGTAGTAGCGTTGAATCTGTGGATGTATGCCGGCGTATAGGACAAGTGAGTCGATGTTGGAGAACAAGGCATCAAGGAAGTAGTCACCGACACCTTGCGCTTGTTGTTCGTAGAAGCGAAAGCCGGCCAGAAAATCTTCTTGCGCGGCGCGGGAGTCGAAAATTTTCATCAGGTGCGGCGGCGAATCGACTGCTTGGCTTTTTCCCAATCGATGAATTTCATTTGGCCTGACTCGAAAGCCTGCTCAGTTCTGGTTAGCTCATCGAAATGCCACGAAGGTGAGGCGTACTTGCTCTGATCACGGGTCAGATCAATCCACAGTTCTTCCATGGTGCGCAGTTTGTCGGCGCGGGACATTTTCTTGAGTACTGCCTTCACGGTCGACTTCTCACTCAGCA
Organism: Lysobacterales bacterium; assembly: GCA_031391205.1. Lineage (GTDB taxonomy): Bacteria > Pseudomonadota > Gammaproteobacteria > Xanthomonadales > Ahniellaceae > 0-14-3-00-62-12. Next base: position 430 of record JANMUE010000044.1, on the reverse strand, counting down.
AAGGGTTGATCAAACAATACTCTTGGAAGGTTAGCCGAGGCAATATGACCCGGCTATCGGATCATAGGATTTGAGTACTCCTCAGGCTGATCACGGCCCCATATTTCGGCCGCCGAACCACTCTCACCTTGCCGCTGCCCCCGCCTCCACAGAGGAAGCGATCACCGCCATCGGACTCGAGCCCCCGATATGTTCACGCCGGGCAGCATGGCGAGACTTTCCAGCATTTTTCCGGTTTACGACACGCACGACAGGCCGGGCATGAGCGCGTTTGCGATGCAGGATGGCATCGTCTATCACACCTATTCGAGCTATGCGCGTGGACTGGAGAGCGGCGGACTACGCAACCTTCACATGCTGCCGAGATGTTGTCCGCTAACGCCGCGACTCTCGCCGCTCAACAAATACAAATAGGGATTCACGACATCCT
>JANMUE010000043.1:0-30974 GCA_031391205.1 Lysobacterales bacterium | reverse complement strand
GCGAAGCTCTTGCTCCGATATCCAGCAGGGCCAGAGCTTCGCGGCGGGACGCCGCTCCCACCGGGTGGCGACTGGTGCATACTTCCCTATCTCTCATCGGTGAGGCATCCATCGCTATGGGGCAACTGATCAATCTGAAAGCCGCCGACGGCCATATTTTCCATGCCTGGCAGGAGCTGCCGGAAGAGGCGCCTCTGGGCAGTGTCATCGTGCTGCAGGAAATCTTCGGCGTGAACGCGCACATTCGCCAGGTATGCGCGCAATTTGCCGCCAATGGTTTCGCAGCGACGGCGCCGCAGTTGTTCGATCGGGTCGGCGGGAATGTCGCGTACGCCTATGATGAAACCGGCGTTGCGGGTGGGCGCGAACGCATCGCCCGGCTGAGCTGGGAGGATGCATTGCTGGACGTGGCAGCCACCGCCGCGCAGGCGCAGCGATATGGCAGCGTCGGCACCGTTGGCTATTGCTGGGGCGGCAGTCTGGCCTGGCTGTGCGCCACGCGCCTCGCCCTGCCCTCGGTCAGTTACTACGGTGCGCGCTCGATGCCGTTTATCGCAGAGTTACCGCAGGCGCCAGTCATCATGCACTTCGGCGAGCGCGACACATTGATTCCGGCCGAATATCGTGAAGCGTTCGCGCTGCAGCAACCCGCCGTTCCGCAGTACCTCTATGCAGCTGGACACGGCTTCAATTGCAACGAACGCGCGGACTTTCATCAGGAGTCGGCAGCGCTGGCCTGGCGCCGCACATTGGGATTCTTTCGCGAACACCTTGGCCCTGCCGAGGAGTTTCATCTGCATCCACGCCTGCAGGAAGACGCCATCGAAGTGGGCGACCTGCCGCTGTGCCGCGTGCTGCTGATGAACGATGCGCGCTATCCCTGGTTGATCCTGGTGCCGCGCCGCACCGACGCACGCGAAATCATCGACCTGGATGTCGGTGATCGCGCCCAGCTGATGGAAGAGATCGCTGCCATCAGCACGGCGATGCGCGATATCTTTGATTCGGAAAAGCTCAACGTAGCCGCACTCGGCAACGTCGTTGCCCAGCTGCATGTGCACGTGATCGCGCGCTATGCCAGCGACGGCGCCTGGCCCGCACCGGTGTGGGGCGTCGGCACCGCCGAGCCTTACAAGACCGGACAGGTGCACGCGACTTTGAAGTCGCTACGCGAGGCGATCTCGCTGTTGTAGGGTGGGTGCAACCCACCATTCCCGAACATTCGACAATGGTGGGTTGTACCCACCCTACGGGTTTTACAACTCCCGCGTCTCGCCCTTTTCCTTGCGCAGTGCCTTGACTCCGGCACGCTTCGCGGCACGGGCGAACAACTCTTCGCCTTCGTTGTTGCCGGTATCGGGACCTACCAGCACCACTTCGGTGACGCCGTCGTCTTCCTTGATCGCACCAAGATACCCCTCAAGCTCCTGCGCGCCCATGATGTAGCCATCGGCTTCGTATTTTGGGCCCTTGAGCAGTTTGAAGCTGACTACGTCGGCAGCAAAAGCCGGTACCGCAACGACCGCAGCGATCATTGCCACGAACAGGTTGCGCAAAGTTGCGGATTTCATGCAATTCCCCTTGACCACGGAGAGAAGTCAGACCACTACAACACGGGTGCCAGCGATCAGATCATGAATACAGCGGCGGTCTTCACGGAAGATGAAAAGACAGTCGGCCAGGCCGTAGATGAAATTGACGATAGGAATCAACTGAATCAACTGGCCTACTCCGTAACGCAGTCCGACCAGGCGCAAGAACTCGGGCTTGTTGCCGTTCAAATCGACGATGCGCATGCCCAGGAGTTTTTTGCCCACGGTTTGACCGGACTGATTGAGAAAATAGCCATTGACAAGCAAAAAACAGATGAACCCTGCCACACCCATGCCGACCTGCCAGCCAAAGCCCGGTTGCTGACCGCTCATCGCCATCTGCCAATAGCCGGATACAAAAATAAGCGGCACCACCAGAAACATCAGAATGACGGTATCGATGATGACGCCGACGAGGCGCATGCCACGCCCTGCCAACTCCAACTGCCCGTCCTGGATGACGTCAGCAACGCTGGCCTGAGGCGCGGCGTAGGGATTCTCTGGAATCTGCGGTGGCTGTTGCATGGTCAATCCCTCTCGGTAATTTTTCAAAGATTCAAGTACGCGGCAAAGTCACGCCGCGCTGCCCCTGGTATTTTCCACCGCGGTCGCGATAGCTGGTCTCGCATTCCTCGTCGGATTCGAAGAACAGCATCTGCGCCACACCCTCGTTCGCGTAGATCCGTGCCGGCAATGGCGTGGTGTTGCTGAATTCCAGCGTCACATGCCCTTCCCATTCCGGCTCCAGCGGCGTCACGTTGACGATGATGCCACAGCGGGCATAAGTACTCTTGCCCAGGCATATGGTCAAGACGCTGCGCGGAATGCGAAAGTACTCCACCGTGCGCGCCAGCGCGAAGGAATTGGGCGGAATGATGCAAACGTCGGCATTCACGTCGACGAAGCTCTGCGGATCGAACTGCTTCGGGTCAACGATGGTGGAATTGATATTGGTAAAGATCTTGAACTCGCCAGCGCAGCGCACGTCGTAGCCATAGCTCGACGTGCCGTAGGAAATCAGCTTGCCGCCGCTGGCATTGGCGCGCACCTGGCCGGGCTCGAAGGGCTCGATCATGCCGTGCTGCTCCGCCATGCGGCGGATCCATTTGTCAGGTTTGATGCTCATCGAATTCCTCGAATCATTTTCACTTTGAGAACCACATGGCAAGAAATACGTTGAAGGCTGTTGCCCCCTCCCCGATGTTCGGGGAGGGCTGGGGAGGGGTTAGGAGACACTTGCTCTGACCTGACTTTCTGGCATCAGGGATGCTGTTCCCCTGATGCCAGAAAGTCAGGTCTCCTGTATCACGATATTCGGAAACGCTATCTTCTTGTTGCGCGCCTGCAGACTGAGCCGCGCCGCAGTCTTGCGCGCGATTTCGCGATAGATGCGCGCCGCATCCGACGTCGGCGCTGCGATGACCGTCGGCGTGCCGCCATCGGCCTGTTCACGAATATGCATCGCCAGCGGCAGCGAACCCAGCAACGGCACGCCATGATCGCTGGCCATACGCTCGCCACCGCCGGAGCCGAACACATGCTCGGTATGGCCGCACTGGCTGCAGGTATGCAGCGCCATGTTCTCGACGATGCCGAGTACCGGCACCTCGACCTTCTCGAACATGCGCAGGCCCTTGCGCGCATCCAACAGGGCGATGTCCTGAGGCGTGGTCACGATGATGGCGCCCGATACAGGCACGCGCTGGCACAACGTCAGCTGGATATCGCCGGTACCCGGCGGCAGGTCTATCACAAGATAATCGAGATCCACCCAGTTGGTGTCGTTGAGCAATTGCTGCAGCGCCTGCGTCACCATGGGACCGCGCCAGATCATCGGCGTGTCCTCCTCGACCAGCAAGCCGATCGACATCACCTGCACGCCATGGCCGTACTTGGGCTCGATGGATTTTCCATCTTTGGAATCGGGCTTGCCGGAAACACCCATCATCCGCGGCTGGCTGGGCCCATAGATGTCGGCATCAAGAATGCCGACCACGGCACCTTCGGCCTGCAGCGCCAGCGCCAGGTTGGCAGCCGTCGTCGATTTACCCACTCCGCCCTTGCCCGACGCCACGGCGATGATGTTCTTCACGTTCGGCATCGGCGTCAGTTCTTTCTGCACGCGGTGTGCGAACACGCGGCAGCCGACATGCACGGTCGCCGCCGAAATCGCCGGATCGGCGATCAGAACCTTCTGAATCTGATCGGCCAGCGTCGACTGCCAGGACAGCGCCGGATACGGCAACAGGATGTCCACGGCCACCTTGTCGCCGTCGGCGCCGACGCCTTTCAGCGATCCACCGGCGACCAGATCCAGTCCGGTATGCGGGTCGATGATGGTTTTCAGCAACGCTTCGGCGCGCTCCTTGGCCAGACTCATTGCGATTTCTCATGATTCAGTGCGGCCGCACAGTTTAGCGGACCCGGCCTGACATGGCATGATGGCGGGACCACGCGCCCCCGATTGGAACTCCGTACCTGATGTCAGCCCCAGCCCCACGCCAAATCCTCGTCTCCAGCGCCCTGCCCTATGCCAATGGTGCCCTGCACCTGGGTCATCTCGTGGGCTATATCCAGGCCGATATCTGGGTGCGCGCCCGGCGTATGGCGGGCGATACCGTGCATTTCGTCTGTGCCGATGACGCCCATGGCACGCCAATCATGCTGGCCGCCGAGAAAGCGGGCGTCAGCGCCGAGGCGTTCATCGACAGTATCCGCCAGGGACATGAAGACGATTTCGCGGCGTTCCAGGTGCACTTCGATCACTACCACAGTACGCATACGCCGGAAAATCGCGTGCTGGCCGAGCTGTTTTACACGCGATTGAAAGCCGCCGAGCATATCGCCGCACGCACCATCCAGCAGTTCTTCGATCCCGTGAAATCGATGTTCCTGCCGGATCGCTACATCAAGGGCGAATGCCCCAAATGTGGTGCCAAGGATCAGTACGGCGACAATTGCGAGGTCTGCGGCGCGGCGTATTCGCCTACCGATCTTAAGAATCCGTATTCGGTGGTCTCCGGCGCCACGCCGGTGATGCAGGACACCGAGCATTTCTTCTTCGAACTCGCACATTTCACCGATTTCCTGCGCGGCTGGATGGCGGGCGATGTCGCGCACAGCGCGGTCAAGGCCAAACTCAACGAATGGCTGGAAGGCGGGCTGCGCAGCTGGGATATCAGCCGCGATGCGCCCTATTTCGGCTTCGAGATTCCGGATGCGCCGGGCAAATATTTCTACGTCTGGCTGGATGCGCCGATCGGCTATCTGGCGAGCTTCCGTGCGCTCTGCGACAAGAACAAAGACATCGATTTCGATGCCTTCCTAAGCGCCGACAGCAGGGCCGAGATGCATCATTTCCTCGGCAAGGACATCATCAACTTCCACGGGCTGTTCTGGCCTGCGATGCTGCATGGCGCCGGTTTCCGCACCCCCACCGCGCTGCACGTCAACGGCTATCTCACCGTCAACGGTGCCAAGATGTCCAAGTCGCGCGGCACCTTCATCCAGGCGCGCACCTATCTGGATTCAGCGTTGAATCCCGAGCATCTGCGTTATTACTTCGCCGCCAAGACCGGTTCCGGTGTCGATGACGTCGATCTGAATCTCGAAGACTTTGTGGCGCGGGTGAATTCGGATCTGGTGGGCAAGTTCGTGAATATCGCCAGTCGCTGCGCCGGTTTCATCGGCAAGCGCTTCGATGGAAGGCTTGCCGATGCACTGCCTGATGCCGAAATGTACCGGCGCTTTGTCGCCACTTCGCGCGAAGTGACGACCGCGTTCGAGGCTTGCGAATTCGGCCAGGCTGCGCGCCTGACCATGCAGCTCGCCGACGAGGCCAACCGCTATATCGACGACAAGAAGCCCTGGGTGATTGCCAAGCAGGAAGGCGCCGATGCCGAGCTGCAGTCGGTGTGCACGCAAGGCTTGAATCTGTTTCGCGTGCTTTCGCTGTGTCTGCAGCCCATCCTGCCGGACACCTGCGCGCGTGCGGCCAAATTTCTGAATGCCTCGTCGGCACGCTGGAGCGATATCGATCAGCCATTGCTCGCCCACACGATCAACACCTACGAACCGCTGATGACGCGTATCGATCCCAAGGCGATCGAGGCGATGGTGGAGGCGAGCAAGGAGTCGTTGCAGGCGAATGTGGATGTGGTTGCTGTTGTGGGAGCGGCCTCCGGCCGCGATCAAACACCCGCGAATGCCACGGAAGCGCGGCCGGCGGCCGCTCCCACGATGTTGCCCACCATTACGATGGACGACTTTGCCAAACTCGACCTGCGCGTCGGCAAGGTGATGGAGTGCAGCTTCATCGACGGCTCCGACAAACTACTGCGCTTCAAGCTCGACGCCGGCGCACTTGGCGAACGCCAGATTTTTTCGGGCATCCGCGCGGCCTATGGCGAACCTGAAAAACTGATCGGACGTAACGTCGTCTTCATCGCCAACCTGGCGCCGCGCAAGATGCGCTTTGGTGTGTCCGAGGGCATGATTCTGTCGGCGGGCACGGGCGAATCCGATCTGTTTCTGCTCGATGCCGATGACGGTGCCACGCCCGGCGCGACGGTAAAATAGCCAGCGAAATTGTGGGTCCGACCTGCGGTCGGACGCTTCTTGTCCACGCATCGACAACATTAAAAGCGTCCGACCGCAGGTCGGACCCACAGGTGCCATGTCCCTCGCCGACGCCATCGACCAACTACTGCCGCAAACCCAGTGCACCAAATGCGGCTACCAGGGATGCCGTCCCTATGCCGAGGCAATCGCCGCTGGCGAGGCCGATATCAACCAATGCCCGCCCGGTGGCGAAGCCGGCATCCGCGCGCTGGCACAGCTGCTGGGGCGCGAGCCCAAACCGCTGAACCCCGAAAACGGTGTCGAAGCACCACGATTGGTCGCGCTCATTCGCGAAGACGAGTGCATTGGCTGCACCAAATGCATCCAGGCCTGCCCGGTCGATGCCATCCTGGGCGCGCCCAAGCTGATGCATACCGTGATCGTCGATCTCTGCACCGGCTGCGACCTGTGCATCCCGCCCTGCCCGGTCGATTGCATCGATATGGTGGCGCCGCCTGACTATACTCAGCGCCCTGTGCCTGGCTGGATTGCCCGATGAATCCCAATTATCTCGACTTCGAACAACCCCTCGCCGATCTCGAATCGAAGATCGCCGAGCTGCGCCAGGCCGGTGCCGGCAATTCGCTGGATCTCGACAACGAGGTCAAGCGCATGGCCGTCAAGCTTCGGCAGAAGACCGAGGAAATTTTCGCCAACCTCAATGCCTGGCAGATCACTCAGCTGGCGCGCCATCCGATGCGCCCGCATACGCTGGACTACATCAAGATCATCTGCGATGAATTCCACGAACTCGCGGGCGATCGCGCCTTTGCCGATGACCCGGCAATTGTTGGTGGTCTTGGCCGCATCAATGGCAAGTCGGTGATGGTGATCGGCCATCAGAAGGGCCGCGACACCAAGAGCAAGGTGCGCCGCAACTACGGCATGCCGCGCCCCGAGGGTTATCGCAAGGCACTACGCTTGATGCTGACTGCTGAACGCTTCCGTATTCCGGTGATCACCTTGATCGACACACCCGGTGCCTACCCTGGCGTCGGTGCCGAGGAACGCGGTCAGAGCGAAGCGATTGCGCGCAACCTGCTGGAAATGAGCAAGCTGCGTGTGCCGGTGATCTGCACGGTGATCGGCGAGGGCGGCTCGGGCGGCGCTCTGGCCATTGGTGTGGGTGACCGCACGATGATGCTGCAGTACGCCACCTATTCGGTAATCACGCCCGAAGGCTGTGCCTCGATCCTGTGGAAGAGCGCCGCAAAAGCGCGCGATGCCGCGGAAGCACTGGGCTTGACCGCGGTGCGTCTGTTCGAGCATGGCCTGGTCGATATGGTGATCCCTGAACCGTTCGGCGGTGCACACCGCGATCCCAAGGAAATGGCCGAACGCATCAAGCAGGTGCTGATCGGCCAGATCGCAGAACTCGAAAAGATCGATGTCGATGTGCTGCTGACCCAGCGCTACGAGAAGCTGCGACGCATGGGGCAGTACGAGGCGGCTTAGTGACGCGACCTTGTGGGTCCGACCTGCGGTCGGACGCTTTTTGTCCACGCATCGACAACGTCAAGAGCGTCCGACCATAGGTCGGACCCACAAGATCGTCAGGCCATATCCCCAAACCTTGCCTGCAGCGCCGCCATCGTCACCATGCCGGCGGTCTCGGTGCGCAGCACGCGCGGCCCCAGACGCAGACGTGAAAACCCCGCCTGATCCAGAATCAGCAGATCGCGATCCGAAAATCCGCCCTCGGGGCCAATCGCAATACTGATCTTCTTCGGCGCGGCCAGATCGTTCAATCCTTTGTCGGCTTCCGGGTGCAGCGTCAGGCGCAACTCGCCTTCTTCAGTGGGCGGCAGATCGGCGCCAAATTGTGCCAGCACCTTGGGCATCAGCAACTCGGGCACGCGGCTGCGGCCACATTGTTCGCAGGCGCTTTCGATCACATGCAGCCAACGCGCGTGGCGCTTATCGACACGCTCCTCGCCCAGCTTCACTTCGGAGCGTTCGCTGGTGACCGGCGCGATGCGACTGACGCCTAATTCCGTTGCCTTCTGCAGAATCCAGTCCATTTTCTCGCTGCGCACAATCGACTGGACCAGGGTCACCGCAAGGGGCGATTCCACATCCACAGAGGCCTGCGCATCCACATGCACGCCGGCCTCGCCCTTGCGCGCATAGGCGATGCGCCCGGCGTAGTCGTGCCCATCGCCGTTGAACACCGTGATCGAATCGCCCTCGCGCATACGCAATACACGAATGGCGTGATCAGCGGCAAATTGGGGCAAGGGCATGGTCTGCCCGATCCGGATGGCCTGCCGGACGAAAAAGCGTGCGCGTCGCATGGTTGTACCTGTTTCATCAAAGATGGCGGGAATATCAATCTCTGAAGGTTCCTTGCTCACAGTCGCATACTCACGATGTGTGCGCTGCCAGCTCCCTGGCTCGCTTTGCTCGCCGCCCCCTCATACTTGAGGGAGCTCAAGCAACCCATCGCTGCGCGGTCCCCATCCACAGTTTGAAGTACAAAGTTGCGCAGAAGCTAAGCCGGCAGCAGGAACTCTCAAAACGTGTGGGCGCAACCTTACCGCGAAGCTACGCTGTGCGAGCGCACTTGAATCCTTCGCAACGTGCCCCATCTTGCAGCCATCCCCAAACCCAGTCCGCTGGATTGCCGATCGGCATTCCCAATCGGAAGGGTCGCAGGTAGAATTGGCACTCACTGCGGTCGACTGCTAACAACGATCGTAAAACCAATAAAAATCAGATACTTGCTCCATCAACTCAGCCATAAAGAGGTTGCTATGAAGATTCAACCGTTGCACGACCGCGTCGTCATCAAGCGTATGGAAGAAGAGCGTCTGTCCGCTGGCGGCATCGTGATTCCCGATTCGGCCACCGAAAAACCGATCCGTGGCGAAGTGGTTGCCGTCGGTGAAGGCAAGCCCCTGGACAGCGGCACCACGCGCGCCCTGAAGGTCAAGGTCGGCGACAAGGTGTTGTTCGGCAAGTACGCCGGCACCGAAGTGAAAATCGAAGGTACCGAGTATCTGGTGGTCCGCGAAGACGACATCTTCGCAACTCTCAACTAATTCCAGTTGGGAGCGGATGTAGGAGCGGCGTGAGCCGCGAAGCTCTTGCTCTCATTATCCAGAGCAAAGCAACAGCATCGCGGCTCACGCCGCTCCTACCGAACGCTCCCGCACGAACATCGAATCACATTCAAGGATTGCAATCATGGCAGCCAAAGAAATCCGCTTCTCCGAAGACGCCCGCGCCCGCATGCTGGCCGGTGTCAACATTCTCGCAAACGCCGTCAAGGCCACGCTGGGCCCGAAAGGCCGCAACGTCGTGCTCGAAAAGAGCTTCGGCGCGCCGACGATCACCAAGGACGGCGTTTCCGTCGCCAAGGAAATCGAACTGGCCGACAAGTTCCAGAACATGGGCGCACAGATGGTCAAGGAAGTCGCTTCCAAGACTTCCGATGTCGCCGGTGACGGCACCACCACCGCCACCGTGCTGGCCCAGGCCATCATCCGCGAAGGCATGAAGGCCGTTGCTGCCGGCATGAACCCGATGGACCTCAAGCGCGGTCTGGACAAAGCGGTCACCGCCGCCGTTGCCGAGCTGAAGAAGCAGAGCAAGCCGTGCTCGGATGACAAGGCGATTGCCCAGGTCGGCTCGATCTCCGCCAACAGCGACCACGTCATCGGCGACATCATCGCCGAAGCGATGAAGAAGGTCGGCAAGGAAGGCGTGATCACCGTTGAAGAAGGCTCGGGTCTCGAGAACAGCCTCGACGTCGTCGAAGGCATGCAGTTCGACCGTGGTTATCTGAGCCCGTACTTCATCAACAACCAGCAGTCGATGAGCGCCGAACTCGAAGCGCCGTACATCCTGCTGTACGACAAGAAGATCTCCAACGTACGTGACCTGCTGCCCGTGCTGGAAGGCGTGGCCAAGTCGGGCAAGCCGCTGCTGATCGTTGCCGAAGAAGTGGAAGGCGAAGCCCTGGCCACCCTCGTCGTCAACACCATCCGCGGCATCGTCAAGGTCTGTGCCGTCAAGGCTCCGGGCTTCGGCGATCGTCGCAAGGCGATGCTGGAAGACATGGCCGTGCTCACCGGCGGCACCGTGATCTCCGAAGAAGTGGGCCTCTCGCTTGAGAAGGCCACGATCAAGGACCTCGGTACAGCGAAGAAGATCCAGATTACGAAAGAGAACAGCACGATTATTGATGGTGCGGGCGATAAAAAGGCAATCGAAGGCCGCATCAAGCAGATCAAGGCGCAGATCGAAGAGACCTCGAGCGACTACGATCGCGAGAAGCTGCAGGAGCGCGTTGCCAAGCTGGCCGGCGGTGTTGCGGTGATCAAGGTCGGTGCCGCTACCGAAGTCGAGATGAAAGAAAAGAAGGCCCGCGTTGAAGACGCGCTGCACGCTACGCGCGCAGCTGTCGAAGAAGGCGTGGTCCCGGGCGGCGGCGTGGCCCTGGTGCGTGCTCTGGCCGGTATCGCTGGCCTGAAGGGCGACAATGAAGACCAGAACCACGGTATCGCGATTGCCAAGCGTGCGATGGAAGCGCCGCTGCGCGAAATCGTCGCCAACTGCGGCGAAGAGCCCAGCGTCGTGTTGAACAAGGTTGCTGAAGGTTCCGGCAACTTCGGTTACAACGCGGCCACCGGCGAGTACGGCGATATGGTCGCGATGGGCATCCTCGATCCGACCAAGGTCACCCGCACCGCACTGCAGAACGCAGCGTCGATTGCCGGCCTGATGATCACGACTGAAGCGATGGTTGCCGAAGCCCCGAAGAAAGAAGCAGGCGGCGGTGGCGGCGGTCATGATCATGGCGGCGGCGGTATGGGCGGTATGGATTTTTAATCGCGCCGCACGATATCGGCTGGGGCGCTCTCGTAGAGCGGGGCTTGCTCCGCTGCTCTGGCCCTAGTCGGAATTCGAAGGTTTATGGAAACCCCGCAGCGATGCGGGGTTTTTCTTTGTGCGCTCCGATGCCTGACGATTCAGCGTTCGGTTTGCGCGCCCAGCGACATACCCAGAGAGAACTGATCCGGAGTTCTCTCGATGCCTGCACCCTTACGCGCCGGTTTTTCACCAGGACTGCGCCACATTCTTCTGGCCGGATTGATCATCGTCGCGACACCAGCAGCGCAGGCCGTGACCTGCACCTGGAACTCGGCCATCGCAGCGGACTGGCATGTGCCGTCCAACTGGAGTGGTTGTGCAGCGGGCGGCGGCGCGCCTGCAGGTACACCAGGGCCCGCCGATCGCGCGGTGTTTCCGACGGCTACCGGCAAGGCAACGATCATTCCCCAGTTCATCACGATTGCTGAGCTCGATATGGCGCCGGGTTCGGAGTTGGGCTTGGTCGAGGCGCAAACCGACATCCGGCAACTGACCATCACCAGCAGCGCAACGCTTTCGGGTGCCACATTAAACGGGGCGTTGCCACCACCCGGCGGACCGAGCCCGGCGTATCTATCGCTGCAGTTGCCAGAAGGCTCGACACTCAGTTTCACCGGCACCAACCTGCTTCGCCGCGCGATCATCACCAATGCCGGCAATGCCACGTTCAGTGGCGGTGCCGGTGTGCGCCTGAATCTCGATGTGAATGGCAACTACACCAATGCGCCCGTCGGCAACACGACCGTTCTCGGCGCCTATGTGTTCGGCTATTCGACTTCCGGCGCGATCTACAATCAGGGTAACTGGATTCACCAGGGCCCGGGGCTGGTCGCGGTAGAACGCAGTGGTGCCAGCGGCGGGCAATTCTCCTCCACCGGAATGCTGGAACTGCGGTCGGGTACCTTCAGCTTTTTCACGCCCAGCCCGGGGTTTCAGGGCGGATTCAATGGATCGCTGCGCCTCGTCGATGGCGTACTGAATACCGGCAGCCATACCGTCGGTCTTTCTTCGGGAAAAGTGTTGAGCGGCAGCGGCACCATTATCGGAGCGGTCACCGTGTCCGGCGGTGCATCCCCCGGCGTGCTCGATCCGCATGCGCCCAGTGGTGAGCCGATCGGCACGCTGAATTTTGTCGGCGACGTAAGTATTGCCGGAGCGGAGTTGATACTCGATGTAAGCGGACCGGCGTTGGCGCAGCACGACCGGATGTCCATCAGCGGATCGGTGCAGTGGAATCGTGTTTATCCGCGCGTGCGCATGAACGATGGTTACGCGCCGGGCATCGACACCACGATTCCGATCGCTACACATGCCAGCGTGCTGAATGCCAACACTCCCGTGCATGGCCGCGTGTTGAGCGACTACCCGCTCAGTCTGGCGCTGCGTGTGGCGCCGACGGTGACCGATCTGCGTGTCGTACCGACGCTGACATTGACAGACACCGCGGTGAGCGAAGGCAACAGCGGCACCCAGGTGATGAATGTCGCGGCCACCCTGTCGGCGCCCAGCAGCGAAATCGTCAGCTTTGTCTACACCACATCAGCCGGCACCGCGGTCACCCTGGCTGCGGGCGGAAACCCGGCAGACTATGTGCACACCGGCGGCACTGTGACCTTTACGCCCGGCATGGTGCTGCGCCAAATGCCGGTGACGATCAACGGTGACAGCGCCGTCGAAGCAGATGAAGGCTTCGTCTTGGTCACTGCCGACAGCCCCTTCGAGCCCGCGCTGAAAAACGCCAGCTTCGGCAACAATCGAAAATTCACCGCCAGTGTCGAGGGCAGGATCGTCAACGACGATGGTCCACCCGGCGCGCGCTATCTGTTGATTGGCAAGAGCGCCAACCTGAACACACCCACCGGGCAGATCAGCTTTGTGCGCCGCTACACCACTCAAGGTGTGGCGGTAGATGGCTGGGCCACATTGATGCAGAACTCATTCCAATTTGTTGCCACCGGATTCTGTCGCGCCCCGGATGGCGATGTGCTGAGTACACGGTTCAGTGACAGTCAGGGTCCGATTCGTATGTCGCAGTCCGGCGCCGTCCGCGACAATGATCCCGGCGGCTTCATCGGCGGCGACGAGTCGTGTGCGTTTGACCAGGCCGGCAATGCCTGGATCGGCGAGGCAGTTGGCTCCATTGCCACGACCGTGCCCCTCAAGTACATCGCCGCCGATGGTCGCGTGCTGAAAACGCTGCAGTTGCCCGTAGGTGAACGCGGCGCCGATTGGATCGAACTCGATGCCAATCAATGCACGCTCTATTACACCTCGGAAGATTCCGATGTTCGCCGCTTTGACGTCTGCACCGAGCAAGTGCTGCCGCACTTCGCCACCGCGTTGGAAGCGCCTTGCTATGCGCTCAGGCAATTGCCAAATCACGAAATGATGGTGACCTGCAGAAACCGCATTTATCGCTACGACCAGAACGGCAGCTTCATCCGCGAGTACACCAAAGAGAGCCTGGGCGAAAGCGACGTCAATGGACTGTACGCCATCCATCTCGATCCCGACGGTCAAACCTTCTGGACCGGCGGGGTGGTCAGCGGTCGCGTAGTGCGTGCGCGCATCGACGATGGCTCGGTGGTGACCAGCTTCACCACCGGCACCGGCGGCGTCAACGGTCTGCTGATCCAGGACGAATTCATCGCGGGGATTTCGCTGGTGTTGTTCAAGGATGGATTTGAATGAGCCAATGCTTTTGCCGATATGGAGCGGGAGGGCTCGCAATGCTTCGTTTTTGGCTTTGGTGGGAGCGGCTTCAGCCGCGGTGCTCTCAAGACCACAAGGCATCGTGAACGGGCTTGCGATTAGCTATTTCTCATTTTTCTGGCTTCTTTCTCTTCTGGACCACAAATGAACAAAACCTACATGCTGATTGCATTGTGCGCGCTCGCACTCAACTGCAAATCTGCCAATGCCAGCATTTTTTGCGTCAGCAGCAGCGCACAATTGACCAGCGCCCTCAGCACAGCCGAGAGCAATGGCCAAAGCGATGAGATCAGGGTGCAGTCCGGCCTCTACAGCGCAACCAGCGGTTTGACCGCATTTGTCTATAGCTCTGGAGAGAGCTTTTCGCTGGAGATCAAGGGTGGATACAGATCCAGTTGCGCCGGACAAGTACCGCGAGCAAACGAAACCGTACTGACCGGGTCGGGCGTGCGACAAGTCTTCTCCATTTCGAGCGATACCGCGGCAATAAGCCAGCTAAGCATTTCTAATCTTACGATCAGGAACGGATTTTCCAGCACCAATGGAGCGGGACTGAACATCGTCAGTATCGCCGCGAACGCCTTGGGGGTTACCGTGGAACGGATCATTTTAGAAAACAACGTCAGCAATGCAAGTGCCGGCGCGCTAAGAGTCACAAGCGGCGGCGGCCTGGTGCAAGTTCGTGGAAACCTGCTCTTCAACAACCAGTCCGCGGCGAATGCTGCCGCTGGAATCATGACGATAAACTACAGCGATAACGTGACCGATCGATTGATCTTTCGCGACAACACGATCGTCAATAACACATGCACTTCGACGGCACCAATCAGCTGCACTATTGGTGGATTTTTTCATGGCGGTAATGCGCGCGCCAAATACATAAACAATGTTTTTTCCGCTAACCACGGCTCCGACTTGAGTTTGCAAGGTGGCAGCAACGTCGAGTTAAGTTACAACAATATTGTCAACCTGGCGGGCACCCCGCTTTCCAATACCGATGCATTTACTCATCTTGATCCACTATTCATCAATCCAGCACAAGACAATTACCGGCTGCAAGTCGACTCGCCACTGCGCAACGCCGGGTCTAATTCTCTCGGGTTTTCGGCCATTGATCTGGATGGAGAAACGCGACTGTACGAGAACCTTCTGGATTTGGGTGCATACGAAAGCCACGATCCTGTTTTTGCAAATGGATACGAGTGAACTGTTTTCTGTAGCAATACGGCAAGTTATGGAGCTTCATCGGAGTCTATACGTTCTGGCACAGCACGAGAGCGCCTTGGTGGCACTGCCGCCAGCGCACTCGATCGCCCGCACATGAGTCAACTGCCCTGCTCGCGCGGCCCTGCCGCGAATGGCGGTGAACGCCGCGCAAGCTACGTCGATTACGTGCAAGTGCTTGCCCCGCTGCGTTTGATCGGAAGCGTTCGGTTAGTGCACTTCCAGGCATACCTAACAGGAGATGCATCAACACATCATCAAGAGAACTCATTATGACCGTCTTCAAGCGCGTGACCGCGTGCTGGATGTTGCTGCTGGCGTGCGCGGTGATTTCCCCGCCCACTTTTGCCGTCACGATGCAGGTCTTCCCCGAGGCCTTCGGCGGTAACAACTGCAAGCTGCGCGACGCTGTTCGGGCGGCCAATACCGATGCGCCATCAGGAGGATGTCTTGCAGGGTCGGCCGGCACCGATACATTGGTACTGGCCTTGGGGCGCCCTTACTTCATCTCGGCGTCTGCCAGCGACGAAGACGGCAACATCACCGGCGATCTTGACGTTACCAGTTCGATCATCGTGCAGGGCGATGACACCACGCGAACGGTGATCGTCGGGCCAGAGTTTGACCGCGCGTTTCACGTCCTCACCGCACAAGGTAATTTGACACTCAACGATGTGACGATCATTGGTGGCAGCGTGCTGGCTGGCAGCAGCAACGATGGCGGTGTGGTGCGCAAGGATGGCGCGGCTACGCTGACGATCAATCGCAGCGTGTTGCGCGGTGGCAATGCGGATCGTGGCGGTGGAATTTATGCGCCGCCAGGGGCGGGGTTGCTGACGCTGAATCGGGTGACGGTCTTCGACAATCGCGCCAATCACGGTGGCGGGATTTTCCTGGAACAAGGCAGCGGCGTCGAGGCGATTCTCAACAACCTGACACTCAGCGGTAACACCGCAATTCAATCAGGCGGTGGCCTGTACGTTGGCAGCAGCTGGTTTCGAATGCGCAATTCGACCGTAGCACGCAACGTGAGTTTGCTGTCGGCGGGCGGAGTTTTTTACGGCAGCCCCAGCACCACCGGGGTGAATTTTGCGAACAGCGTGCTGATCGAAAATATCGCCAACGGCCTGCCCAACGATTTGAGTTGCGCGGGTGGTGGCGCGCAGTTGGGCGCGCGCACCCATACGATGATCGGCAGCATTCTAGGCGGCTGCACCTTCGCCTCGTTCAGTGGTATCCCCACCAACAACGACGCGCGTCTCTCGCCGCTGTTCGACTTTGGGTCAGGCGTACCCACGCATGCGTTGCTGCCGGGCAGCACTGCGCTGAACGCTGGTAACCCCAGCAATTCGAACGCGTTGACGGCCTGCCTGACCAGCGACGCCCGCGGTGCCTCGCGCACTACGTCCTGCGATCTGGGCGCTTACGAACACCGCTTCGATCTAACCCTCAATTCGTTCAGCGATCTGCCCGACCTCAATCCGGGCGATGGCAGTTGTCTTGCGCTGGGCAATGTCTGCACGTTGCGCGCGGCCTTGATGGAAGCGCATGAAGTGGGTGGTCGCTGGTTCATCCAACTTCCGGCAGGCATCTATAGCTTGAATCAACCTATTGGTAACAATATCGGCGATTCCGCTGGCGGCGATCTGGATGTGGACGGGTCCAACGTCAACGATCCGCCGCTGGCATTGACCTTGTTCGGCAGCGGCGATCCCAATGACACGCAGATAGTGGGCGGCGGGTTCGACCGGGTGCTTGAGGTTCGCGGCAATAACGGTACCAACGACACTACACTTTCGTTTGCGCTGATCAACGTCCGCATCAGTGGCGGTGTGCTGACCGAGGATCCGTTTGCGTTTGAACCCAATTCGGTGATCGGCGGCGGCGGGATCAAAGTGTATGGCGGGAAAAGTCTCTTCTACAACGTGGTCGTGCAGGACAACGAAGTGAATATTGTCGGCGACGTCAGCAAGGGTGGCGGCGTATCCATCACCGCCCCTTACATACCCGAACATAATCGCCCCTACGCCTGCAGCGTGGTTTTTGAGCGATTTGCCATCGTCGACAATACCAGCGCCGACGATATCGGCGGCATCGAGGGTAGCCTCGGCAGCACGTCGTTCAAGAGCGATGGCATCACAATCGGTAACGGCACGATTGCCGGAAACCATGCCGTTCGCGGCGGCGGTGCCTACCTGGTCGATTCATCGTTGAGCTTTGTGACCATCGCTGACAACACGTCGGACTTGATCGACGTGAATCCGACATCGGGATATGCCGCCGGTTTTACCGGCGCGAACAACATATTGCGCAACATCTTGATCGCAGGCAACCAGTCCGCCACCGGGCCTTCTGATTGCCGGGTCTACACCACCGACTTCGGTGCCAACAACATCAGCCTCGGCTATAACCTGATCGAGGACAACGACCCTGCCTGCGTGATCTCCGGCGATACCACCGGCAACCTGATCGATATCGACCCGCAGCTCGGCGCGCGCGAGCTGTTGTCCAGCGGAATGCCGATCTATCGGCTGGCGACCAACAGCCCTGCCGCCAACGTCATCCCGCAAGTTGCATGCAGTGACGGCCGGGGGTTTGCGGTGACTACCGATGTACGCCGTGTATCACGGCGTGGCAGCGGCGATTCCTTCTGCGATATCGGTGCTGTGGAAAACGAGTTGCCACTGTTCAAGAACAGTTTTGAATAGGCGCGCACCCGGCATCACGTACTCGCCGCATTCTTAACATTCCGGAGACCGAAACCATGATCCGTACCGTCATCGGTGTTGCAATCGCGGCGTCTTGCATCACTGGCACAACGCTGGTTTACGCAGCGCAGATCGACATCGTCGGCCCTTTGGGCAGCGGCGAATTCGGTAAGCAGGTTTATTTACTGCCCCATGGAAATTTTGTCGTCACCGATCCAGGCTTCGACGCCTCGGGAGGAGCAGCCGATGTCGGCGCCGTGTATCTGTACCGGGCCGATGGTGGTTTGATTCATACGTTGCGTGGCAGCAGCACAGGCGATCAGATCGGTAGCCTCGGCATCACTGTGCTCAGCAATGGTCACTTCGTCGTATCCAGTCCCGATTGGGACAACGTTGGGGTGTTTGATGCCGGTGCGGCGACATGGCGCAATGGTTGGAGCGGAAGTGACACCGTGGTGAGTACGAACAACTCCCTGGTGGGCAGCAGCGCCAGCAATCGTGTCAGCGGGTCTGGCGTGGTCGCACTGAGCAACGGCAACTACGTTATCGACAGCCCGGAGTGGGACAACATCGGTGTCATCAATGCGGGTGCAGCGACCTGGGCCAATGGGTTCGGCAGCAGCAGTGGTGTGGTCGGGTTGGCAAATTCGTTGATCGGTAGCCAGGCCGAGGATCAGGTAGGCGCCACCACGCCCTTGACCAATGGCAACTACGTCGTAGCGAGTGCTTTATGGGACAACGGCGCAATGGCTGACGCTGGCGCAGCCACCTGGGGTGATGGGGCAAACGGCACCAGCGGGGTAGTCGGTATCGGCAATTCGCTGATAGGCGCTGTCGCAAACGACGAAGTCGCGGGTCAGGTTTTCGCACTTCGCAATGGTCACTACGTCGTCGACTCCTATCACTGCGACAACGGCAGCATCGACGGTGCCGGTGCAGTGACTTGGGGTAATGGCTTCTCCGGGACCACGGGTGTGGTCAGCGCGAGCAACTCGTTGGTCGGCGGCACCGCAGACGATATCCTGGGCCAGCAGTTGTTCACGTTGAACAACGGCCACTATGTCGTCGGCAGCTACATTTGGGACAACGCTGGCATCGTCGACGCGGGCGTCATGGCGTGGGTCGACGGCACTGCTGCCTCCACGGGTGTGTTGAATCCGGCCAATGCGTTGATGGGAAGCAGTCCCGGTGATCACGTGGGCAAAGTTGGTATCACCGAGCTCAGCAATGGCAATTACGTCGTGATCAGCTACGACTGGGACAATGGCGGGATCGTCGATGCCGGCGCCGTGACCTGGCGCAACGGTAGCGGCGGTGGTGGTGCCTTGGTGAGCGCCAGCAACTCCCTGGTGGGCAGCTCGTTGGAAGATCACGTTGGGCGCGGCGGGGTTGCTGCGCTGAGCAATGGGCACTATGTGGTGTCCAGCCCGTATTGGAGAAACGCCGGCCTGGTTTTTTCCGGTGCCGCAACCTGGCGCAATGGCGCGGGTGGAAGCGGTGCTGTCGTGAGCACCGGCAACTCACTCGTCAGCAACCAGGCAAACAGTGCGGTTGGCCTGGGTGGCGTAACTGCGCTCAGCAATGGGCACTACGTTGTGAGCTCCCCGTACTGGGACAACGGTAGCGTCGACACTGCCGGCGCAGTGACATGGCGCAATGGCAGCAGTGGCAGCGGTGCTCTCATCAGCGCCGCCAACTCATTGGTTGGCAGCAGCGTGGGCGATTTTCTGGGTAACACGGGCGGTGTTACCGCACTGAACAATGACCACTATGCGATCCGAAGCTCCAGTTGGGACAATGGCGCTGTTCAAAATGTTGGTGCCGTGACCTGGCGCAATGGATCGAACGCGTCATCCGGAACGGTGAGTGCATCGAATTCACTTGTCGGTTCTGTTGCCGCCGACTCGGTTGGGAACGGCGTACTCAGAGCTCTGGCAAATAGCAACTACATCGCCTTCAGCTCGCAGTGGGACAATGGCGCCATCGTTGATGCTGGCGCCGTCTCGCTCGGCCTTGGCACCGGCACCACAGTCGGCCCGATTACTGCTGCCAACAGTGTGCGTGGCACGGCAGCGAACGGCGGCATCTCGATGAACTACACCTACGATTCCCTGCGCGCCCAACTCATCGTCGGCCGGCCGGCGAGCAATACGGTTTCGTTGCTGCGACCTGGAGCCGTGACTTCGGCATCGATCACGCTGGACACACCCGATGCATCCGATCCTGGGCAAGTGGTCACCTTCGTCACCACCATCGTCGCCAGTCCGGCACCGTCGAACGGTACGGTTCGCGTCAACGCTGACACTGGCGAAACCTGCACCGACAATTCACCCACGCCGACCAGCCCAACCACGGCCGACTTCAGTTGCCAGATTTTGTTTGCCAATGTCGGCACACGCAGCATGCGCGCCGAATTTCTTGGCACCAACACGCACGGCTATAGCGCGTCAGGACCGGAGTCGCACAGCGTTTCCGTCCCCTTCGCCAACGGCTTCGAGTAGGCAGCGACAGGCACAGCTGCTTTGCCGTTGCCGGCAGGTCGCCAGGCGTGTTCGTTTTCGGCACCCTGCGACATGGAGGGTAAGTGATAGCCGAGTCGTTCGACGACGCGTTACACCCTCTGGAGTTGACCGTGAAGCAATCAAATGGGTCCGCGGTTGCAACCTGCCGCTGGCTGCTGGTGATATCGGGTATGTCGCTGCATCTGGTGTTCTCTGAAGCCAGCGCTGCGCAAATCGATATCACCGGGCCTTTGGGCAGCAGTGAATTCGGTAAGCAGGTTCATTTGCTGGCCAATGGCAATTTCGTCGTCGCTGACCCGGGATTTGACGCGCCGGGAGGCGCTGCAGATGTCGGTGCGGTGTCTCTGTATAGGGCCGATGGCGGTTTGATTTATACGCTGCGCGGCACCAGCACTGGCGATCAGGTTGGTCGTTTCGTTGCGGTGCTCAGCAATGGCAATTTTGTTGTCACCAGCCCCGATTGGGACAACAACGGCATTTTCGATGCCGGTGCAGCTACTTGGTGCAGCGGGGTGAACGGCAACCATGCGGTGGTGAGTGCCAGCAACTCGCTGGTCGGCGCCACGGCCAGCAATCGCGTTGGCAGCGGGGGTGCATATGCGTTGAGCAGCGGCCACTATGTCGTCATCAGCGCTGAATGGGACAGCAACACGGTGACCGATTCCGGTGCGGTGACCTGGGGCAACGGCGACAGTGGCAGTGCTGGTGTGGTCGGCGCCAGCAACTCCCTGGTCGGCAGCAATGCGAACGATTCTGTCGGGAATGGCGGTGTCGTCGTGCTGGACAGCGGACACTACGTAGTCAGCAGCGTGTTCTGGAACAACGGGGGCATGGCCGATGCCGGTGCGGTGACCTGGGGCAATGGCGGCGGCAGCACCGTCGGCACCGTCGGCATCGGCAATTCGCTGGTCGGCAGCGCAGCGAACGATCTTGTTGGCAGCGGCAGAGTTCACGCGTTGCGTAATGGACACTACGTCGTGGGCAGTCCGGATTGGGACAACGGCAGCATCGTCGATGCCGGTGCTGCCACCTGGGGCAACGGAAACGGGGGAATTACCGGCGTGATCAACACGGGAAATTCCGTGGTCGGCAGTAACGCCAACGACATGGTGAGCGGCGTAACAGGCGAGGACCCCGGCATCACCGTGTTGAGCAACGGCCATTATGTGGTGCGCAGTCCATTCTGGGACAACGTCAACATCGTCGATGCGGGGGCGGCGACTTGGGGCAATGGTGCCGGCGGCAGCGTGGGCGTGTTGAATATCGGCAATTCACTGATCGGAGTAACTGCTGGCGATGAGGTCAGCGGCAGTCACCTGGGCGGTGGAGGTGTCGTCGCGTTGCGCAACGGTCACTACGTGGTCCACCATCCTTTATGGGACAACGGCGGCATTGCCGATGCCGGCGCCGCGACCTGGCGCGTTGGCACCGGTGTAAGCGGTGGCGCGGTGACAGCCAGCAATTCACTGGTAGGCAGTTCTGCCAACGACTATGTGGGCCTGGTTCATGCGTTGAGCAACGGGCACTACGTGGTCAGCAGCGCCAGTTGGAACAACGGTGGCATTGCCGATGCCGGCGCAGTTACCTGGCGCGACGGCACTCTGGGCAGCGGCGCCGTGGTCAGTTCCGGCAACTCGCTGGTGGGAAATGTCGCGTCGGACCGCGCAGGTTGGAGCGGCATCGTTGCATTGAGCAATGGCCACTATGTCGTCAGCAGCCCTTACTGGGACAGCGGAGCCACCAGCGATGCCGGTGCGGTCACTTGGCGCAATGGGGCGGCCGGCAGTGGTGCCGTTGTCAGCGCCGGCAATTCAATGAGGGGCAGCGCGGCGAACGATCGAATCGGCATAGGCGGTGTCGACGCGTTGAGCAACGGACACTTCGTGATCAGCAGTCGTCACTGGCAAAATGGCGGCGCAGCCGATGCCGGTGCAGCCACCTGGCGCAACGGCAACGCAAGCAGCAGCGGTGTCATCAGCGCCGGCAATTCGCTTGTGGGCGCGTTCGTCGGTGACAACGTCACCGACTCCGGAATCTACGTCAACGGCGTCGAAGCACAGAGCAATGGCCACTATGTCGTCAAGAGCCGCAACTGGGACAATGGCGGCATCGTTAACGCTGGTGCCATCTCGGTGGGCTTTGGCGATGGCACCACGTCCGGTTTGATCACCGCCGACAACAGCGTGCGCGGCACGATTGCCAATAGCGGGAGTTCGATGAACTACGCATACGACGGCCTGCGTGCCCAACTCATTGTGGGCCGGCCGGCCAGCAACATGGTTTCACTGCTGCGACCTGGAGCAGTGACCGCAGCTTCAATCACACTCGATACCCCGGATGCATCTGAACCCGGGCAAGTGGTTACCTTCGTCACCACCGTCGTCGCCAGCCCGGCGCCCTCGAATGGCACGGTACAAATCGTCGCCGACACGGGTCACATCTGCACCGACAGCTCACCCACACAGACCAGCCCAACCACCGCCGAATTCAGTTGCCAGATTTCGTTTGCCATGCTCGGCGAACTCAGTGTGCGTGCTGAATTTCTCGGCACCAATACACATGGGTACAGTGCCTCCGGCGCGGAGCCGCATACGGTGTCGTACTTGTTCGTGGATGGCTTCGAATAAGGGAACGGGACGCTGATCGTGCTCTTTTTTGCCGCAGTGCAGACGTTGAGCGTCATGTTTCCGCATGCATTTGTGCGGTTTGTGCAGCGGCTCACGTAAGACTTGAGACGCGCCTTGCAAGACATCGAGTCTGTATCGCCGTAAACGTGCCGGCTTGAATGGGCCGCAGTTCATCTCGAAAAAATTCACCGCATGATTTCCGGAGCGCTGTGCGACTGGCGCTCCTGATTTCGTATTGGCGGGCAGGTTTCATGTTCGCTCCCCGCGTCCGTTTTCCGTGCTCTGCGGCATTCCTGGTGGGTAGCGGCCAATTCGGCAGCCAACGAATGCGCCATCGGGAGTTGATTATCATGCAATCACGCACATCTACCGGCGTCATCAACTGCTGGCTGTTGGCGATGCTTGGCGCGCCCTTCCAGGGTCTGCTGCTCGCAAACGTTGCCGTCGCCGCACAAATCGACGTCATCGGACCTGCCGGCAGCGGCATCTTCGGCAATCGCGTGAAGCTGCTGCCCAACGGAAATTTTGTCGTGGCCGATCCGTTCTTCGACGCACCTGGAGGCGCTGTCGATGTCGGTGCCGTACATCTGTATCGGCCGGATGGTGGCTTGATTTACACGCTGCGTGGCGCCAGTGCCAACGACCAGGTGAGCAGCGGTTCAATCACTGTGCTCAGCAATGGAAATTTTGTCGTCGCCAGCCCCGATTGGGACAATGCCGGAACCTTCGATGCAGGTGCAGCCACCTGGTGCAATGGGACCGGCGGCAGCAACGCGATCGTGAGCCCCGCCAACTCGCTGGTCGGCGCTACCGCCAGCAACCATGTGGGCAGCGGCGGAGTGTATGCGCTGACCAATGGCCACTATGTGGTGAACAGCTACGAGTGGGACAGCAGCACGTTGATCGATGCCGGCGCGGTGACCTGGGGCAATGGCGTCAGTGGCAGCACGGGCGTGATCAGTGCCGGCAATTCGTTGGTGGGCAGCAGCGCGAACGATCAGGTCGGCTTTGGCAACTTCAGCGTGCTGAGCAATGGCAATTACGTGGTGAGCAGCATTTCCTGGGACAACGGCGCGATCATGGACGTTGGTGCCGCGACCTGGGGCAATGGTGCCAGCGGTATCAGCGGCATGGTAAGCATCAGCAATTCGCTCGTAGGTTCCGTCGCGGAAGATCGCGTCGGCAACGGCGGCATATATCCGCTCGGCAATGGTCACTATGTAGTCAATAGCACCACTTGGGACAATGCCGGTATCGTCGATGCGGGTGCTGCAACCTGGGGCGACGGTAGCGCTGGCAGCACTGGCTTGGTGAGCGTCGGCAATTCGCTGGTCGGTTCTTCTGCCGGCGATCACGTGGGCCAAGGTAGCGTATACGCGCTGAGCAACGGTCACTATGTTGTCGGCAGCTATCTCTGGGACAACGCGGGCGTGATCGATGCCGGTGCCGTCACCTGGCGCGATGGCACCGGCATTCATGCTGGCGTTGTGGGCGTTGGCAATTCCCTCGTGGGTACAACCGTGGCCGATACTCTGGGTACCTGCGGCATGACGCGGTTGAGCAATGGTCACTATGTTGTCTGCAGCAATTCATGGGACAACGGCGGCATCCTCGATGCCGGTGCCGTCACCTGGCGCGACGGCACCGTCGGCAGTGGCAGTGTGGTCAGTGCCAGCAATTCACTGGTGGGCAGCAGCGCCGGCGACCGTGTCGGACTGGGCGGCATCACTGCGCTGAACAACGGCCATTATGCGGTCAGCAGCTATCAATGGGATAACGGCGGTATTGCAGATGCCGGTGCAGTCACTTGGCGCGATGGCAGCGCTGCCAGCGGGGCAGTGGTGAGCGTAAGCAACTCGCTGATTGGCAGCGTAACGAATGACAGTGTGGGATTTAGTGGCAGTACTGCACTCAGCAATGGCCACTACGTGGTGCGCAGCCCGCTCTGGAGCAGCGGCACTGCCGTGCAAACCGGTGCCGCCACCTGGCGCAACGGCAGTAGCGGCGGCAGCGCTGTGGTCGGTGCGGGCAACTCTCTGGTCGGCGCCACAAGTGGTGATCGCCTGGGTGCCGAGGGCGTCGTCGCGCTGAACAATGGACACTATGTGGTCGGCACCGCCAGATGGGACAACGGCGCCACTGTCGACGTCGGCGCAATCACCTGGCGCAATGGCAGCGGCAGCAGCAGTGGTGTGATCAGCGCCAGCAACTCGCTGGTTGGCACAACCACGAACGACCGCGTCGGCGACTCGGCTTCGAGTTTCGCCGCTATTGCGGCGCAGGGCAACGGCAACTATGTCGTCATGAACAGTCGCTGGAACAATGCCGCCATCGTCGATGCTGGCGCCATTTCTCTTGGCTTTGGCACCGGCGGCACGGTCGGCCCCATAACGGCCTCCAACAGCGTGCGTGGCACCGTGACGAACGACATCGACGCCGTGGACTACGCCTACGACCCGTTGCGCGCGCAGCTGATTGTGGGCCGTCCGATCAGCAATATCGTGTCGCTGTTGCGACCGGGTGCGGTGACGTCAGCATCGATCGTTTTGGACACGCCCGATCCCTCCGACCCCGGTGAAGTGGTCACCTTCGTCGTCACCATCGTCGCCACCCCGGCGCCATCGACCGGCAGCGTGCGCGTGGCCGCAGACACCGGTGAAACCTGCACCGACAATTCGCCCACGGCGACCGGCCCGACCACGGCCGAGTTCAGCTGCCAGATCCAGTTCGTCACGCTCGGCGCACGCAGCGTTCGCGCCGAATTCCTGGGCACCAACAGCCACGGCTACAGCGCCTCGGGGGTAGAGCCACACACTGTGGCCACCGTGTTCGCGAACGGCTTCGAATGATTCGGGAAGTGCACCGAATGGGCAGATTGGACCCAGCGCATCCGCTTGCCAGGGCGTCGTTCGGTTCCGGCACCGTTCGGCATCCTTGCATCTGAGCGAATCGAAACCGATACGCCCGCGACGCAGGCTTTGCCGTCCAGCTTGCCGTGAACTTACGACAGGAGTACTTCCCCATGCGCTTTCGCCCACCACTGATCGCCGGAATGATCGGCATCGCACTGTTTCACTGCGCGCTGCCCGCAAGCGCCGCAACGCTTAACGTCACCCGCTTCGACGACCCGGTTCCCGACGGCTGTGTCGCCACAGATTGTTCGCTGCGTGAGGCGGTGATTGCGGCGAACTTGACCGCCGCAGTAGATGCGATTTTGTTGGACACGGGTATCTACGAGCTCACGCAAACCGCCAGCGGCGCGGACCCACTGAGCTTCGATCTTGATGTCACCCAGCCGCTGCAGATCATTGGTCAGGGTAGTGCCAGCACGACAATCCGGAATGCGTCACCGGACCCTGGGCCGACCGGCAATGCACTTGAAGCGCGCGTGATGGATGTACGTCAAAGCGAGCTCTCGCTGTTTGGCTTGAACTTGCGGGACGGAAACGTCCACGGCCTCGGCCCTTTCGATATTCTTGTCGGTGCTGCAGGCTGCCTGTATGCCTCCCAGTCGGATGTTGCACTCATGGACGTGACGATAAATGACTGCAAATCAGTATCAAACGGAACTATATTCTTCTATGAAGTCAACGCAGTATTTGAAAACGTCGTCATAGACAGCAACATCGGTGGTGGCGCGGTTTTCCATGATGTATCTCTGCAATCAATCAATACTGTTTTCAGCAATAACCAGGATTTCGGAATTGCTACCGGTGGCACCACCACACTATCGGGCAGCGGTGTGGAAGTCGTCGGAAACATGGGTACTGGCGTTATCGTGACGAACGGAGCCACATTGATAGAATGGACGTCCGGGTCACGCATTGCACAGAACAGCACTACCGGATTCGGCGGTGGGATAAGCGTCGCCGGCGCGCAGCTCACGATTGCGCCAGCCGTTGAGGTCCCGGCGGCGCCCGAAGATTTGCTGCTGATCGAAGGCAACCACGCCGACTACGGTGGTGGAGGTATCTATTTAAACTTCATGAACACATCGGGCGACATCAAGATATTGAATGCATCTAGAATAGCGCTGCGAATGAACACCGCCAATCAAGACGGCGGTGGTCTCTACTCCGAGGGCAAGGTGAACATCCGCGACAGCGAGTTCGCTTTCAACAGTGCGGACGGCGATGGTGGCGGTGCCTGGCTGGGCGGCAACGCGACCGGCAACTTGATCGAACGCAGCAGCTTTGCCGACAATCACGCCGGCGGTGCCGGTGGCGCGGTATTCAATAAAGTGAATGGTGCCAAGTTGCGTAATGTTTCGATGTATTCGAACGACGCGCAAAAGGGCGGCGGCATTTATGCCGCGACTGGAATCAATACTTACCTGACTCATGTCAGCTCTTTCTCCGATGCCGCCACTCAGGGCAAAAGCCTGTATGTCGCAGATAACGGTATAGCGCGCGTGCGCAACAGCGCGCTGCACAACAGTTGTTACAAGCAGGACAACAACACGCCGCTGCCACCTGGACAGATCATCGACAACGGTGGCAATGCGCAGCGCATCGGTGTCATTGCAGATGCCTGTGCTGGCAGTGCCCACTGGTCCCTGGGTATGAGTTATGGCGCCTTCGGCGGCTATTTCGATGTGGTGGGCATCAGCTCCGGTTCAGTGCTGCGTAACTTCACCGGCCCGCCGTTGCGCGAGGCACAGACCGATGTGCGCAATTGGGATCGCGATGCACAAGCCGACTCAGGGGCGTTTGAGTTTGGCGCGGCGGAAGATTGAAACCTCGCCCACGAAGTGAACCTCGATCGGCGCATTGCTTTGAACTCGGCGCGACCTACTTTGCCGGATTCGGTTCGCCTCGCGCCGAACTTGTTGGCACCAACAACCACGACTACAGCCTATCGGGGCCGGAACAGCATGGCGTTGCCGCCCTGATCGCCAATGGATTCGAGCAGGCGGCGCTCGCACCGGATTAAGCGCCCGTGTTCGGTTTCAGCGCGCTTCGCGGTGCCAATGACCTGACACATTGTCGTTTCGCGATCAGGAGCTTTCGATGAAGACCGTTGTTCGAGTTGCCGCTATGCACGCGGTAGTGGTGTGCGCGGCATTGATGACAGCGCCCGGCCTTGTCCATGCCGCAGTGTTCTGCGTTGGTAGCTCGACACAGCTGCAATCCCCGCTTTTCGCTTCGGCAAGCAACGGCGAGCACGACACCATCCGGGTAAGGACCGGCACCTGTACCGGCGCCGGAACCTCCGTCGCGTTCGCCTACTCCACCAGCGATGCGACGTCGACAACAACAGAAAAAGCGCAATAGCCAGAGGCCATTGCGCCCGTCTGACCTCCTGAATCGCACGAATGCAAACACGAGGATCGCAACGATGCAACACTCATCACATGCAGGACTGGCACTCACGGCGCTGTTGCTTGCTGCAATAGCCGGCACCGCGAATTCCGCCACTTTCTGCGTATCGGACATCACGGAGCTGGTCGATGCGCTGTCGCAGGCCAGCAACAACAACGCCAACGACACCATTCGTCTGCGCACCGGCACGTACGAGAGGCCATTTCCGATGTTTTCCGCCGGATTGCTGTATCAATCCGACGACGACTTCGATCTGACCCTCAGCGGCGCCTGGAGCGGACTGAATGGCACCTGCACGCGCCAATTCAGCGACCCCCGATCTACGGTGGTGAGCGCCGGCAACTACGGATCGGTGTTGCGCATGGAAATGGCCGGCAGTGCCGGAGACATCATTATCGGACGACTGAGTTTTGCGAACGGGCAATCAACCGAGCCCGGCGGTGGCTTGTACATCAGCGGCGCGAACTACAGCGGATCGGTGGTGATTGGCCGTGTCTATTTCGACGACAATACTTCGGAAAGTATCAGCGGCGGTCTGCACGTATCCACCGAAGGCGGCCTGAGCGTGAGCAACAGCCTGTTTCGCGGCAACACCTGTGGCGGCGTCGGTTGTGCGGCAAGCCTGTTTGTCAATCACACCGACACCATCGATTTGCGCGGCAGTATTTTCAACAACACGGTATTCGGCAGCACCTGCGACGAGCAGCCCGGCGACGATTGCGACACCGGCGGCTTCCTGATTGGTGGCACCGGCCTGCTGCGCGTGCACTCCAATCTGTTTTCGCTCAACGAAGGTTACGATGTGAAACTGCTTTCGAGCGTCGTGATTTTGCGCAACAACAACATCAATTCATTAGCTGGGTTTCCGCAAATCGACATCGACAATCTCAATGTGATCAACCCACAATTCGAGGATTTGCTGGATCTCAACTTTCGTCTGCAAAGCACCTCGCCCATGCGCAATGCCGGCCTGATGTTGACCGGCACACCCGCTAGTGATTTCGAAGGCCGACCCAGATTCGCCGAAGGCCGGGCCGATATCGGCGCGTTCGAGTATCAAGAATTGCTCGCTGATGGCTTCGAGGAAGACGAGTAGTGTGCAAGGCATAAGGCCGGCAGTTGTAGGGCAGGCATATCGCCTGCCATCTCAACGTCAACGCATCGTCCAGGAGGCGACGACACGCTTGCCCTACAACTTCACGTTTCGTGCCCAAGCAAGTACCAACCCGCCCTGCGTTCTTGATGTCACAAAGCCAGTCGCTGCAGCGCGCTACGCTGCTCGGCACTGGCAGCGATGTCGGGGCGGGCGAGCGTAGCGGCTGCGAGATTGCGGGCCGCTTCGGTTTCACCAGACGCAATGTGCAGATCGCAGCGCAGCAGCACCACCTGTGCGATGTGTTCGGCGAGCTTAGGATTGTTTCGCGATGTCTCGATCAAGCTATCCGCAATCTGCGCTGCCTCCACACGACCTTCTGGAATCTTCGACAGTGCATCGGCGAGATTCAAGTTCCAAAAAAGATAGTTGATGTGATCACGACCATAAGTTTTTTCGACGATTCGAATCGCTTCACGTTTATGAATCACCGAGTTGCGCCAATCGCCTTGCATCGCATACGTACCCGCACGCCGATTGAGGATCAGCGTGTTTTGATAGTCGTCGGCACCCAGCAGAATGCGTGTTTGCGCGGCGGCCTCCTCCTGAAGGCGGTGCGCTTCTTCGAATCGCCCCTGCAAGGTCAGTGCATCGCCCAGTTGCGCCTGGCTGAACCACGTTGAGAAGTTGCGGGGGCCACCGGTGTTCATGCGCAGGCGCAGCACCTCGCGATAATCGGCCTCGGCGCGCTTACCATCGCCAAGGTCGAAGTAGACCGAGCCACGAATCATGAACAGTTGCGCTCGACCCAATACCTCGTCGTCGGGAAAGGCCTTCTCGGCTTGATCCAGAGCGGCGAGTGCGGCTGTAAAATCACCGGCCAGTCGCTCCATTTCGCCGCGCACCGTCAGAATGTTGGCCAGCGAATTGCTACGTTCACCGATGTGCTGGCGCGCAATCTCAGCGCCGCGTATCAGCGTGGCCCGAGCTTCGTCGAAGTTACGTTGCCGTATCAACAACGAGCCCAGTATGTGCAGCGGACGGGACAGGCGTGCATTCGCGGCACCGAAGCGTTGTTCCAGCATCGCAATGGCGGCACGTATATTGATCAGCGCCTGGGCATCTTCACGTAGAACCTCTTGAACCAGAGCCAAGGTCACCAGCGCCCGGATCGACTCGGGGTGATTCGCGCCGAGCGCATCCGCAAGCACGCGATGCGCGTTTTCGGCCGCCGGCCTCGCGTCCTTGTAACGCGCCATACTCAGCATCGTGTACGCGGCCTGGGTGTTGATCCGTCCGACAGCGATGCTCTCTGTACCGGCCGCCTGAGTGGCCAGGCTCAGCGCATTCATGGTGTGGCGTTCGGCATCGTCCAGGCGTAGCTCACGGCTCGCTACCGCGCCACGCAGGCTTTCGATTTCCGCGCGCAACAACAGACTGCCACCACTGCCGAGTTTGCTCAACGCCAGACCCAGCGTGGTACGGGAAGCATCGATCTGCGAAAGATGGAGCTGCGTCTCGCCTAATACGCGCAGCAACTGCGCCTGACTGACCGGATCTTCCGACAACTCACTTTCGACCCGTGCCACCGCCTCGGCCATCTGCACCTGCGGTGATCGTGCCACTGCGGCGTCACGGCTGAGCGGATCGTGCTCGCGATAGAGCGAGCCCAGAAACTCC
>JANMUE010000037.1:0-17551 GCA_031391205.1 Lysobacterales bacterium | reverse complement strand
CTGGGGTTCGCTGCGCTCACCGCCAGCCTACAATTCGCGACGCACATGCCCCGCCTTGTTCAGCAGGTCCAGATATTTCTGCCAGTACTCGGCCTGATGCTTGCCGAAGTCATAAAGCGCCGACCACGAATACAAGCCCGTGTTGTGGCCATCATCGAAACTGATCTGGACGGCGTAATTGCCTACCGGATTGATGGCGTCGATGTTCACACCTTCCTTGCCGAGCTGCAGCACTTCCTGGCCTGGACCATGCCCCTTCACCTCGGCGCTGGGCGAGTGCACGCGCAGAAATTCGGCGCTGAAACGAAACGTCTCGTCGGTGTCGAAACTGACTTCGAGCACACGCGAAACGCGGTGCAGTTTGATATCCAGCGGCCAGGGCGTGCTCATCCGCGGATCGTCGTCATTGCTTCAGACCCGGACCCATCACACTATGATCCAGCGCCGGCGGCACCCCGGCGACTTCGCAGAGCGCAAGCGCGTAGGGTTCCAGCATGCTGATCGCCGAGACCTCTTCAAGGCCGAACGAAGAAGGCTCACGCAGCCATTCCGCGTGCGGCGAAATTTCCTGCAGCGTGAATCCATCGCTGTCGAAGTCGAGCAACCTGCCGATATAGCAGACCTCGCTCTCGGCCTCGGTATCCACATAAACGCTGATCACCGGGGCCATGCCAGCGGCCGACGCAACGGACTCGCGGAAATCGTCCAGCGGAAAATCCGTCTGGTACTGCGGATCGAGTTTGCGCAAAGCGATCGCACGCTCCAGGAAACTGGCATGCTGATCCGGCGCTTCCAGTCGGGTGACATCTCGATAACGCAGCACGAAGTAACCATCGAAGCCGATGTAGTCGCCCAGCACCCACAGCAGGAAGCGATCCTTGCCTACCGCCACGACGTAGCCGGTGAAGCTGCCGGGCTCCATCTGTTCACGCCAGATACGCACCAGGGTGCGTTCGCGCATGGCTTCGCGCAGGCGTGCAGGAACTGACTTTGGACGTAATTCGACAATCTTGTTCATGGCGGCAGTTTAGCGGGGCAGGATGGAGCCTGCATTCCAATGTGGATGCGCATCTAGGGCAGCGACAGCATGTGCGGCGTATCACAGAGGGTGGCTCCGATGTTGTAGAGCGGGGATTGCTCCGCTGCACTTGATCTTTGATCGCCATCGGAGACAAGAAGCAAAAGCAGCGGAGCAAGCCCCGCTCTACAGGATCACAAGATGTAGCGCGACAGATCCGGATTACCCGCTACTTCGCCCAATTCGAGGTCCACCTGGGCACGATCGATCAGCAGTTCCTCGTCGCCACGCTCGCTGGCATCGAACGACACCTTTTCCAGCAAGCGTTCGAGCACGGTGCTCAGACGGCGCGCGCCGATGTTTTCCTGCGACTCGTTCAAGGCGCAGGCGATCTCCGCCAGACGCTCGATGCCCGAAGCGTCGAAACGAATGTTCACGCCCTCGGTGCCGAGCAGGGCCACGTACTGCTTGGTCAGTGCCGCCTGCGGCTCGGCCAGGATACGCTTGAAATCATCGACATTGAGCGCCTGCAACTCGACGCGGATCGGGAAGCGGCCCTGCAGTTCGGGAATCAGATCACTGGGCTTGGCGACATGGAAGGCGCCCGAGGCGATGAACAGCACATGGTCGGTCTTCACCGGGCCGTGCTTGGTAGTGACCGTAGAACCTTCGACCAAGGGCAACAGGTCGCGCTGCACGCCTTCGCGCGACACGCCAGCGCCGCCCCAGTCGGAACGCTGGCATACCTTGTCGATCTCGTCGATGAAAACGATGCCGCGCTGTTCCGCAGCTTCCAGCGCCTCGGCACGCACCTCATCTTCGTTGAGCAATTTGCCGGCCTCGTCCTCGATCAGCTGCGGCACCGCTTGTTTGACGGTGAGTTTGCGCTTCTGCGATTTCTGCCCGCCCATTGACGAGAACATCTGCTTGAGTTGCTGGCTCATCTCCTCCATGCCGGGAGGCGCCATGATTTCGACACCCATATTCATCGCGAAATCGATCTCGATTTCGCGCGTATCGAGCTTGCCTTCGCGCAACATGACGCGGAATTTCTCGCGGGTACGCGAGTCCTCATCGCTGGGCTTGGGATCCTCGCCCCAGACGCGCACGCCCTGGGCACGCGGCAACATCGCATCCAACACACGCTCTTCAGCATTCGCCTCGGCCTGGGTGCGCACGCGCAGCTTGGCCTGCTCGCGCACCTGCTTGACGGCATGATCCATCAGGTCGCGGACAATGGTTTCGACGTCCTTGCCGACATAGCCCACCTCGGTGAACTTGGTCGCCTCGACCTTGACAAAGGGTGCATTTGCGAGCTGCGCCAGGCGCCTGGCGATCTCGGTCTTGCCAACGCCGGTGGGCCCGATCATCAGGATATTCTTCGGCGTGACTTCATTGCGCATCGCCGGATCGAGCTGCATGCGCCGCCAACGGTTGCGCAGCGCGATCGCCACCGCGCGCTTGGCCTGATGCTGGCCGATGATGTGCTTGTCCAGTTCCTGGACAATCTGGCGGG
Source organism: Lysobacterales bacterium (assembly GCA_031391205.1). Taxonomy (GTDB): domain Bacteria; phylum Pseudomonadota; class Gammaproteobacteria; order Xanthomonadales; family Ahniellaceae; genus 0-14-3-00-62-12. The sequence goes on along the minus strand of JANMUE010000037.1, from coordinate 15,017 downwards.
GCGTGAGTTCGGACATATCGGATGCGATGGTCATAAGAGTTCAGCAGATGCGTGCGACTGAGGCGTTTTCAAGTCGGGATGGCAATTTGCGGGCAGTCGCAGGCCGACTCAAGCGTAGTGTGGGGTGAAGTCCGGTTCGCGCAGCGAACACATGGCACTGCCATGTGAGGACTGACCGCCCGGCCATGGAGGCCGGGCCGGCGCCCACCACCACGGATGGTTTGCGGCAGCGAACACTTGATTTGCCACTGAACTGGCGCCACAGGAAATCAGAACGCCCCCGTTCCATTGCCCGCAATTAGATTCCCTATCCAAGAAACTGCTGGTATAGACAAATGCCCGCCAGCCGCTCGTCACGGGCACGCCCGAAGTCGATGGCTGTGCGGATTCCAGCCCAAAGTGGTTTCAGCTCAAGTAACGCGGCTTCGATCGAGTGAGAGGTTCCATGTCCGACAAGCAAATGACCGGTGCCCAGATCGTGGTTCGCGCATTGCGCGACCAGGGCGTTCGCCACATCTTCGGCTACCCCGGCGGTGCGGTGTTGCCGATCTACGATGCGTTGTTTCAGCAGGACGAAATCGAACACGTGTTGGTACGCCACGAGCAGGGCGCGGCGCATGCCGCCGAAGGCTATGCGCGCTCCACCGGCAAGGCCGGCGTGTTGTTGGTCACCTCGGGTCCCGGTGCAACGAATGCGGTCACCGGCCTCACCGACGCGATGATGGATTCGATTCCTCTGGTCTGCATCACCGGCCAGGTGCCCACGCATCTGATCGGGTCGGATGCCTTCCAGGAATGTGATACCGTCGGCATCACCCGCACCTGCACCAAGCACAATTTTCTGGTCAAGGATGTCGATGATCTGGCGCGCGTGCTGCACGATGCGTTCTATATCGCGACCACGGGCCGCCCCGGCCCGGTCGTGGTCGACATCCCCAAAGATGTGCAGTTCAAACTCGGCGAATACGTAGGCCCGTCCAATATCCTGCACCGCACCTACCGCCCGCGCAAGGACGGCGATCCAGCACGCATCGCCCAGGCGATTGAATTGATGGCCAATGCGCGGCGACCGGTGTTCTATACCGGCGGCGGCGTGATCAATTCGGGGCCACGTGCCTCGGCGCTGCTGCGCGAACTGGTGGCGCTGACCGGATTTCCGATCACTTCGACACTGATGGGCCTGGGTGCGTTCCCCGCTGCCGACGATAAATGGCTGGGCATGCTCGGCATGCACGGCACCTACGAAGCCAATCTGACGATGAACCGCTGCGACGTGATGATCAACATCGGCGCACGCTTCGATGATCGCGTCACCGGACGCCTGGATGCGTTCTCGCCCGGCTCGAAGAAAATCCATGTCGATATCGACCCGTCGTCGATCAACAAGACCGTGCGCGTCGATGTGCCGGTGGTCGGTGACTGCGCCGAGGTGCTGGCCGCGATGATCGAAGCCTGGAAAGCCCGTGACAAACACAATGATGCGGCCGCGCTCGCGGCATGGTGGACACAGATCGGCGTTTGGCGAGCACGCAAATCGCTGTCGTACAAGGCGTCAACCGAGACGATCAAGCCGCAGTATGCGGTCGAGCGCCTCTATCACCTGACGCGCCAGCGCAACACGTATATCACCACCGAGGTTGGCCAGCACCAGATGTGGGCCGCGCAGCACTACCGTTTCGAGGAACCCAACCGCTGGATGACCTCGGGCGGCCTGGGCACGATGGGCTATGGCATTCCGGCCGCGGTCGGCGTGCAGGTCGCGCATCCGGGTGCCCTGGTCATCGATATCGCCGGCGAGGCCAGCGTGCAGATGACCATGCAAGAAGTCTCTACGGCAGTGCAGTATCGATTGCCGATCAAGATCTTCATCCTCAACAACGAATACATGGGCATGGTGCGCCAGTGGCAGCAATTGCTGCATGGTGGTCGGTACGCACATTCGTATTCCGAAGCATTGCCGGATTTCGTCAAGCTCGCCGAAGCCTATGGCGCCAAAGGAATCCGCGCCGTCAAGCCGGACGAACTGGACGCGAAGATCATGGAAATGATCGACTACGACGGCCCGGTGATCTTCGACTGCGTGGTCGACAAGATGGAAAACTGCCTGCCGATGATTCCGTCCGGCGCCCCGCACGATGAGATGATCCTGCCCGACAATCAGGATACCGCAGGCGTTTCCGATGCCGGCAAGATGCTGGTGTAGGGTGGTTCTTGACCCACCGAAATTTGCGTTATCTGGTGGGCCAGGGCCCACCCTATGGAGAACTTCATGGCCCAGCAACCCGCCTCTGCCTATTTCCTGGTCGACAAGCATTCGCGCGAGACCAAGGCGACATTGTCGATCCTGGTCGATAACGAAGTCGGCGCCCTCGCCCGCGTCGTCGGCCTGTTTGCCGGACGCGGCTACAACATCGAGTCGCTGACGGTCGCCGAAACCGATCACCTGCGGCATACGTCGCGCATCACCATCGTCACCCGCGGCACCGCCGATGTGATCGAGCAGATCAAGGCACAGCTCGGGCGCCTGATCCCGGTGCACAAAGTGGTCGACCTGAACCTCGACAAATCCGGCGTAGAGCGCGAAATGGCCCTGCTCAAGGTCGTCGGCTCCGGCGATCTGCGCGCCGAAGCCCTGCGTCTGTCCAAGGTATTCCGCGCCCGCGTCATCGACATCACCCACACCAGCTTCACCTTCGAAGCCACCGGCTCACCGGTCAAGATCGAAGCCTTCATCGAGCTGATGGTGCCGCTGGGTCTGGTCGAACTCAGCCGCACCGGCGTGGTGGCGATCAGTCGCGGCATTGAGGCAATGTAAAACAATGTGGGAGCGGCGTAAGCCGCGAAGCTCTTGTTATACTCCGGACAGAAGAGCAAGAGCAAGAGCTTCGCGGCTCACGCCGCTCCCACATGGTCCGTCTGCGCCATAATGCGCAATGGCCCGCATCCCCAACGCCTTCATAGACGAACTTCTGTCCCGCGTCGATATCGTCGAGGTGATCGAGTCGCGCGTGCCGCTCAAGCGTGCCGGGCGCGACCACAAGGCCTGCTGCCCGTTCCACGATGAGCGCTCGCCGTCGTTTACGGTGAGTTCGTCCAAGCAGTTCTATCACTGCTTCGGCTGCGGCGTGCACGGTTCGGCGATCAAGTTCCTGATGGACTACGACCGCATGGAGTTTGTCGATGCCGTCGAGGATCTCGCTGCGCGTGCCGGCCTCAAGGTGCCTTACGAAGGCGGCAGTGGCCCGCGCCAAACCACCGGCGAGGGCGACGAGATGTACGCCTTGCTGGAATCGGCGGCGAGTTTCTTTCAGCGTCAACTGCCCAGTAGCGAAAAGTCCCAGGCCTATCTGAAGAAGCGTGGACTCGATCATTCCATCGTGCAGCGCTTCGGTATCGGCTACGCACCCGACAGCTGGGATGCATTGAAATCCGCGCTGGGTACCGATGACTATCGCATCAAGCTGCTCGACAAAGTCGGCATGCTGTCCACTGGCGAACGTGGATCGAGCTATGACAAATTCCGCGATCGATTGATGTTCCCGATCCATGATCGCCGCGGCCGCGTAATCGCCTTCGGTGGCCGCGTGATGGGCGATGCCGATGGCCCCAAGTATCTGAACTCGCCTGAGACACCGCTGTTCCACAAAGGCCGTGAGCTTTTCGCGCTGCATCAAGTGCGGCTGACGCACAGCAAGATCGCGCGGCTGATCGTGGTCGAAGGCTATATGGACGTGATTGCGCTGTTTCAGTACGGCATCACGCAGGCAGTGGCAACGCTTGGTACTGCCACCACCAAAGACCACGCAGAGTTGCTGTTCCGGAATTCTGCTGATGTCTATTTTTGTTTCGACGGCGACCGGGCCGGCCGTACAGCGGCATGGCGTGCAGTGGAGTCAGTGTTGCCCCGGATGAAGGATGGGCGTCAGGCGTTTTTCCTGTTTCTGCCCGATGGCGAAGACCCTGATTCATTGATTCGCAAGGAAGGCACCGAAGGCTTTGAAGAGCGCCTGCGCGGCGCGATGCCGCTTTCGGAATTCTTCTTCGCGCACCAGGAAATCGAAACCGACCTCAACACTGCCGACGGCCGTGCGCGACTGGCGGAAAAATGCCGCTCGCATATCGCATCGATTCCTGATGGCGCATTCCGCGACCGGCTCACCGAGATGCTGGTCGAGAAAAGCACCATCAAATGGAACTTTGCACCAGGACTCACCGGCAGCATGCGCGAGAAAGCCGGCGAGATGCTCGACGAACGTCTGGCGATGGCGCGCGGTCATCGTGTCGAAACCGGTATTCCCATGCCAGAGCCGATGCGGCGCGCCCCGAGCAGTGGCGCCAATCCTCGCCGCAGTCTGGTGCGTACCGCCATCGCACTGCTATTGCAGCAGCCGGCACTGGCAATGCACATTGAGCCGCCCTATGTGTTCGCGATTCTGCGTCAGCCTGGTGTGCCGCTGTTGATGGAGATCCTGTCGATCTGCATGAGCCGCCCCGATATCACTACGCCGGTATTGCTGGAACAATTCGAAGGCCGCGCCGATCAGGAAGCCCTGACCAAACTCACGCTGCTGGAGTTTCCGTCGGCACCGGAAAATTGGAAGGCCGAATTTCTCGACGCGCTGGAACAGCTCAATCGTCAAACTGCGCAGCAGCGCGTCGATGACCTGCTCGGCAAGCAACAACAGGGACAGCTGAGCGATATTGAAAAAGATGAGCTGCGCGAGCTGCTGCGGAACAAATCGCAACCACGTCCACGGTAGATCATGTCCGCCAAACCGCAAACCATCCAGGTCACGCCGTTCTGGCAGCGCCTTCCCCAGATCACTACCTATCCGTTGCAGGGTGGCGCCCTGTCGATGATCGCGCTGTTATCTGCGCTGCGGTTGATCGACCTGCTGCCGTTCGGCGGCATCCTGGTATTGATCCCGCATCTCCTGATCAGCCTGGGCTTGTACCGTTACGCGGTGCAGGTGTTCTACGACACTTCGGAGGGCAGATTGGAGCCTCCCGAGTACAGCTTCGGTGTCGACAACCGCGAGGCGTTCGCGCAGATCAAGCTGCAGGTCATACTGATGCTGGCCATGTTCGCTGCGTTCGCATTCGGCAGCATCAAGATTGGTCTTGCGGTGACCCTGCTGCTCGCAATCGCCACGCCTGCGGCCACCATGTCGTTGGCGATGGAGGGCAGCCTGCTGCATGCACTCAATCCAATCAACTGGGTGCGCATCGCCGCCGGTTTTGGCGCGCCGTATCTGTTGCTGGCCGTGCTGTGCCTGTTCTATGGTCTGGCACAGACCGTGGCGATCGCTTTTCTGCCGGAGTGGCTGCCGCAGCTGATCAGCATTCCGGTCATCTGGTTCATCAGTCACTACACCATCGTGGTGAGCTTCCATGCCATGGGTTATCTGATTTACCAGTACCGCGAGAAGATCGGCTATCGCTCGGTCGAACCTGCAAGACTGCCGGAACTTCGGCACAGTATCGATGCCGACCAACCGCTGATCGACGAGGTCACTGCGCTGGCGAAGAACAACCCGCCAGAAGCCATCAAACAACTTCGCGCGCATCTGGATTCGCGCGGCGGCACCCAGCTGTCGCACGACACCTATCGTAAAATGCTTTCCGCCGAGAACGATCAGGCCGCGCTCACCCGCCATGCACGGCAGTATGTCAGCGTGCTGATGGCACAGGGTGCGGGCATCAAGGCAGTGAACCTGCTGCAGGTCTGCCTGGAGAACGAGCCGGGCTACAGTCCGTCCGATATCGCTGAACTGCGACCCATGGCCGAGCACGCGTCCAAGTTTGGCAAGCACGATCTCGCCGTGCGCGTGCTGGTCAACGGCATGAAGCAGTTTCCCAAGTCGCGTGAAAATCCCGCAAACGCACTGCTCGCCGCCTGTCTGCTGTCGGAAAAACTCAGCAACGATGCCCAAGCCAAAACCTTGCTGGCGGCGATTCGCGAACGCTTTCCCGAGCATCCCCTGACCGGTGATATGGATCGCTATCTTCAGCAGCTCGGAAATTTGCAGGCTGGGTGACGTTCCACCGCTATCGAATACTCAACAACGGTGGGTTGTCACCCACCCTACGGACTATGCCCAATACTTACTCCCGCAATGGCCTCTGGCTCGCCGCCATCGCCGCCGTGCTGTTCTCGGCAAAGGCCATCCTGGCCAAATTCATGTATCGATACGGCATCGATGCGGTGACCGTGCTGGCGCTGCGCATGCTTTTCTCGGTGCCGGTTTTCGGCGCGGTCGCGCTCTACGAAACCTGGCGCGCGCATCGCGATGGCAATCGGCTGAGCTGGCGCGAATGCGGACAGATCGTGGTGCTTGGCCTGGTCGGTTATTACCTGTCGAGTTTTCTGGATTTCTGGGGCTTGCAATATGTCAGCGCTTCGCTGGAACGACTGATCCTGTTTCTCAATCCGTCGCTGGTGGTGCTGATCGGCGTGCTGTTCCTGCGGCGCCCGGTAGCCCGCGCACAATGGATCGCGATGGGCGTCAGCTATATCGGCATCGTGCTGGTGTTCTGGGAAGGGCTGCGGCTGGGCGGCTCGCGTGTTGCCTTGGGCAGTGCGTTGGTTTTCGGCGCCGCGCTTTGCTACGCGCTGTATCTGCTGATGTCGGGCGCACTGGTGAAACGCGTAGGCAGTCTGCGCCTGGTCGCCTATGCAATGTGCGTATCCACGGCGGCCTGTGTGCTGCAGTTTTTTCTCATCTATCCGCCGTCGATGCTGCAGCAGCCTGGTGCCGTGTATGGACTATCGGCGCTCAACGCGCTGTTCTGCACGGTGGTACCGGTGTACCTGACGATGTTCGCCGTCGCCCGCATCGGGCCCGCCACCACCGCTCAAACTGCGATGATCGGCCCCGTGTCCCTGGTGTTCCTCGGTTGGTGGCTGCTCGACGAACGCATCACCGCGTTGCAGCTGATGGGCACGGCCGTGGTGATCGCCGGCATGTGGTTGCTGACGCGGGTGCGGGTGATGCCTGTGAATGCTCAGGAGCCCTGAGCTGACGCTACAGCGGATATCATGCCCGCTTGGTTCTGGAGCACGGCATGTCACCCGATTCGTCCGCACGCCTTCAGGCGTTGTTCGCTGCCGCGTTGGAACTGCCCGAGAGCGATAGAGACGCCTTTCTGGAACGCGAGTGCGCGAATGATCCTGAGGCACTGCTGGAGCTGCGCGCACTGCTCGCCATGGACCGGAACCTCGCGGACAAGACGATTCGGCCGATAGCGCCCGTGCTGACGCGCATGCTGTCGACCGCCGCACCTGCCGACTCATTGACAGGATTGCGCATCGGCGCATTCGAACTGCACGAGGAACTGGGCCGCGGTGGCATGGGCAGTGTTTACCGCGCAGAGCGCGTCGACGGCAGTGTTGCCCAGCAGGCGGCGATCAAGTTTGTGCGCAGAGAACTGCTGGACGCCAACACCCTGCGCCGCTTTCAACTCGAACGTCAAACCCTGGCTTCGCTCGATCATCCCAACATCGCGCATCTGCTGGATGCGGGCGAAACCACCGACGGCACGCCCTACTTCGTGATGGAGTATGTCGCCGGCAAACCCATCACCGACTACTGCGCGCAGGCTCGGCTCGGGGTGCGCGAACGCGTCGCGCTGTTTCGTCTGGTATGCGCAGCGGTGATGCAGGCGCATCGCAGTCTGGTGGTGCATCGCGACCTCAAGCCCGGCAACATCCTCGTCACCGCGGAGGGCGTGCCCAAGCTTCTGGATTTTGGTATAGCCAAGCCGTTGACGCCAGGCATCCCGTCGCCGTTCGACGAACAGACCGGCACCGCGCATCGCTACTTCTCAACACTGTATTCGGCGCCGGAACAACTGCTCGGCGGCCCCATTGGCGTAGGTTGCGACGTCTATGCGCTGGGGCTTCTACTCTATGAGCTGCTGGCGGGTAAACGACCGTTCGACTTCACCGGCTTAAGCACAGGGGAGATCGAACGCCTGGTCACGACGGTGCCACCTGTGGCGCCCAGTGCTGCAGTGCTCAGGACCGATACGATCAAGCACCTGCAACCGCAACTGCGCGGCGATCTCGATGGCATCGTGCTGCACAGCCTGCGTAAGGCAGCGAACGAGCGCTATGCATCGGTCGAGCAACTCGACGCCGATCTCGCCAACTATCTCGATGGCCGACCAGTGCAGGCCCGCGGGGGACATGGTTGGTATCGCGCGCAGAAGTTCCTGTGGCGCAACAAGGCAGCGGTGGTCGTGAGCGTGGCGATCGCCGCACTGCTTGCCGCAGGCGTTGCAGCCATTGCCCGACAATCGCGTATTGCCCAGCAACAGGCGCAGATCGCCAGCCAGCGCGCTGCGGAGCTGGAACAGGTAGCTGAATTCCAAGCGGAAATGCTTACGCAGGTAGACCCCGCGCGCGCTGGCGAGCTGCTGACGGAAAACGTCAAGTCCAAGCTTGTCGCGGCACTGGGGGATGCCGGAGTTTCAGAGAAGGAGCGATCCGCACGTATCGCATCATTCACTGAACTCTGGCGCCACGTGAATACCACCGACGCAGCACGCGATTTGATTGACAGCACCATTCTTGCCCCGGCGGCGGCGACAATCAAAACCAAGTTCGCCGATCAACCTTTGGTGGGGGCTACACTCAACCAGGCCTTGTCCAATCTCTATCGGGAACTCGGCTTGTTCGACACTGCAGTGCCGCTACAAGAAAGCGCGCTTGCCACCCGGCGCACCCTGCTGGGTGACGAACACCCAGACACTCTGCGATCCGAGGGCAAGCGCGGCGACTTGCTGCTCCGCATGGGCAAGCTCAAGGAGGCGGAGGCAATTTTCCGCTCTACGCTTGTGCGCCAACGCAAGTTCCTTGGTGATGAACACAAAGAAACCCTGGTTTCCATGAACAGCCTGGGCAACGCGTTGCTGGATCAAGGAAACTTTGTGGAGGGTGAATCGCACATTCGTGGCGCATTGGAAGGTCGTCGCAAAGTGCTTGGAATGGACGACCCCCTCACATTGAACTCACTGAATGACCTGACTGAGCTACTTCGCATTCGGGGCAAGCTTGAGGAAGCCGAACCGCTGACGGAAGAGCTGGTGGAACGGCGACGACGTGTACAAGGCGATGATCATCCACTGACGCTTTTTGCCATCAACAACCGGGCTCTGGTGCTGCAATCTTTGGGGAAATTTGCCGAGGCAGAACAATATTTCGTAGAGTCGTTGGGGATGCGCCGGCGCGCATTTGGACTTGAGCATCCATCAACTTTTACCGCATTGCACAACTTGGGAAATCTGCTGGGTGCAGCCGGGAAGCTGGACGAGGCCGAGCAGTACATTCGCCAAGGCATGGAGGGAAGACGACGTGTTCTCGGCGCGGACCACCCAACGACCATTATTTCGATCACCAGCATCGGCGTGATTCTGCGCAATCAAGGACGACTGGCAGAGGCTGAGCCATTCTCGAGGGATGCATGGGAACGGCAACTTCGCATCTTAGGGCCGGAGCACGTAGAAACAATTCGTTCAAAAAGCAATCTCGCCAACTTATTCGCCAGTCAGGGCAAGTTGAGCGAAGCAAAGAAGCTGCTTGTCGAAGTGTTGGCTGAGCGGCGCCGGTTGCTGGGCGAGGACCATGCCGACACGCTCAGATCAATCAACAATCTCGGCGCGCTGCATGCGAAAATTGGAGAATTCAGCCAAGCTGCGAAGCTACTTGCACCGTCCGAAAAGGCTTTTCGCCAAGCATTCCGTGAATCCAACACCAGCTTTTACGCGAAGTTCCTAATCAGTCTTGGTCAAGCACGCACGGGGCTTGGCGAATTTTCCGTTGCGGAACCAAAGCTCCTGGAAGCCTACACTCTGTGCATCGACTTTCCTGGACCCGATACCCAGAATGAGCGCGTCAGTATTCAAGCTCTCGTCGATTTGTATGCGGCCTGGCAAAAGAAGGAACCCGGCGGCAGCTATGGCGCAAAGTCCGGGGAATGGAAGCTGAAGCTGGACGCGATCGATGCACGCATCCAGGCGGAAAAAGCGTCGAAAGCTGCGCCTGGGCTCAAGCACAAGCAATGAGTCGTGGCGGCCGGATCTACATTGAATAGGTCGTCGACGCCACACATCGCGAGCCATGCCAACGCAAACCGCCTGCAGAAGATCAGCAATATCTGATGCGCCGCCTGCGCTGTAAAAATTCGCCCGCGGACGAATTTTGACTTCGGATCAACGTAGCGCAGGTTCACGACACCTCTATTGCGCCAGGTTCTTCACCCAGCCTGCGCCCCAGCCACGCCCGCGCAAAGCGCCATTGCCGGCCGACCGTGGCGATGGAGCTGCCTTCGACTTCGGCAATCTTTTCGGCGCTCAGCCCGGAGAAGAATTTTAGCTCGACCACGCGCGCGCAGTTGGCGTCGAACTCAGTCAGCGCAGACAACGCCGCATCCACAGCCAGCCAGTCGACGGAGTCGTCGATCACCGGCGTCTGATCTTCGTGCAGTTCGTCAAGGGTGACGAACACCGTGCCACCGCCGCGTTTTTCTGTGCCACGCTGACGCGAATAATCAATCACTACGCGACGGATTACCCGGGCCGCAATTGCATAGAAATGATCGCGGTTCTTCCAGTCGGTGTCCTGTTCCAGAAACAACTTGGAGTAGGCTTCATTGGCCAATTCAGTCGCCTGCAGCGTAAATACGCCCGGATGCCGCCTGACCTGCCCGCGGGCGATTTCCCTGAGCACCGGATAGACCGCATTGATCAGCTCGGTCTCGACCGCCCGATCACCGGATTTCCAGCGCGATAACAATTGGGTGATCGGTGTTTGTGGGTTATTCATGGGCACCGGAGCGGATCGACAATCGACCGAGAATACCAAAAGGAGGTAAATATCCCGCTAAGAACCGCTGAAAAGTCCGGAGCCGCGATAACCCCCTGAGTTCAGGGCCGAAAAACCGCAGGTTAACCAGTGTCGCTGTTGAGAGCGACCAGCTTACGCCGTCAAAAACCAGGGCGTGGCAAACAATAAGCTGTAACGCGAAGTCGAAGTGGAGACTTATGCAGGCCTTCCTCAGTCACAGCGCCATCAACGCACCTGCGTCGACTGCGGCCTCTTGGCGATGACCATGGCCTTGAGCGCGTTGAGCGCGGCGCTGAGTGCGTAATCGTTGCGCAGTTCCTCGTCTTCCGGGGCTTCGGCCGTTTGTACTGCGCCGATGCTGATGCCGGGAGTTTCCAGATGACCGGGCAATCCGGCTTCGGTGGAGAGCAATTGTGCAGCGCGATCCAGCGGTGTGAGTTGCACATCGGCGAGTTCGATGTCGGGCACGATGCCCTGGGCCTGGATGCTGTTGCCGGCCGGCGTGAAGTAGCGTGCCGTGGTCAGCTTGATGGCACCGCCGGATTCCAGCGGCAGAATGTTCTGCACACTGCCCTTGCCGAAGGTGCGCTTGCCCATGATCACCGCGCGGTGATGGTCCTGCAGCGCACCAGCAACGATTTCACTGGCCGAGGCACTGCCTTCGTCGACCAGCACGACGATCGGCGCACCATCGATCATGTCGCCCGGCGTGGCGACCAGACTGAGCTTGGCTTCCTCGATGCGTCCGCGCGTCGAGACGATCAGGCCCTCTTCTAGAAATGCATCGACGGTCTCGACCGCAGCGGTCAGCACGCCGCCGGGATTGCTGCGCAGGTCCAGCACCAGGCCGCGCAGCGGTAGCTTGCCGGTATGCAGCTTGCGCAACTGTTCACGCAAATCGCGTGGGCTGGTTTCCTGGAACTGGCTGATGCGCACATAACCATAGCCCGGCTGCAACAAACGCGCGCGGATCGAACGGGTGCGTATCACTTCGCGGGTGAGGTTGACGATCAGCGGATCATTCTCGTTTTCGCGGTCAAGGGTCAGCTTCACGCTGCTGCCCACGGGGCCGCGCAGATGCTCGACGGCATTCAGGTCATTGGACTGTACTTCGACGCCGTCGATACTCAGGATGATGTCGCCGGAACGAATGCCGGCGCGGCTAGCCGGGCTGTCATCGATCGGTGCGATCACACGCAGGAATCCATCGACCATCAGCACTTCGACACCCAGGCCGCCATAGACGCCACTGGTGTCTTCGTCCCACTGCTGCAGTTCGGCCGGCTCGAGGTACTGGCTGTGTGGATCGAGATGGCTGAGCAGTCCGCGGATCGCGGCATGCATCAACTGATCGTCCGCCACCGGTTCGACATAGGCGTCCTTTACGGTGCGAAACACCGAAACGAAGGTGCGGATGTCCTCGTCGCTAACCTGGCCGGACACTTGTTCGGCGGCCGGTACCGCATCGTCGGCAACCGCTTGCCCGGCAATAAGGGCGATAAGGCCGATATACAACAGATTCTTGAACATGCAGGCACACTCGCGATAAGGGTCCGGCTCAGGCGCGCATAGAGTGTGCCGGTCGCGGACGGAAACAGGTTCATTATGGCGCAGCCTGACTCAGGCTGCGTCAATTGCCAGTCATTGCATCCAATTCCTTCTGCCGTTGCTTTTCCGCCTGCTCCAGCTGCGCCTGCATGTCTTTGGCCTTCTGCAAGGCGTCGACCTGGGTCTGCAGCAGATTCGGCGGCGCTGCGGACGATGCCGCAGCGTCAGCCTGTTTCGGCTCCTCAGGACCGCCACCACAAGCCACAAGACTTGCAGCTAGGGCCAGCACAATAGGAGTTGTACGCATCGAGGACTCCAGTGGGGTTTGCCGCCGACTCGATCGCAGCGTGTCGGGGCACTATGCTAGTCGCTGTTTGGATGGGATTACGCGCGATGCGTCAACGTTGGCGACTGGACGGCAAGACCGCGCTGATTACCGGTGCCAGCAAGGGCATTGGCCGCGCCTGTGTCGAAGAATTGGCCGGGTTGGGTGCCGACGTGCTTCTGGTCGCCCGCGACGAGATCGTACTTGAGGAAGCGCGCAGCGAGATGGCGGCGCGCTTTCCGGATCAGCGTGTGCTGGTGATGGCAGCGGATCTGAGCGACGAAGAAGACCGGCTGGATGTGTTCGACTGGATCACCGATCTGGGCTGCGGTCTGGATGTTCTGGTCAACAATGTCGGCACCAATTTTCGCAAGGAAACGCTGGACGTCAGTGGCGATGAAGTGCGTGACCTTTTTGAGACCAATGTGCTGGCGACATTTCATCTCTGCCAATTGGCGCATCCGCATTTGTCACGGCACGCTGCCGCTGCCATCGTGAATGTCGGATCGGTATCCGGCATCACCCACGTGCGCACCGGCGCGCCCTATGGCATGAGCAAGGCGGCGATCGGCCAGTTGACGCGCAATCTTGCCTGCGAATGGGCTGCCGACGGTATCCGCGTCAACGCCGTCGCCCCCTGGTACATCCGTACCGGGCGCACGACGCCCAGGCTAGCCGAACAGGCGTATCTCGATGAAGTACTGGAGCGCACCCCGATGGGCCGCATTGGCGAGCCGGAAGAGGTCGCTGCGGCAGTCGCGTTCCTGTGCCTGCCGGCTGCCAGCTATATCACTGGCGAGATCATTGCCGTAGACGGCGGATTTCTGCGCTTCGGATTTTGACTACTACCGTGGGAGCGGCGGGACGCCGCTCCTACATGAATCGCGGTAGAGACGCACCTCACGGCACGCCCCCCGCACAGATCCCGGCGGGCGCGACTTGCGCACCGGGCTCCCACCTTGGGTGATTGGCGGCAAAGCGCACGCTCGGCCACGGATGGCTGATGCGGGCAACAGGTAGGAAGTCATTGGCGATTTGAGTCATGCGATCCCAGGTGGTGTTGGCGTTCTGACTGCGTCGATTTAGAGTGCGTCGCCAGAGTTCGACGACGAAGTGCCGGAACGCATCCAGCGCCCGGAAGTTGGTAGGCACCGCGTGGTAGCCGAACCATCCGCGCACCACCTGCGCCAGCCAACGCCCCTGTTCGGGAATCGACCAGTGCATGCGCCGCTTGAGCAGCAACTTGATTCGCGCCAGCGTCGCTCGCAGGCGATCCCGGCGCGAATGGCGTTGCAGCTGGAAGCGCCCAGCTCGGTCCACGGCACTGATGTGCGTGAAGCCGAGGAAGGTGAACGTGTGGGGCTTGCCTAGACCCAGCATCGCGCGGTTCTTGATCGCATGGCGACCAAATTCGAGGATGCGGGTCTTTGCCGGATGCAATGACAGCGAGTACACCGCCAGCCGCTCGTTGAGCGCCGCCACGAACTGCCTCGCTTCTTGCTCATGCGAGAAGCCGAGCGCGACGTCATCGGCGTAGCGCACCACGATCATGCGGCCTTGCGCATGGCGTTTACGCCACTGTTGTGCCCACACATCAAACACATAGTGCAGATAGATGTTCGCCAGTAGCGGTGAGATCACCGCACCTTGCGGTGTTCCTTCCAACGTCTCTTTGATCGATCCGTCCTCCATGACACCGGCGCGTAACCACAGCCGGATCAGCTTCATGACCCGAGGGTCCCCGATCCGATGCGCCACGAACCGTAACAGCCAGTCGTGGTCCACCGTATCGAAGAATCGCTCGATGTCGGCATCCACTACCCAGTTCACCTTCGCACGATCCATCCCGACCGCGAGCGCATCCAGCGCATCGTGTTGACCACGCCCCGGTCGGAAGCCATACGAGAAGCCGACGAAGTCTTCCTCGTACACAGCGTTCAACACACGCACCAGCGCCGACTGCACGATCTTGTCTTCCAGCGCCGCGATGCCCAATGGGCGTAGCCGTCCATCCGCTTTGGGGATGTACTGCCGTCGCGAGGCCTTCGGTCGATACGTGCCGCGATGCAAGCGTTCGTGCAGGCTGCGCAGATTCGATGCTCGATCTGTCTCGTAGTCTCGCCACATCACGCCATCAATGCCCGCCGCCGCGTTCTTCTTCAGCGACGAGAACGCTGCGTCCAGCAGCGCCAGCGTAATGTGATGCAGCAGCGACGTGAATCGTCCCCGCTTCTCCTGCCTTGCTCTTTGCCCCACGCGTTGGAGTGATCGCTGCACGCTTTCCCGGCTCTGCGTCCG